>NZ_CP034443.1:2789797-3091911 GCF_003952365.1 Mesorhizobium sp. M9A.F.Ca.ET.002.03.1.2 | reverse complement strand
GCAGGTTCTGATCGCAAAACCGTGGGACACTTTTGCGGAACCTGCTTAGGGCTTGCGGCCGATCACGGCGCCGTTCGCGGCGGGTGCGTCGAACCAGACCGTCTCGATGCGCCGGAATCCGGCTCCCTCGAGCCACGCCGAATATTCGGCCGGCGTGTAGTTTCGCCCTTCCGTCTCGATCAGCATGTTGAGGCTCATCAGCGCGGCCGGCGCCGGCCCGGTCTTTTCGTCATTGACGAGAAGCTCGCTGATGACGACTGCGCCGCCGCTCGGCAAAGCCTCGAAGGACCGGCTGAGCAGGGCGCGGTTCTTCGCCTCGTCCCAATCGTGCAGGATCATCGACAGGAGATGCACGTCGTGATCTTTCGGAAGCTGCTCGAAGAAGCTGCCGCCGGCGGTCTCGATGCGGTCGGCCAAGCCGGCCTCGTTGACTTTTCCCGCGGCGATCGCGGCCACATGCGGCAGATCAAACACGGTCGCGCGCAACTCGCCATACTGTTTGCAAAGCTCGATGTCGTACGCGCCCGATCCGCCGCCGATGTCCAGGAGGCGGCGGAAATGGCTGAGGTCCACGGCTTCGCCGAGCTTGCGCGCGGTCATCGTGGAGAGCGAATGCATCGCCTCCCAGAAGAGTGCCAGCATCGTCGGATCCTCGCCGTCGAATATCGAGGATTGCACTGCCGGGTCCCACGTGGTTGGCCGGTTCGTGCGCAGCGCTTCGGCAAGTTTGCCCCAGCCCGCATAGAGCCGCTTGTCGGCCATCTGCACGAAGCCACCGAAGTAATACGGCTTGCCCTTCACGAGATAGGCTTCGCTTAACGGCGTATTGCGATAACGGCCATCCGTTTTCTCCAGAAGCCCGAGTGCAGCGCAGCCGGTCAACAGCATCTCGGACGGGCGTGGATGCAGACCGAGCGCTTCCGCCAGCCCGGCAGCCGTCGTGCCGGCGCCGCCCGCAAGGCGGCTGAAGAGGTCCAACTCGTGCGCCGCGGCCAGAGTCTTGAAGGCCCAGAAACCGGTCGAAAGCGCCATCAGCGGGACGGCGGAAGGAAGCTCCTGGGTGCGCATCATTTCACTCCTCTCATGACGGACGGACCGCGCGGGTTCCAAGCCCGCTGAATCTCAGCAGGCCAGGTTACGGGGTGATTTCGGGATTCGGACAATCGGTTACAGCTGAAACGGACCGGCGGTCGGCTTACCTCATCGATATCAAGTTCGTGATTAAACCTGCCTTGACTTCAAGCACCGGCGCGGGGGCCTCGGTAAGACCGATGTCCCTCAATTGCTCGGGGGGCAAATCCGCGATTGCCCGACGTCTTGAGACGGTCTGTTGCCAAGTCTTGAGGGCGTCGATTGTGGTCTTCAACCCAAATCCAAGAAGTAGTCGCACTTTCGACGAGTGATCGATGTGAGTTTTCGTGCGAGGCATTTCAGCCTCCTTCTTCCAGCCATCCGCTCCTGCCCTTGCCGCCGAGGCATTGGATTGTAAGGAGACTACAGGACTGATAGAAGTGCCAATTCATGCATTCTTGGCCAGTCCAATTCTGTTGGTATCGGGAACCCTGCCAGGCCCAGGCAGCGCAACAGGCAGGAGGACCGGTCAAAGTGCCAAACTCTTGTGTTTCTGTCAGACCAATTCTAACTACTGAACCATGACGGACTTTCACATAAGCCTGGTCGGGCGCAAGGACCTGACCGGCGAGATTTATCGTCAGATCCGGCGCGCCGTTCTGGATCGGCGGCTGCGGCCAGGCGACCCGCTGCCGCCCGGCCGCGAACTGGCGAGGGCTCTGGCGGTGTCGCGTGCCACCGTGACGGTTGCTTATGAGCGGCTCGCCGCGGAAGGGTTCGTGAGGTCCCGGCAGGGATCCGGGACATTCGTCAGCGAATTGGACGCACCGGCCAGGCGCGAAAAGCCAAGACACCGATCCACTGGCGCGCTCCAGCCGCGCCAGATCTGGCAATCGATAGTGCTTCCCCCGATCGTGTTCGACAAGCCGCCGCAGTTCGACTTTCGCTCTGGGCTTTGCGATGCTTCGCTGTTTCCGCACAGGTCATGGCGGCGGTCGGTGACCTGGGCGCTGCGTTCGGACGAAACGGCTGCCGGCACTTATGAGCACCCCGCCGGGCGCCACGATCTCAGGGTGGCAATCGCCCGGCATATAGGCATCTCTCGAGGGGTCAGGGCTTCAGCGGACGACATCATTATTACGAACGGTACGCAGCAGGCTCTCGATATCCTGGCACGCGTCCTGCTGGCATCGGGCGACGGAATTGCCGTCGAAGATCCGGGATACGGCCCTCCGAGGCAGTTGTTCAAGGCGTTGGGCCTTCGCGTGGTCGGCGTACCGGTGGATCGCCAGGGGCTGGTCGTTGATGCGCTGCCGCGCGGAATCCGAGCCGTGTATGTCACGCCCTCTCATCAATATCCGCTTTCCGTAACGATGACGCTGCCGCGCCGGCAGGCGCTTCTGGCATGGGCCGAGCAAAACAACGCCGCCATCATCGAAGACGACTACGACAGCGAGTTCCGGTTCGGTGGCCGTCCCCTCGAGCCGTTGCAGACGCTCGACGCAAAGGGCCGGGTCGTCTACGTCGGCTCCTTCTCAAAGACGATGCTGCCGACGCTTCGGCTGGGCTTCCTGGTGACGCCGCCATCGCTGCGAGCGGCCCTGCACAAAGCGAAATTCGTCAGCGACTGGCATTCATCGACCCTTACGCAAGCGGCACTCGCGCGTTTCCTGGATGAGGGCGCTTTTGCACGTCACGTCCGCCGGGTGAGCGCAGTCTACCGGGAACGGCACAAGATCCTCGCGGACGCCATCACCCGTGATTTTGCCGAGCATCTCGAGCTCATCCCGTCGACATCGGGGCTCCATCTCACCGCTCTGGCCCGGAGAATGTCGGCGGACCGGATCGCCGAGATCGCCCGCCGTGCTGCCGACCGCGGCGTCGCCATCCAGGTCCTGTCACGATTCGCCGTGAGCGCGATCCCACGAGCCGGGATTATGCTGGGGTATGGTGCCATCCCCACGGCCCACATCGAAGAAGGGCTGCATTTGGTCCGTGCCTGTTTCGACAGTGGACCGCAGTGCCTGTGAGGGATGGCGCGCCGAGCCCCCTGAAACAAAACCCGCCTCGGCGGCAGGTCGTTGGCGCAAATCAGCACTGTGAATAAATTCCTAGCATAACTGCCGTCACCTGTCAAGTTGAAACCACCCGTGGTTGCGAGGCAATCACTCCAGGTTTGCGCTGCCCTTTGCCCTGCAAGCGCCGGTTTGCAGGACTTGGGTTCCTCGCCCCCGTGGAGCGGGGGAGAGGTGGCCCGGCGAAGCCGGGACGGAGAGGGGGACGACATTCGCGAAGCCAGAACCCGTGAGGAACGGGGCGCGAGCATGATAAGGAAGTCCATCGGGAGCCTTGAACATTCCCAGCCGCCGCGAAGGCCCCCTCTCCGTCCCGGCTTCGCCGGGCCACCTCTCCCCACTTCGTGGGGCGAGGAACCCAAGTTCTGCGGAGGCAGGCGGATGAGGGGCGGCGCCGCCTTCGAGAATTGGTCACACCCGGTTGACCGGATAGACCGGCTTGCCGCCGCGCAGGACCGATGCGACATCGGCAAACACCTTGTTGCGAACCTCGGCGTAGGACTGGGTCGAGTAGTGCGCCGCGTGTGGACTGACCAGGACGCTGTCCAGCGCCAGCAGCGGATTGTCGGGCGAAGGCGGCTCCTGCTCGAACGTGTCGATGCCGGCGCCCGCCAGATGGCGACGCCGGATCAAATCCGCCAACGCGACCTCGTCGACAAGGCCGCCACGCGACACGTTGATAAGGATTGCCCCTTCCTTCATGCGCGACAGGGTTTTGGCCGACATGATGTTTCTGGTCTCCGGCGTCGCGGGAACGTGCAGTGAGACGATGTCTGCCCTGGCAAGCAGCTCGTCGAAACCGACCGGTTCCGCGCCGCCCGCCGCAATGCGCTCCGCCGGCATATGCGGGTCGTAGGCGATGATATGAAAGCCGAAGACCCGCGCCCGCTCGGCAGTCAGGCGTCCGATCTGGCCGAAGCCGATCAGCCCGAAGACCTGCCTGTCGGGCCGCGTAATGCCGGCGCCGTCAGCCATTGCAGCCCAGCGGCCGGCACGAACTGCGCTGTCGAACTGTTTCAGCCTGCGCGTCAGGGCCAGGATTAGCGCCATGGCATGCGTGCTGACCTCCACCAGATTGGCGTCCGGCACGTAGGTTATCTGAACACCGGCACGGCTGGCGGCCTCGACGTCGATCGAGTCGAGGCCTACGCCGAACCGCCCGATAACCTTGAGCTTCTTCAACTCGGCCAGAACGCGGGCCGTGATCGGCTCCCGCAAGATCATCAGCGCATCGGCGTCGCGGCACTGTTCGATCAGGGCGTCCTCCGTGAGGAGCGTCTTTTCGACGAACTCGGCGTTCAGGCCGTCGAGGTAGCGCAACTGCTCTGCCTCGACTGACAACACGCCGTCGGTCTTGATTATCTTCATGTCGAACTCTTGGCTATCAGGCGCTGCGCGCGGAGGCGGCCCCGGCGGCAAGGCCGGCGCCGAGGAACATCGTATCGCTGGCCAGCATGTAGAAGCTGATGCCGTGCTTCGACCATTTGCCGACATCGTCCGCCGAAGGGCGAAAGATGCCGACGGCCTTGCCGGCCGCGCGCGCCGCGGCCGCGATCCTGACGATCGCAGCATTGAGCTTGTCCTGGCCGGCCGGCCCCATGGCGTCGATCGACACGGACAGGTCGCCGGGGCCAATGAAGATCACGTCGACGCCGTCAACCCTCACAATGTCGTCGATGTTGGCGAGGCCCTCGGCCGTCTCGACCTGGATCGCAATCGTCAGGGTCTCGTTGGCGGATTTGAGGTAATCCGGAATCCTGTAGCCATAGCCGGCGGCGCGGCCCGGACCGACGCCGCGTGCGCCGGCAGGCGGGTAACGGCTGGCCATGACCACCATGCGCGCCTGCTCGGCCGTCGAGATGCGCGGCACCAGGACGCCTGACGCGCCAGCGTCGAGCGCGGCCGCGATCCACTCCGGCGTGTGGCCCGGCACGCGCACCATCGCAGGAACCCTGTGGACATCGGCGGCGCGGACCAGATCCTCGATCCGTTCGCGGCCAATCTGCGAATGCTCCCAGTCGATGCACAGGAAATCGACGCCGCTGGCGGCCGTCACCTCGACCGCCACCGGATGCGGGATGGCGCAGAAGGTGCCGATAAGGCGGTCGAGAGAGGTACATTTTCTTCGAAAGTCGTACATGAAATCTCCAAAGGTTTTTCGGTGTCGGCGAAAACTGTTCGCGCTACTTGGCGGCGGCCCTCGGCAAAGGATGCACGGCTTCCGTCGACATCGGGAAATGCCGGCTGCCGCCTGAAAAGGGCGGGAAGGTCTGGTAGTCGGCGCGCATCTCCAGCCGCGCCGGCGATTGCAGCGCGTGCGTCAGCGCCGCGGGACCGTCGAACATGACCCGGTTGCGCTGCATATGGTCGACCCGCGGCCAAGGCAGCGAGCCGCACCAATCCAGCCGCGACAGAACCTCGATGTGGCGAATGCCGGGGAAACCCCGCATCAATTGCGGATGATGCGTCACGTAGTGGTAGAGCCAGCCATTCATGTCTTCGGCCGGCCCGGGGTAGTGGACAAGGTAACTGCAGGGGAGCCCAGACGTCTTGACGCCGGCATCGTCGACGGGAAACGGACGCACGCACATTGCCTGCTGCGTCGGCCTCGACCCGGCGATGCTCGACAGTACGCCCGGTGCGGCAAGTGCCTGCAAATGGCCGGACGGTGCGAGCGCCGCCTCCATGTCCGTCAGCTCGTCGAAATAGAGCTGGAAGCCAAAGACCGGCGGTGGGCCGTCCTTGTTGAACATGTCCGTCGCCACTTCGGGCAGATAGATGTTTGCAAGCGCAAGGCCCGGCGTTGCCGCGAGCACGCGCCTCACAGCGTCAACGTCTTCACGGGCGATGGCCAGGTTTGCCTGGCGGTCGTCGTGGAAGAAAGCGAGATAGGCAAAGCGCATGTGAACACCTGCAGGATCGGGTTCGGCTAGATCAAGTTCGGAAGAAAGAGGGCGATTTGCGGAAACAGGACAATCAGCAGGATCAGCAGGAGGGTCAGGCCGATATAGGGCGCCGCCGACAGTGCAACCGTCTTGAGCGACGTGCCTTTCGGCGCAACGCCGAGCATGATGAACAGCAGCAGACCAAACGGCGGCGTGGTGAAGCCGACCTCGTAGGCGAGCAGCAGGATCAGCCCGAACCACACGGGATCGTAGCCGAATTGCTGGGCTATCGGCAGGAAGATCGGCAGCGTGATCAGCATCATCGAGACCTGATCCATGAACATGCCGAGCAGCAGGACGACGAGCACCATCAGGAGCAGCATGGAGTACGGTCCAAAATCGTAGCCCACGATGAACTGGATGAAGCCGCTCGACGCGCCGGAGAAGGCGAATATCTGCGAGAACGTTGTCGAAGCCGAGATGATGAGGAAGGTCATACCCGTGACCTTCATCGCGTCGTCCAGCGACTTCCAGACGACCGACCAGCTGAACCTCCGGTAGGCGAGCAGCAACGCGACGACGGCGGCACATCCGAGCCCCGCCGACTCCGTCGGTGTCGCTATGCCAAGGATGATCGTGCCCACCACCATGAACACGATGACGCTCATCGGAATGATGTTGACCGCAACTGCCCTCACCTTCTCGGCCGCACGAACGGCTGGCACCGGATAGTGCGGAGCAGCGTCCGGGTCGATCTTCGTCTGTGCGAAGATCAGGGTCGCATACATGACAACGAGAAGCAGTCCAGGCAGAGCACCGGCGATGAGCAGCGCGCCAACGTCGATCTGGGCCAGCGAGCCGAGCAGGACCGCCAGCGAGGATGGCGGGATGATGACGGCAAGGCTTCCGGCGCCAAGCACCGGCCCGTAGGCCATGTGCGGCTTGTAGCCCCGCTTCAGCATCTCGGGCACCATCAGCGAGCCCATCATGCCGGTATTGGCGAGGCTCGAACCTGACAGGGCGGAAAAGATCGTGCCGGCGGCGAGGACGACATAGGCGAGACGTCCCCGCAGATTGCCGATGCACAGGTCGAGCGCGTAGATGACTTTCTCGCCGAGGCCCGAGCGGAAGAACAGGCTGCCCATGACGAGAAACATCGGCAGAGGGGCCAGCGCATAGGTCGAGACAGCGTCGGAGAAGTTGGCGACCATCTGCGTCACGCCGATCGAACCGCCGAAGAACAGGTACAGCCCGATCACATTGGTGACGAAGAACGCGAAGGCGACCGGCAGCCCAAGGCCCATCAACACAAGGATGGCGCCGACAAGCACGGCGAATGGAAACAGCCAGGCCACCGGTCAGAGCCCTTCCATTTCCAAGGGATCGAGCGTGTACAGCGTGTCATGGCCGAGCAGGTATCTGAGCCATTCCAGCGCCGAGAGGTAGAAGGCGAGCGCGATGGGCAGAAAGACCAGCCATTTCGGCATGTCGAAGCTGCGCGTCTCGTAGTCGCCGCCCGACACGGCGCCTATCAGGGAAGCGAGTGCGACGCTGCCAAGGTAGAGGCAGACGCCAGTGCAGGCGAGATAGACCAGCTTTTCAAGGACCGCCCGAGCCCGCACCGGCAGCGCCTTGCGCAGGAACTCGACGAAGACATGGCCCTTGCTGTGGACCAGCCAGGGCATCGGCAGAAATGCCGCGTAGAGCAGACCGTATTCCGTCGCTGACACCGCCCAGGCAAGCGGTCTCAGGCCCAGGTTGCGGACGCACACATCAGCGACCACCGCTACAATGATGAGGCCAAGCACCACCTTCGCCGCCGCTGCCAGCGCAAGGCTCAGCTTCCCGATCGCTGCAAACAACTTCTCCATGACGGCCCCTCGTGCCACCTGGGAGAGGGCGCGCAAGGCGCCCTCCCGTCGGGCTATTGAAAGAACTTCTTCAGCTGTTCGATGTTGGTGGGATCGCGTTTGGTCATTCTCGCCCAGCTCGCCTGCGCGGCAGCCGCCAGGAATTTGTCGCGGCCGGCGCCGGTCAAGCTGATCACCTTCTGCCCGCCGTCGATCATCGCCTGTGCCTGCTTTTCAGACTCGGCAAGGTTGGCATCGTAGCTCGCGCGCTCGTATTCGACGGCCGTATCGGCAAGCAGCTTCTGTGCCTCGGGCGACAACGCGTCCCATTTCGCCTTGTTGATCGAGACCAGCACATCGGTTTTGAAGAATTGCGGATCGACGCGGTATTTGGTGAACTTGTCCCAGCCGAAGGACGCATAGCCGAACACCGTGTAGGCGTTGGCATTGACGACGCCGCGCTCGAGCGAGGTGTAGACGTCTCCCGGCGCTTGCACGATGACGGTTGCGCCCAAGGCTTCGAGGAAATCGCGATAGAGCGGCGACGAGCGGATCTTCAGGCTGCTCCAGTCGATGCTGCCCTCATCATCGAGCTTGGGTTCGTCGATGGTGAAGATGTTGAAGCCCGAGCCCGCGTCGACATGCGCCAGCAGGTGGACATTGGCCTTCTTCTCGAAAATTCCGCTAATGAAATCCCAGCCGCCGTTCTCGCGAACCTCCCAAGGCGTCTTCGTCGAGGCGGAGAAAACCTCGCCTTCCGGAACGAGTTCCAGGAACTGACCTGCCGGTGTGTCGATCAGGTCGATCAGGCCGCTCTTGAGCGCCGCGCCCTGCTGAATCGGCGGAATGACCTCCGGCCCGCCGCGCACATTGATCTGAACAACGCCCTTGCCTTTTTCGTTCACCTTCTGAACGAACTTCAGGAAACTCTGTGCGTAGCCGTTCTGCGTCGGCGTAAAATGCACGGCGTTGAGGACAACCTCCTCGGCCGTGGCGATACCCGCTACACCCGACATGAGTGCAGCCAGAACAAGGGATTTCCAAATGCGCATTGCCGTACTCCCTCTGATAGATCAGTTCGCCCATGATTTGGGCCTATGATCGGGCCGATCTGAATTGCGTCGCTGCGCCGCCATGTGAACGGCAGTTTTAGTTGGCATCATCTCCTACTGTCAGGAACCGCCCATGCGCGTAGAAGACCGGCGATCGGTCAGCGCGGTCCAGCGCGACCCCCGAGACGATGCCGATCACGATCATGTGCGATGCCCGCGCGATGATTTCGGCCACCCGGCACTCGAACGTCGCCCGCGCGCCGACAAGCAAGGGCGCGCCGGTTTCGCCGCGCACCCATGACCCGGACGAGAACCGCGCGACGCCCTTGGCTTTGGTCATGCCGCCGAAGGCACGCGCAACATTCTCCTGGTCGCCGGCAGGAAGATTGACGGAAAAGGGCAAGCCTTCGCGAATGGCCAAGCCGAAGGTGCTGCTTCGGTTGACGCAGGCCAGCAGCGAAGGCGGCTCGGCGCTGAATGAGCAGACCGCCGTCGCCGTGATTCCGCAAAAGCCGATCTCGCCGTGCTCCGACGCGAGGATGGCGACCGACCCCGCCACGGCCCGCATCGCCTGCTTGAAGGCACGCGGATCGATGGCGTCGTGCCCATGCACCCAAGTCGTCGGACTGGCAGCCGCCGGCATCAATTTACTCGAAGTCCGGCTTGGCGCATCAGCGGCAGCACGCGATCACAGAAGAAGGGCAATTCGTAGGTGTAGTTGACGAATGTGAGAGCGGCGCCGGAATAACCCTGATCCATGATCTTGGTGAGATCGTCGACGATCTTTTCCGGCGTGCCGATGAGCGGGAACGTCCCAGCACCGCCGGCGAACCTTTGCCGATATTCGGTGAAGGCCTTTGCGTCATGCGAGTTGGCGAATTCCTTCTTCTTGCGCATATGCTCGTCGACGGCGCCCTCGTCCGCGCATTCCAGCGCGTAGTGCCGGTAATAGTCCTCGGCTTCCTGCTGGGTCTCCCGGCAGACGACGTGGCATACGGTGTAGACGCCGACTTCGCGTCCGACCTCAGCGGCGCGGTTGGTGATGTCGACCACATGCGCGCGGCCATCGGCAATTTCGGAAAAAGTCGAAAACAAATAGTCGCAGTGGCGCGCCGCATAATTGCGCCCCGGTGCGCCGAAGGCGGCGTTCATGGTCACCGGGCGTGGCGCCTGCAGGCTTGGCGGACGGCTGACGACCGCCTTCAGATCATAGAACTCGCCGGCGAAATCGAACGGCTCCCTGGATTGGTAGGCACGCTCGATAATGTTGATCCATTCCTCGGCCTGATCGTAGGTCCGCTCGCCGACCGTCTGCCCGAACATGGCGAACTCGTCTGGGTTCCAGCCGCAGACGATGTTCAAACCGGCACGCCCGTTGGAGATGTGGTCGACCGTTGCCAGCGCCTTTGCAGCCTGCAGCGGATGAACCAGCGGCACATGCACCGTCATGAACAGACCGATGTTCTCCGTGGCGACGGCAAGACCCGCCGCCCAGGTGAAAGTCTCGAACGACCATTCGCGCACATGCGTCAAACCGCCAAAGCCGCGCCAGCGCGCGATCGGCAGCAGAAACTCCAGGCCGGCGCGATCGGCGATGCCGGCGGAATTGAGGTTGTCTTCCCAGCGGGCGCGCCAACGCTCGGGAACGGTGGTCATCGCCAGGCCGCCATCGGCGTTCATCGAGAAGACGCCGAGCTTGAACCTGTTCGGCCCCTTCAGCGGATGCTGCTTTCTGATCATGATTTTCCCTGCAGCGGGATGCTCTCACCCTCATCGTTGGAATGTTGAAACGGTGGGCTCAGCTTCATGAACCGCTCCTCGGCGTTCTGGATGAAGTGCGTCATGCGATCGTAGGCCGCGACAGCGTCGCGCTTGACGAACGCCTCGTAGATTGCGCGCATGCCGGCCACGATGACGGCCTGCGTCGGCTGGTGCGACAGCGTCCTTAACCGGACGACGAGCACGTGGTCGGCGAACCGGGCAATTGTCTGTGAAAGGCGATCGTTCTCGACGGCGCCGAGCCAGCAATTCCTGAATGCCGAATTGGCCTGGAAAAAGCGGTCGGCATCGCCGGCGGCGGCCGCTCTCTCCGCCTCCTGAAGCGCGGCCGCCAGCGTCTTGAGGCCGGTGGCGTCAAGCGTGCGTGCGGCGTGCGCGGCGGCCCGCGGCTCGAGCAGGCGGCGCACCTCGAAAATGTCGGCGACATCCGTCGCGGTCAGCGTGGGCAGTGTGAAGCCGCGTGTCGTGCCGACGAGATAGCCTTCATGCACCAGTTGCATCAACGCATCGCGGACAGGCATTCTGGAAATGCCGAGCTGGGCGGCAATATCGACATCGACGAGCTTCCGGCCAGGCGCCAGTTCGCCGCGCTGTATCGTCAGGCGGATCTGCTGATAGACCTGGGCACGCAGGTTGCCCTCGCCAACCCGTTTGAACTCGATCGGTTCCGTCATCCACGCCCTTCCCATGCGAAGATTTCGTATATGATTGCGGCTGTGTTCTTGCGGTTGTCCCGTTTGAAATGCAGCCCCATGTCGATGGAATTCGACCTGTCGACTATGTTCCCGGCACAAATGGAGCATAGGCTGGATCGTCTGGCAAGATATTTTAAGTCTATAATGTATACTGTTTGAATTCGCGAGCCGGACGGCGGCAAGCCACGACCGGAGAGGAGGATGGGGCAGAAGTCGACCGTTGATCCCACCGCGGCTAGCCGCCGCGAGCCTGTGTTTGCCCGACGAGTTAGGATCGCACCCTTGAATGATACGGCATCTTGCCGTATATGATACGGAAAGGAGTAAACCAATGCCTAAGCCCCTTGCCGAAACCGAGACCGCCCGGCTCGAAGCGCGCATCCCGGTTCAGGTCTATGACCAGATGCAGCGCGCCGCCCGCCTGCGCGGCATGACCCTGACCGGTTATCTCATCGCCACCGCAGGCGAAGACGCACGGCGCGTTGTCGAGGATGCCGAGATCATGCGCCTCGCGCGCGCGGATCAAATCCGCTTCGCCGAGGCGCTGATCGAGCCGCCCAGACCGAATGCGCGGCTGGCCCGCGCCGCAAAGCGGCACGCCGAACTGATCGAGCGTCGGTGAGTGCCCGCTTCATCATCGAGCCGCTGGAGAAGAAACACAGGCGAACGGACTTCTCCTGCGGCAACGACCGGATCGACAGCTATTTCCGCGAGGTTGTGTCGCAGGACGTGAAGCGCAAATACGCGACCTGCTTCGTTGCCAGGGAAATCGCGACCGACCGGGTAGCCGGCTTTTACACCCTGTCCTCCAGCAACGTGCCTCTGAACGAGGTTCCCGAGCCGCTGGCGAAGAAGCTGCCGCGCTACCCTTCCGTTTCGGCCGTCCTGATCGGCTGGCTTGGCCGGCATAGTGACCATGCCGGCCAGGGGCTCGGCGAAGCCTTGCTGTTCGACGCCATCAAGACCATAGAAACCTCGCCCATTGGGGCGCACGCCATCTTTGCCGACGCCATCGACGACAAGGCCGCATCGTTCTACGCGGCCTTTGGTTTCGTGCCCTTGGTCGAAAGGCCGCGCACGCTCTATCTGCCGGTGGCGACAGCGTTGAGCCTGTTGTCAACATGAACAGGTCATGCCAGATCACGCTCCGCCTGCCTCCCGCGGCCGTGCGCCTGTCTTTGCGCGCTGCAGTGCGAAGCGGGTTCTGGCGTAGAGAAAGGCTGTTCGCTCCGAAGCCTTGCGGGCGATTCCGGGACAATGTCCCGTCCAAATCACCCGCGTCCACTTATAACATCCGCGCAGCTTGAAGGGCTGCTGGGTTACCCGGCCGTTTTCCCGGCCGACCGCCCAAGCACGACCTTTCGATCTGGATCGTCACCGACGAACATGTTCCTGTTACGGAAGCCGAGGTGGCAGTGTTCGAGGCGTGGTTCGGCGACCTCTTCGACGAACTCCACCACGTCGATGGGCGCTTGATCCGCCGGCGACCCAGGAGGACCGGCTCGTCAAGGTGGGAAGCGCGCCCGTGAGGGCCGCTTCGGTTACTTGCTCGTGGCTCGCCTGGGCCGGCGGACGGCTCTCACCTTGCCGCTGTTTCCACCGCCGCAGAAGAACTGATCGCCGCCGTCGGACTCGAGCCCTGACACGCCTGTTCCAGGCGGCATCTCGAGCTTCTCCAGGACCTTTCCCGTTTCAGGATCTATTCGCCTGACGTCGCTCTCGTCACCTTCCCAGGTACCGTGCCAGAGCTCGCCATCGATCCAGGTGACGCCGGTGACGACGCGGTTGCTCTCAATGGTGCGAAGAACTGCCCCGGTCTGGGGATCGATTTGATGGATCTTGCGGCCGCGATGCTGCCCCACCCAGAGCGTCCCTTCGGCCCATGCGAGCCCGGAGTCGCCGCCGCCGCCAGGCGCCGGGATCGTGGCCAGCACTTGGCCGGTCTTCGGATCGATCTTCTGGATGCGATCTTCGGCGATCTGATAAAGGTGCTGACCGTCGAAGGCCGTTCCTGCGTGGGCGGCGACATCGATCGAGCGCACCACGTTCCCGCTCGCAGGATCTAAGGCATTCACTCTGTCTCCGGACGCGAACCACACGTGCTCGCCGTCGAACGTAACCCCATTCACCTGGTCAGCACCCGGAAAGGGGCCATATTCGCGGAGGACTTCGGCTGCAGATCGTTTCATGTTTCTATCCTAGTAACCCGGCAGCGGACCTGGGAGTAACAAGATTGTCGGGAATCCCGGCACCGGCGGGGTCATCCAACGACGCGCTCGCCCGCGACCATAAAACTGCACCTTGCCTGCTGCGGCAAGCTGCTCAAGCGCCCGCTGCACGGTGCGCGGGCTGGTGCCGAGCGCAATCGCGAGCGCCGAGCTCGACCACGACTCGCCGTCGGCAAGGAAGGCGAGCACCGCCGCATGCCGCTCGTCGACGGGCGGTGCCAGCACGACGACCTCGCGTGCGCGGCGCGGCTTAAGCGCAAAGCCTCGCTTCGTCGCGCTCACCCCAACCAGCGACCGCAGCTCCACGCGAAGCCGCCCGGCTTCGACCCGCAACCGGGCGCGATGCGATTCATCGGCGTGCTTGCCGCCGAAGGCGCGGGCGACGAGCGTGCTCCTCGGCACGTCCGCGGGCCAGGCTTCGCCCAGCGCGCGGGCAAGCGCGAACAAGACCGGGCGCGTCGCGAGCGAGACGACCGTGCCCGCGACCCGCACGACATTGCGGCACGCATCCACGACGAGCGCCCCTGAGGCCAGCAGTGCTTCTACCTCCTCGAGCAGAAGTGGGCGCTCCTCGCCGCGCGCGATCAGGCGCGCCGCGGGCGTGTTCATCACGAGGGATGCGCTTTCAACCTCGGCTGTCAGCGCGGGGATATGGGCGTCACGCGCGGCGTGCTCGGCCCGAGCGAGCGCAGCGCGCGCCGCTTTCGTCTGGAGACGGCGCATCGCTACGCTCGCGACCGCCAGTTCGTGGGCGGCCCTCGACGCGGGCGGGAGTGGTGTTGGGTCGAATCCGGCGAGCATGCGCTCGGCCTCGTCGAGGCGGCCGATCAGGAGCAGGCGCCGGACCTCGAGATTGCGCGCATGCGCGGCATTTATGCGGTCGCCGTGCTTCTCAAGCGTCGCCCGCGCAGCATCGAGTGTCTTCGCCGGCCAGGTTAGGTCACGCGAGACCAGTGCAATTTCGGCTTCGGCCACGATACACCTCGCACGGGCCACGGCCTCTTTCGGGCCGAATGCGCGCGCCGCACTCTTGAGGAGAGCCTTTGCTCGAACGAGATCGCCGAGCTGCGCCATCGCGATGCCCCGCAGCGCGAGCGCAGGCGCATCGTCACGCAGGGCGACCCGCTTCAAAGCGCCGAGGGGATCACCTGCCGCGAGTGCGCGCGCAGCAGCGGTGATCAGCGAGTCCATCGGAATCCCGTCACACTTGTCACTCTCACCATTCGATATCCGGTCCTAGTCTATCTCAGGGTTAACAGCCAGCGCACCGTATCGAAACGACACGTTTCGAAACGGTGCGAACGACACGGGACAAGAAGGGAGAAGAGCGATGACAGGCGATTTCCCCGGGAGGTCCGGCACGATGATTGCTGCTCGGCACGAAACTGCGGCTGCCTGTGCCGGAAGCGGCAACGCGGCCACGCTCGGCACCACCGACTGGTTGTCCCTGGCGGCCGCGCCGACCTTTGCAATCATGGCGCTGCTGACGCTTCTTAGCGGAGCGCCGGACGTGATCTGCTCGGCGGCGCAAGATATGTCACCGCTGAGCGGAATGGTCGTGATGTACTTGCTGATGAGCGCCTTCCATCTGGCGCCTTGGCTGAAGCTGATCGCCGGCCGGCGAGGTGTTTTCCGCCGGCCGTGATCCGGTGTTCAAATGCTGGCGATTAGCCATAGGTCACCACGCCTTCGTCATCCTGGGGCGAAGCGAACGCGGAGCGGAGCGCAGACCCCGGGATCCATGCCGTTACATCAGCCGAAGAATGCAGCGGTTCAGAACGATGCTTGCATCCGCAACGGTGCTCGTCACCCTTCAACTCAACCGGGACCGCGAGGCTAGCGTTCGGTCCCTAGCCGCTGGAGCACTGCCGCCAGGTAACGGCATGGATCCTGGGGTCTGCGCCGCGTCGCTTCGCTCCTTGCTCCGCCCCAGGATGACGAGGGAGTGGTGTTTCGGCCAATCCTAGAGGTTTGCGATTTGCCACTGACAGGAATTGTCGACGGTCGCTGCCGATCGGCCCCGGCCTGTCAAAATCACTGTGTCGAGGAACGTCTAGGCGAAAGAGGGATTTTAGAACGCAAACTACCGAGTTCCATCGGACGTGCCGGCCTCGCCTGCATGGCGCATCATGCGGCGGAAGCTCATCGAGATATGAGCTCGCCTTATGTGCCCGATGGACTCCCAGTCGCCGATCTCGGCGGCGGCAAGCACATCTTCCATTTCGCGGCGGAACGCAGTGTACTCCTCGACAAGGCCCAACTGCGGCATCATCTTCAGGACGACGCGCGCGACTTGAACATACAGGCGCTCGCTGATCTCGCGCAGCGGCTGGTTGCCGGTCATTGCCGTGAGCTCGTAGAAAAAATCCATGTTGAGGCGCAGGAAAGCGCGCTGATCGGGATTGCGCATATCGGAATCGCAGCGCGCGATGAGCGCCCTGATCCGGTCGAGGTCGTCCACCGTGCGCGGGATCGGCGAAAGCTTGCCGACGAGGAGCGCCAGTTCCAGGCGCAAGTGATAGACCTGCTGCAATTCCTCGATGTCGACGTCGGTGACGATCGTGCCGACACCATGAACGGATTGAACCAGACCCTCGGATTCGAGGCGCGCCAGGACACGCCGAACCGGCGTGCGGCTGATCTGGAATTCCTGGGCAAGTTCTTCCTCGGAGAGATGGCTGCCCGGCGCGTAGTCGAGCAGGCAGATGCGGTCGCGCAGTATCCGGTAGATACGCTCGAACCGCTCCCGCGCCGAGAGCGGGCGCGGCGGCGCGGCGGTCACAGCCATGGGCGTGGCATCTGTCTCAAGCGTCATCCAGCCTCCAGGACAGCATGCAGGAACTGCTGCGTCCGCTCATTCTTGGGGGCGCCGAACAGCTCGCTTGGCGGTCCCTGTTCGCAGATCTTACCCGCGTGGAAAAAGCAGACGCGATCGGAGAACT
Organism: Mesorhizobium sp. M9A.F.Ca.ET.002.03.1.2; assembly: GCF_003952365.1. Lineage (NCBI taxonomy): Bacteria > Pseudomonadati > Pseudomonadota > Alphaproteobacteria > Hyphomicrobiales > Phyllobacteriaceae > Mesorhizobium > Mesorhizobium sp. M9A.F.Ca.ET.002.03.1.2. Next base: position 3,075,334 of record NZ_CP034443.1, on the reverse strand, counting down.
CCCTGGCAAACCCCATCTGGTGGGTGACCATCAGCATGGTGAGGTCATGTTCCCTACCGAGTTTTCGGATGACTTCAAGCACTTCGCCGACGAGTTCGGGGTCGAGTGCCGAGGTCACTTCGTCGAACAGCATGATCTTGGGCCGCATGGCGCAAGCGCGGGCGATGGCGACGCGCTGCTGCTGACCGCCGGAGAGCTGCGAGGGATAGTGGTCCTTCTTCTCCGACAGGCCGACCATGTCGAGCAGCTCGGCCGCACGCGCCTCGGCATCAGCCCGCTTCATGCCGAGCACGGTAATCGGCGCCTCGATGCAGTTCTGCATCGCCGTCATGTGCGGGAACAGGTTGAACGACTGGAACACCATGCCGATCTTGGCGCGAATCTTGCGGATGTGTGCGAGATCGGCGGGAACAAGCTTGCCGTTCCTCTCCATGTGGGTGAGCGGCTCGCCTTCGACCCAGATGACGCCGTCATTGATCGTCTCCAGCGTCATCAGCATGCGCAGCACTGTCGTCTTGCCGGAACCCGACGGGCCGATGATCGAGACCTTTTCGCCGCGTGCTATTTCCAGATTGAGCCCGTCGAGAACAGTCAGCGCGCCGTAGCGCTTCGAAACATTGTCGAAGCGGACCATCGGTTGTTCCGTCATCGCATGGTCCTCCGGTTGAGCACGCGTTCGAGCGTGCGGATGAGCGCGGCCGAAACCAGGCTCATGGCAAGGAAGAACAGGCCGACCAGCGTCATCGGTTCGGTGTAGCGGAAGGTATCGGAGCCGATGATCTTGGCGGTCTGCATCAGTTCCATCACGGCGATCGCGGAAAGCAATGGCGTCTCCTTGAACAAGGCGACCAGATAGTTGCCGAGCGCTGGAACGATCGGCGGAATCGCCTGCGGGATGATGATGTCGCGAAACGTCGTCCAGGACGACAAATTGAGCGCGATCGAGGCTTCCCACTGGCCGCGATGGATGTTGTCGAAACCGGCGCGATAGACCTCGGAACAATAGGCGGCATAGTGGATGCCGATGGCAAGCACCCCGGCGGTGAAGGCGTCGAGCACGAGGCCGAACTTCGGGAAGACGAAATAGAGGAAGAATATCTGGATCAGCAGCGGGGTCGAACGGATCAGTTCCACCAGCACCGAAATCGTCCAGCCGGTCCACGGCACGGCTATGCGCACGACAGCCAGCACCAAGCCAAGCGAGGCGGCAAGCGCAAAGCCGATCAGCGTCGCCTCGATGGAGACGATGGCGGCGCTGGCGAGCACCGGCAGGATTTCCAAGGCGAAGGCCCAATCCCAGATCATTCTGCCCTCCCCCGCGCCAGCCCGAGCGAAGCCCGCCTTTCGAGAAGCCGCATGCCGATGGTGAGAACCAGCGACATTGCCAGGTACATCAGCAGGACGAGGGTGAAAATCGGGATGGTCTTGAACGTGTTCTGGTTCATCTGCTGCGCCTTGAAGGCGAGGTCCGAAAGCGTGATCAGCGAGACCAGCGCTGTCGACTTCAAAAGCTCGATGAACAGATTGCCCCAGGGCGGGATCATGGCGACGAATGCCTGCGGCAGGATGATCCGGCGCAACATCTGGACGCGGCTCATGTTCAATGCGGTGCACGCCTCCCACTGTCCGCGGGCGACGGACTGGATCGCGCCGCGCACGACTTCCGATCCGTATGCGCCAACGTTCAGGCCGAGCGCCAGAACGGCAACCACAAACGCGTCGAGCGAGACACCGAATTGCGGCAGCACGAAAAACAGCCAGAACAATTGCACCAGCGCCGACGTGCCGCGGAAGATCTCGACATAGACCGTGGCCAGCCATCTGAGCGGCGCCGAGCCGTACATTCTTGCAAGTGCTGCCAGCACACCCATGACAATCGCCAGCAGGCTGCCGAGGATGGCGATCTCGATGGTCAGGACCGCGCCTTGCAGCAGCCCCGGCAGAAACAGGCTATAGGCTTCCTGCGTCGCCAAGGCGGCGATCACGCCAAGCGCGACGACCAGCATGGTGACAAGCGTACGGATTCCCATGCGATTCCCCTAGAAAAAAGGGCGGCGCTTTCGCGCCGCCAGCAGTTGGGAACCTACTCGCCCGCGCAAAGCTGCGCGGTGGTCTTGTTGGGGAGATAGTCCTTGCCGAACCCAAGCGGCTCGACCAGCGCGATGTGCTCCGGCGAGCCGAGGAACGTCTTCAGCTCGGCGTTGAACGCTTCCTGCAGATCGGTATCTTCCTTGCGGAAGCCGAAGCCGCCATGGCCTTTCACCGACTTGCCGGCAACCTCGCCGAAGGGCGTGGTCGATTCGACGCCGTCGGCCTTCTTGGCCATGTCGGCGATCGAAAGGGCGGTCAGCGCGGCAGCATCGGCGCGGCCAGCCTGAACGGCGGCGACAAGGCTGGACTGGTCGGGCAAAGCGACAATCTGCCCTTGGGCGACGCCCGCGTCCTTGGCATAGCCGCCCTCGACGGCGCCGGCCATCACGGCGAGCTTGAGATCCGGATTGTCCTTGATGCTGGAATAGTCCTTCACGCCCTTCGGATTGCCCTTTGCCACCAGCATGGCCTGACCGATGCCGTAGGACGGCTCGGAGAAATTGATCTCGGCACAGCGCTTCGGATTGATGAACATGCCGGCGGCGATGATGTCGAAGCGGCCGGCCTTGAGACCCGGAATAAGCGAACCGAATTCGGTCAGCACGCCGTCAACCTGCGCGATACCCATCTTGGCGAGCACCGCCTTGGCGACTTCCGGCGCCTCGCCGGTCAGCTTGCCGTCAGGCGTGGCGAAGCCGAACGGCGCCTCGTTGGCGAAGCCGACGCGGATGTAACCGTCCTTCTTGGCCTGTTCGAAGGTGGTTTGCGCATGAGCGGGCAACGAAGCCAACGACGTGGCGGCGAGCGCGAGGCTGGCGGCGGCCTTTACAACCATCCGGCGCGATATCGATGATTTGAGCATGCTTTTCTCCCATTGAACAACTGATGAATGGTTCCCAGGATGCGGCCTTCTTCGAGATCGGCACCCGCTTGCTAAGACGTATACAACTGCTCTAGACTCTGTGCAAGAGAAGATATAAATACTATGGAAATTCGGCGATACTTCGCAGTTGCACGACAAACTATTGTCCAGTTGTGCACAATATAGGCAACTTGCCCGCTGCGAAGGTCGAACAGCGCATCCGCAAGGCAGGATTTCGGTGGCGAGGGCGAACGGTTTCGGGTCATTCACGCAAGCGGAGTATGCGCGGCGCCTGGCCGGCGTCCGGCTCGACGACTTCGGCACCATCTCGGAATCCTTCATCGTCACGGATCGCGGCGGCGAACACCTCTGCGACGTGGCGCACGAACTCATCGTCATCGGCTGACCCATGACTGACGAGAAGCCGCGACGGATGGGAAGCCGGAACTGACGAAAGATCGTGCCGGCGACGAAGCCGGCGACCAGCACGAGGACGCCTGATGGACCGTAATCCGTTTTCCGAAGCCGAAATCGCCGGCCGCCTTGTCAGGGTTCGCGCGGCGCTGGCCGAGCGCGCGCTCGACGCGGCGGTCTTTGCTTCGCCGGAGAACGTCTTCTACCTCACCGGGCTCGATCACTGGGGATATTTTGCCCCTCACCTGCTGATCGTCCCGCTCGAAGGAAAACCTGTTCTGGTCACCCGTTCGATGGAAAAGGTGACGATCGAGAAACAGGTGACCGCAGCGGAGTTCCGCGGCCATTCCGACAGCGAAACGGCGGCCGACCTTGCCGCGCGGGTGTTTGCGGAACTCAGCCTGTCCGGCAAGCGGATAGGCCTCGAATACTGGACGGCCGGGCTCAGCCATGGGCTTGCCGGCGCACTCCAGACGCAGGCCGACGCCAGATGGAGCGATGTTTCCGGCCTGGTCGACAAGATGCGGCTGGTGAAGAGCGCCGAGGAACAGGCGCTGATGCGTCGGGCGGCACAAGTGACCGACGCCGCCGCCGGCGCCGCGATCGCGGCGATCGCCGACGGCGCCGCCGAGCAGGAGGTCGCCGCCCAATGTGTTGCGGCGATGATCCGCGCCGGCGGTCATGCTCCGGGCTTCGGCCCGTTCATCCGCCCGGCCGCGCGCCTGGGCGAAGAGCACACGACGTGGGGCGACGGCATCTACCGCAAGGGCGAGCCGGTCTTCGTCGAATTGTCAGGCTGCATCTCGCGTTACCACGCGCCGCTTGGCCGGCTCGTTCGCATCGGCTTTATCAGCGACGACGATGCCGCGATGGCGGAAGTGACCGCCAAGGCGTTCAACGCGGTCGTCGAGGCGCTGCGGCCCGGCGTCAAGGCGCGCGACGTCTACGCCGCCTGGCAGGCCGTCGCCGACGAGGCCGGTCTTTCTCACTATCGCCGCCATCACTGCGGCTACCTGGTCGGCGCCGGCCAGCCGCCATCTTGGACCGGCGGCAATTCGGTGACGGGCTTGAGGCACGATTCCGACCTCGAGATCGAGACCGGGATGAGCTTTCACATCCTGTCGTGGCTGATGGGCACCGGTCGCGGCGACGACTTCGTCTCCAACACCGTACTTCTGACCGATGCCGGCGCCGAGGTGCTCACCCGCACGCCGGCCGGCCCGATCGTTCGATAGGCCCGCAGCACGGCGCGCTACTCGGCCTTTTCGATTTTCCACGGCCTTGCCCCGTCGATGATCTCTTGAGCGCGTACAGCAAAGCGGCCGGCGAGAGGCGACTTGCTGGCGGCATCGGCCGACGCTGCGCTGCCTGCCCGCGCCCGGTCGGCGATGCCGACGAAGATCACCGCGAAACGGAACAGCGAAAAAACCAGGTGGAAGCGCTCCAGCGGCGCAGTGGGCACGGCATGCGCGAAATAATGGTCGAGGAATTCGCGCTGGCTGGGGATGCCGAGTGCGGCATGATCGAGGCCGAGGATGCCGCCATACTCGTCCGGGGCCGAATGCCAGGTCATCGAGCAAAAGCCGAGATCGGCGAGCGGATGGCCGACCGTCGACAGTTCCCAGTCGAGAATGCCGATCACCTCCGGCTTCCCGGGATGGAACAGCAGATTTCCGAGGCGGAAGTCGCCATGGGCGATCGACACGCGTCCATCATCCGGGGGCACATGCCGCGGCAGCCAGTCGGCGATCGCTTCGAGCGCCGGAATTCTGTCGCTCGGCGATTCCCTGAGCTGCCTGGTCCAGCGGCCGATCTGGCGCTCGAAATAGTTGCCGGGCCGCCCATAGTCGCCGAGGCCAACCTCGTCGGGACGGACGGCATGCAATTTGGCCATCGCTTCGGCCATGCCGAAATAGATGGCGCGTCGCTCCTGGGGCGAAAGACCGGGCAGCGAGCAGTCGTGGAAGACGCGACCATCCAGCCGCTCCATCAGGTAGAAGGGCGTGCCGAGCGGCTCGGCACCGTCGTGATAGAGCACCGGCCCGGGCACCGGGACATTGGTCGGCGCGAGCGCTTCAAGCACGCGGAACTCGCGGTCGACGGCATGCGCCCCGCGCAGGATCGGCCCGGCCGGCTTCTTGCGCAGCACCATGCGATGCGCGCCATAGTCGACGAAGTAGGTGGGGTTGGACTGTCCGCCGCCGATCCGCTCGAGCGTCATTGCGGCATCGCCGAAGCGGCTCGCGAGAAAGCCCTTCAATGCCGCAGGGTCGAAATCCGCATTCAACGGCTGCGCCATCTTTTCCTCCCGGATGCGCGCGCTTATGCCTCGCCTTCGACAGTCCAGCGCCAGAAGCCGCCCTCTTCCTCGTCGAGGAAACGGTTCAGCACCATCTTGTGGACCTCATCGGCACCGTCGACGAGCCGCGCCTGGCGCGCATAGCGATAAATCCATTCGAGCACCGTATCCTTGGAATAGCCACGCGCGCCATTGATCTGGATCGCCACATCGGCCGCGTCATGCAGCACATTGGCGACCTGGACCTTGGCCATCGACACTTCCTTGCGGGCAAAGCCGCCGCGGTCCAGTTCCCACGCAGCCTTCATCACCAGGATGCGGCCGATCTCGATGCGCATGGCGAGGTCGCCGAGCTTCAGCTGGACGCTTTCGCGGTCGGCGAGGCGCTGACCGAAACCGTAGCGCTCGGCCGCGTAGGCGCGCGCGATCTCGACGCAGCGCTTGGACAATCCGAGCCAGCGCATGCAGTGGGTAAGCCGCGCCGGACCGAGCCGCACCTGCGTCACCTTCATGCCCCTGCCCTCGCCGGCCAGCATGTCTTCGACAGGGATTTCGAGCCCATCGAATTCCAGCTCGCAATGCCCGCCATGCTCCTCCGGACCCATGATCTCGATGCGGCGCACGATGCGCCAGCCCGGCTGGTCCTTGTGGAACATCAGGGCCGACAGGCCATGGCGCGGATCGTCCGAGGTTCGCGCGATCAGAATGAAATGGCTGGCCTCCTCCGCGCCGGTGATGAACCATTTGCGGCCGGTCACGACATATTTGTCGCCGCGCCGCTTCGCACGCGTCATGATCATCGAAGGGTCCGAGCCGCCGCCGGGGTGCGGTTCGGTCATGGCAAAGGCCGAGCGCACCTTGCCCTCGACGATCGGCTTCAGCCATTTTTCCTTTTGCGCCGGCGTGCCGAGCGCCTCCAGAACCATCATGTTGCCATCGTCGGGCGCTGCCGAATTGAACACCACGGGTCCGAAGATCGACCGGTTCATCTCCTCGTAGCAGACCGCCATGTCGATCTTGCCGAGACCGGCGCCGCCGGTTTCGGACTTGAGTTGCAGGCACCACAGGCCCGCCATCCGCGCCTTGGCGCGGAGCCCCTCCAGCAGCGGCAAGGCGATATTTCCATGCGCGTCATAGGATGCCTTGTCGGCCTCGAGCGGCAGGATCTCACGCTCGACGAAGTCGGCAATGCGGACACGGTAATCTTCGGTGCGGGCGGGAATGTCGAAATTCATGGAAAACCTCACAGCGATGAAACGAGGTGGCCGCCATCGACCCATGCGCATTATGCCGATATCGGCATAACGGTCATTATGCCGTAATTCGGATTATGCCGCATGGCCGAGCTTTGCGGCGAGCAGTTCGTCGCTGGGGCGATACCGTCCAGGATGCGTTTCGGGGCCGGCGACCTGAGAGAGCGCCTTTTCCTTCAACCGGATGTCGGCGTGGATATAGATCCGGGTTGTGACGGGAAAGAGCGGATCGATCGTCATTGTCTGCTCTCCGGCGCGTAATGGAGGATGACAACACCTGACTTGAGCGCCCTCGTCTCCAGATGCTTCAGGGGTATCCGGTTCGGGCCGCCCTTGAAGAGCGGCGTGCCTCTCCCGAGAATGACGGGGTTGATCCCGAGGTGATACTCGTCGATCAGGCCGTGCTCCATCAGGGTCGCCGTGAGGTCGGCGCTGCCGAACACGAAGATGTCTCCGCCGTCCCTGGTCTTCAGCTTGGAGACTTCTTTCGCGACATTGGCGTTGAAGAGCTTCGTGTTGTTCCAGTCGGCGCTTTTCAGCGTGCGCGAGAAGACCACCTTCTCGATCTTGTTCATGAAGTCCGCGATCCAGCCTTGCTCGGACGGCCAATAGGCTGCCATGAGCTCGTAGGTCAGGCGGCCGAAGATCAGCGTGTCGGCCTTTTCCTGGGTCTCACGAATGTAGTTCTCGAGTTCTTCTTCGAAGACGAACCAGCTGATGTCCCTGTCTGGACCTTCGAAGAAGCCGTCGACGGTCACCATGTTCCATATGATCAGTTTTCTCATAGAACCTCCTCTTCCGTGTATCCCTTTGTGAATTCTCGGCCCTATCCCGCGAAGCGGAAGCGCATGTTGGTGGTCTGCCCCGCTTCCGAGACCTCGGTCTTCTCCAGCCCGACCGGCTCCATGCCCTTCTGACTGAAGAGGCGGATGCCGTCGCTGATGAGGACGGGCGCGACATGGATGAGGACCTCGTCCACAAGCCCTAATTCGAGCCGACGGGAAGTCGCAGCATTTCAGCGGGATGCGACGAAGCGTTCCAGTTTGCCCAGAGTTTGCAGTCCGAGTTCCACGGCACCGAAGCCCTTCGCCTCCTGGAACTCGGCAGCCGTGCTGAATACCATGCCCAGCGTTACCTTCGTTGCCCCGTCCTGATCCTCGAACGAGGCCCAGGCGTCGGCATGTTTCGGCCCGTTCTCGCCCCAAAGCAGCGAATAGCCGATCTTCTCCTCGGGCCGGACCTCGATATAGAGATGGTGGTTCGGGAAGACTGTGCCGTCAGGCGCGATCATGTCGAACACCCATTCGCCGCCCGTGCGCAGATCGATCCTTTTCGTGCGGCAGGAGAAGCCTTCCGGCCCCCACCATTGCGGCAGCGTATCAGGGTTCATCCAGGCGCCCCACACGATGGATCGCGGCGCCTGAATCACCCGCTGCAGCACCATGGTTCGTTCAGCCGCGCCCGCGAGGTTGTCCAGACCGGCGCCGAAGCCTTCCCGATAACCTGCCTCCATGTCCTCCGCCAGCGAGGAAAGCTGCACCGTCACGACCAGCCGGCTGCGCTCGTGCGTTCCCGATATATCCGCCGTCACCAGCGCGACCGATTGCGTCACGCCTTCGGATGAGATCACCTCGTAGTTCACGCTGCACAGCCCCGGCTGCAACGCCAGCCAGCCGCACTCGCAGCGGATGTCCGGATGGCCCTCTGCCTTGCAGAGCGAGACCTCGCGTCCACCCACCGTGGTGTCGGCCTCCAGGAACTCCACGGTGACCGAGGGCGATGGCGCGGCCCAGATCGCCCGCGCGGCCGGGGCCGTCCATGCCTCCCACAGCACCGACGCCGGCGCGGCCACGTCCCGCTGGAAGGTGAGCGTCGCAAAGCGGCCCTTCCTATCATCGGGCACCGCACGGGTCGCACTGTTTGTAGCGAGGTTCTGTGTCATTCTTCGCTTTCCTTCATCACATGCATCACAAATGCGTCCAACCGGTCGAGCCGAGCCTTCCAGATGGCCCGCTGCTCATCGAGCCATGTCCGCACCGGATCCAGAGCCTCGGGTACGATGGCGCAGGTGCGTATCCGCCCGTCCTTGGACGTGGTGATCAACCCTGCCTCCTCCAGCACGGAAAGGTGCCGCATCACCGTGGGCAGCCGTAGTCCCGTGGGCCCAGCCAGATCCGTTACCCGCGCAGGTGTTTCGGCGAGCCGGGTCAGGATCGACCGGCGGGTTGGGTCGGCCAAAGCGTGGAAGAGCAGCGAGAGATTGGGATCATGCTTAGCCATCTCGCTAACTATCGCGCAATTTGCCGGTGGCGCAAGCGAAAACTTCGTCAAGTCGCTAAGTTTTTTCCGCCCAAACGCGCCGGGTTCTTGGAGCAGGCGGCTTCCGTTGCCGAGTCCGCTGAGAAGTTCATCGCAGCGATGCGAGCGCACGCCGATGCCTGCAATCGAAGACAAATTCCTGAAGCCGCCAGTCCGCTTCCCACCAAACCTCGTCGTTTCCCGATGGCTCGATTATGCCGAACTGCCGCATGGCCCGGAACAGGTTTGCTCGCCACAAAGCTCGGCCATGCGGCATAATCCGACTTACGGCATAATGAACGAGATCGCCGAAAAGTATCGGGTCATCGTCAAGAAAATCGAGCGAGCGCTCGTTTCCTCTATTGGCCTCCATCCCCTTTTGCAGCCGCCGTCATCCGGCGAAGCGTGGTTCGGCAACGCCTTTCACTCCAAGGCCGGTTATCGCGAACAGGCTGCCGCGCAGAACGCCATCGCCGGGAAATCGCGGCAGCGGCGGTTTTGCCATCGAGGTCACGTAGAGGGTGTCGAGCTTCGGTCCGCCGAACATGACGCTGGTGATCTTCTTGACGGGCATGTCGATGATGCGATCGACGCTGCCGTCGGGAGCATAACGCACCAGCCGGCCGTCGTAGACGAGGGCATTCCAGAGAAAACCTTCGGCATCGACGGTCGACCCATCGGCAGCACCGCCTCGGCTGGTGTCGACACGGACGAAGGTGCGCCGGTTGGTGGCAGAACCCGTCGCGATGTCATAGTCGTAGGCCCAGATCTCGCCGGTCCAGGTGTCGGCGAAATAGAAGGTGCGATCGTCGGGGCTCCAGCAGGGGCCGTTGGAACAGATGATGCCGGAGTCGATCCTGGTGACGGAAAAATCCGGATCGAGCCGGTAGAGACCGCCGGACGGGCCCTCTTCCATCGTGTCCATGGAGCCGGCGAAGAAACGGCCGCGCCGGTCGACCTTGCCGTCATTGAGCCGGTTCATCGGCTTGTCCGGTTCCGGATCGTGGATCAGCGTCACCTCGCCGGTGGCGAAATCGAGCAAATGGAAGCCGCGCTGGAGCGAGACCACCGCGCCGCTGCCGTCCTTGCGCAGCGCCATCGAGCCGATCTTCATCGGCACATCCCAGCAACGGATCTCGCGACCGTCGGCGGTCGCCCGAAACACGCGCCCGTCGAAACTGTCGATCCAGTAGAGACGCTCCTGTTCGACGTCCCACAACGGTCCTTCGCCCAATGTGGTCTTCACGTCCACCACGACTTCGATCTTCATGCCGTCCTCCGCTCTGTTTGGCGCTTGTCCCTGCCGCCCGACCAACGGCTCAGAAAGCCACCTGGTCTCCACCCTTCAGTTGAAGAATCTCGCGCGCCTCGTCGGGCGTCGCCACCTCCATGCCGAGCCCCTCGATGATCTTGCGGGCAAGCATCACCTGTTCGGCATTCGATTTGGCGAGCTTTCCCTTGCCGGCCCACAGACTGTCCTCCAGGCCAACCCTGATGTTGCCGCCAAGGGCGGCCGACTGCGCGGCAATGCGAAGCTGGCTGGCGCCGGCACCGAGCACCGACCAGCGGAACTGGTCGCCGAACAGCCGGTCGGCGGTGCGTTTCATATGGGCGACATCTTCGGGATGCGTGCCGATGCCGCCAAGCAGCCCGAATACCGACTGCACGAAGAACGGCGGCTTCACCAGCCCGCGATCGGCGAAGTGCGAGAGATTGTAGAGATGCGCGATGTCGTAGCACTCGAACTCGAAGCGCGTGCCGTTGTCATAGCAGGTCGCCAGAATGTACTCGATATCCCTGAACGAATTGCGGAAGACGAGGTCGCGCGTTGCCTCCAGATGCGGCTTTTCCCAGTCGAACTTGAAGGTCTCGTATTTGTCGACGAGGTGATAGAGCCCGAAATTGATCGAGCCCATGTTGAGCGAGGCGACCTCGGGCTTGAACTGGGCGGCCGGGCGCACGCGCTCCTCGACCTTCATGTAGGGGCTGCCGCCGGTGGTGATGTTGATGGCGGCATTGGTGGCCTGCTTGATGCGCGGCAGGAAGCGGGCGAAGGCCTGAGGCGTCTGGTCGGGCTTGCCGGTCTCCGGATCGCGGGCATGCAGATGCAGGATCGCCGCGCCTGCCTCCGCCGCCGCGATCGCCTCGGAGGCGATCTGGTCCGGCGTGATCGGCAGATAGGGCGACATGGTCGGCGTGTGGATCGCCCCCGTCACCGCACAAGTGATGATCACCTTGCCCTTGGCCCCCATGACGCCGGGCTTGCGGTTCGTTTCCGTCATCGTCCGAACTCCTGATCCGATTTTCTCTTGTGCGCCGCCAGCGCCATCAGCCGGCGGTCGCGCCAGACCTGCCGTTCGCCGAGGCTTTCCCGCGGCAAGCGCTCGCGGCGGTCGGCTTCGACGGTTGCCATGACCTCGCCCGCCCAGTCGACGCGGCGCTGCATCTGCGGAAAGATGTTGGAATAGATCGCCTGATAGCGCTCGACATAGTCGCGCACGCCGCCCGGCGCATTGAGGTCGATCGTCTCGAACGGACCCATGAATGACCAACGCAGCGCCAGCCCGTCGCGAATGCCGATATCGACATCCTCGACGCTGGCATAGCCGTCGGCGACGAGCCGGAAAGCCTCCTCCAGCAGCGCGCCCTGCAGGCGGTTCATGATGAAGCCGTCAAGCTCGTGCTTCATCACCAGCGGTGCGTGACCCGCGGCGACGAGGAAGGCGCGTGTCCTTTCGACCGTCTCGGGAGAGGTCCATGGCGCCGGCACGACTTCCGCCGCTGGGATGAGATAGGGCGGATTGATCGGATGCACGACCAGGCAGCGGTGCCGCCCTTTGAGATGGTCGGTGAATTTCGACGGCAGCAGCGCCGAGGTGGAGCTGGCGATCACCGCTTGCGGACCAGCCAGTCCATCGATCAGGGAGAACACCTCGCGCTTCACGTCGAGATTTTCGGGCGTGTTCTCCTGGATATGGACCGCATCTGCCAACGCTTCTTCCAGCTCCGCAATGACGGCGATGCGATCAAGCACGGCATCGATTGCCTGTCCCCGCATGAGATCATTCGCGGCGAGGTCGCCCAGCACGCCGGCGATGTAATCGTGCGCACCGCCCGTCGCGGCCGGCGACTGGTCCCACATTCGCACATCGTGGCCGGCGCGGGCGAAGCTGATCGCCCAGGCCCGTCCGATGAAGCCGCTGCCGACAATTGCTACCTTCGCCATGGTCCGCTCCTCAAAGTGTTTCGACATTGCCGTCGACGCCGAGCGACTGGCCGGAAATGTTGATGCCCGCATCGGACAGCAGGAAGGCGACCATCGAGGCGACGTCATAGGGGCTGGTCATGCGGCGCAGCGAGATATTCTGGAGATAGCGCTCCGTCATCTCCTCGTGGCTGATGCCGATCTGCTTGGCACGTGCCGAGATGACGCCTTCGATGCGTGGCCCCTCGATGATGCCGGGCAGGATGGCGTTGACCCTGATCCCGTGCGGCCCGAGTTCCTTGGCGAGGCTTTGCGTGAGACCGATGACGCCGAACTTGGCCGCCGAATAGGGGGTGCGGAAAGCGTAGCCGTGGCGACCGGCGGCGGACGACATCGAGACGATCGAACCGCCGCCCGCCGCCTTGATCAGCGGCACGGCGCGCCGGGCACAGAGGAACTGGCCGGTCAGGCAGACGTCGATGCAGCGCCGCCAGTCCGCCGGATCGATTTCGTCGACGCCTCCGGTCGGCCCGGCGATGCCGGCATTGTTGACCAGCGCATCGATCCCGCCGAGCTTTTCCTGCACGGTCTCGAACAGCCGGTCGACGTCGTCCTCGCGCGAGACATCGGCCTTAACCGCGGCGGCGAGGGCGATCTTGTCGGGAGCGGCGGCCAGCGCCTCGTCGGAAACGTCGCACACGACGATGCGCGCGCCGAGCCGCGACAGCGTATCGGCAATGGCCAAGCCGATGCCGCCGGCACCCGCCGTCACCAGCACGCGCTGCCCCTTCAGCCCGGTCAGAAAATCGTCCGCCGATGACGGTGCCGCTTTACTCATCGCCCTGTCCTTTCTCATTGCAGCCGCCGTTCGCGCAGCGCCATGACAGCGCCGAGGACGACCAGTCCGTACAGAATTGCCCTTGTGGCATAGGGAAGCGTGGTGCCCGCCAGCAGCATCTGCAGCGCCGTCAGCAACAGCACGCCGCCGAGCATGCCGAGATAATGACCGCGCCCGCCGGTGATCAGCGCGCCGCCGACGACGACAACGGCGATCGACGGCAAAAGATAGTCGTCGCCCATGCCCAGGCTCGCCTGACCCGAGAAGCCGGTGAGCATGATGCCGACGATCGCCGCGCAGACGGCCGAAAGCATGTAGACCAGGATCAGCGTGCGCCCGACCGCGATGCCGGACAGCTGGGCCGCGCGCAGGCTGTTGCCGATGCCGTAGACGCGGCGGCCGAAAGCGGTGCGGCCGAGCAGCAGCACGGCAAAGACGACAAACGCGATCATGAACAGCACCACCGGCGTCATGGCGAATATCTTGCCGGTCATGAACCAGCGCAGCATCGGCGAGGAGAAGCCGGCTGGCGTGCCCTGCGAATAGAGAAGGGCAAACCCCTGCAGAATGCCGTTGATGGCCAGCGTCATCACGATCGGCGAGATGCCGAGGAAGACGATGCCAATGCCGTTCGCCAGCCCGATGAGGCAGGCGATGACCAGGACCGTCGGCAGCGCATAGGCAAGTGCCGCGTCCGATCCGTTGACCATGCCGGCAAGGAGGATGCCCGAAAGGCCGATCGTCCACGGCACCGACAGGTCGAGCCCACCGGTGAGGATGACGCTGCCTTGCCCCAGCGCGAGGATGGCGAGGAAGCTCGACAGCACGAACAGCGAATTCCAGTAGGTGACGTTGAAGACGGCGCGTCCGAGCCAGATCTGGGTGACGATCACGACAACGGCCAGGCAGACATAGGCCGGCGCCGCATAGCGCAGCGTCTCGGCGTTGCGGACATGGAAGGGCGGTCGCGGCACATGCTGGTCGCCGGCGCTGTCCCGCGCGATCCTCAGCCGCCGATCGATGCGATCGACCTGCGACGGCAGCATTCCGGCACGCCACGCGGCCAGCCGCGCCCGCGCGGCGCGGAACTGGCGCGCCAGGACGGAGCCGTGCGACAGCGAGCCGGCAAGCACCGCAAGGATCAGGATCGTGCCCTCGGCGATGGTCGAATAATAGGCCGAGACGTTAAGCACGAGCAGGATGTTGACGACCATCATAAGGATGTAGGCGCCGAACACCGTGCCGACCGGCCCGCCCTGCCCGCCGCCCAGCCTCGTGCCGCCGACGACGACCGCCGCAAACATCGACAACAGCAGCGGATTGCCGACGAGCGGATCGCCGCTGCCGGTCTGGGCGCTGATGAAGACGCCGGCAAGCCCGTAGCACCCACCGGCAATGACGTAGACGAGGAAGCGGACCAGAACGACGCGCACCCCGACGGAGGCAGCCGCATCCGGGTCGCTGCCGACCGCATAGAGAGCCGTCCCAAAGCGCGTCCCCTTCAGCCAGAACCAGGCGAGCAGGACGACGCCGATCACCACCAGCGGCATCGGCAGCCAGCCCTCGACCGCATCGCCGAGATAGAAGGCGCCAAGATCGGGCGAGACGAAGCCGCCCGGCTTGTCCATGACCAGCAGCGTGATGCCTTGCAGGATGAACATGGTCGACAGCGTGACGACGATGGGCTGCATGCGCAGGACAGCGATGAAAAAGCCGTTGAAGGCGCCGACCGACATGCCGACGCCGATGCCCGCCAGCGTCCACAGGGCAACGCTCGAACCGGTCGCCATCGGGTCCATGCCCGTCGCCAGAACGACGTTGACCAGCGAGATCACCGCGCCGGCGGACAGGTCGAAGCCGCCGGACAGGATGACCAGGGTCTGGCCGATCGCCGCCAGCGCCGAGGTGGCGCCGCCGCTCGAAAGGAACGAAATGTCGAAATAGGTGAGCCGGCCGGCGCTGACCAGGTCGACGACGAGCAGAAGCACTGCGAAGACGACCGCGGCGATGATCGCGCCGCTGTGCCGCGACAGGAGCCGCGACACGGTTCCGGCCGGCGCGGCGGCGGGGGAACTGATCGCGCTCATTCGGCCGCCTCTCGAACCGCATCGCCATGGCCCAACGCCGGCCTCATGATAGCGCTTTCGGAAATGTCGTCTCCAGCGAGCTCCGCCACCAGCCGGCCGTCGTAGAGGACGAGCACCCGGTCGCATTGGTGGCCGAGTTCGGGAATTTCGGTCGAATGCAGAAGGATCGAGCCGCCGGCCGCCACATAGTCGCGCATCATCACATAGAGCTCGTGCTTGGTGCCGACGTCGATGCCGCGGGTAGGGTCGAAGAGCAGCAGGATGCGGCTTTCGGCGACCAGCCATTTCGCGATGGCGATCTTCTGCTGGTTGCCGCCCGAAAACGCCCCTGCCCTCGTCCACATGGCGCGCCCGTCGACCTCGACTGTCGAGAAGGCGGATTGCACAGCGCGTGCTTCATCATCCTCCCGGATCAGGCCAAGCCGCGTGAAGCGCGAGACGACCGGCAGCGATGCGTTCTGCCGGCCAGGCAGCTTCAGGAACAGGCCCTCGGTCTTGCGGTCCTCCGGCACCAGCCCGATCGCCATGTTGGGCTTGAGCGCATCGGCCGGCGAGCCGAGCCACACCTTGCGGCCGTCGACCACGACATGACCGCGTTCAATCTCGGCCATGCCGAAGCAAGCGAAGAACAGGTCAAGCTGTCCCATGCCTTGAAGCCCGGCAATGCCGAGGATCTCGCCCTTGCGCAGGTCGAAACTGACGCCGTCGAGCCTTCTCCCGGCTTTAAGGTCGCGCACGCCGAGCACCGGCGGGCCGAAGACGGCCTCGCTTTCAGGTTTCGGCGGAAAGGTTTGGGCGATGCTGCGGCCGATGATCTTTTCGATCACCTCTCCATCCGAGACATCGGCGACCGGCGCGGTGACGATATGGCGGCCGTTTCTGAGGATGGTCAGCGTATCGCAGAAGGCCCGCACCTCGCGCATGCGATGGGTAATGAACACGACCGTCGTGCCGGCCGCCTTCAGCCGCGCGATGATGCCGCCCAGCCATTCGACATCGCCGCCCGACAAGGTCGAAGTCGGTTCGTCGAGCAGGAGGATGCGCGGCTTGCGGTAGACGGCGCGCGCGATCTCGATCTTCTGGCGGACGGCAAGATCGAGCGTCGCCACCTCGGCGTCGAGATCGACCGAAAATCCGAGGTCGGAGATGTGCCTGCGGACCGCCTTGCGCGCGGCCGACTGTCTGATCAGGCCGATCGGGCCGACAGGCGCGTAGGGCATCAGCATGTTGTCGAGAACGCTGAGATCGCGGACCAGGGTCATTTCCTGGAAGGCTGTCTGCACACCCCTGGCGTGTGCTGCGCGCGGCGAGCCGAGCGGCGCCGGTTCGCCAAGGATGGTGATTTGCCCCTCGTCGGGCCGCACCAGTCCCGAGAGCAGCTTGACCAGCGTGGACTTGCCGGCGCCGTTCTCGCCGAGCAGGGCATGCACGCTGCCCGATGCGATTTCGAAGGAGACGCCGTCGAGGGCGATCGTGGCGCCAAAGGCCTTGCGGACGCCCTCAATACCGACAGCCGTCGAATGTGCTGTTGCGTTCATAATTCCCGATCCCCAACCGCCCTTTCATGAAGGCGGCGCATGAAGCGATTGAAATGCCCCCACGCGCCGCTTCCGAGAGCTCACTCCTCGGGCTGGCCGACAAGCGCTGCGGCAAGACCGATTTCCGGCGTCTGGTCGGAGAAGATCGACGCGAACCAGCCGGGATTGGAGACCAGCGACGGCTTGAAGGCGTTGCAGCCGGCCTTCATCTCCGCCCAGGTACCCTCGTCGCAGAGCTTGATCGTCTCGTTGGTGACGACAGGCAGCGGCAGGATCGTCTTCTTAGGCACATCCTTGCCTTCAAGAGCCTCGACGGCAAGCTTGAGGGCGAGTGCGCCGGAATAAGGCGGCGACGCATAGGAAATGCGCGGCGCGCCGAGCGGCGCATAGGGAGACGCCGCCCCCTCGACCTCGGTGCCCTCCGGCAGCATCTGGATGCGGCCGCCATTGGCGCCCTCGCCGGCACAGGGCAGGAGTTCGCTGGTCTTCTTGCCGGCTTCCAGCTGCATGGAATTGGCGGTGAAGCAGCCGACCTGCATCCATAGCCCATCGATATCGTCCCAGCTGCGCGTCGCCAGGATCTTCGAAAGTTCGGTGCGAGCCACCGCCTGGCTCCACATGCCGACCGCTTCGCCGACAATCTTGATGTCGGGGTGCTTGGCCAAGACCTCCTTCGCCGCCTTGGTGCGCAGATCGTCGACCGAGGTACCGGGGACACCGGTCACCGCGATGATGTTGCCCTTGCCGTCAAGTTTCTTGACCAGCCATTCGGCCGTCACCCGTCCCGCCTCTTCCTGGTCGATATGGACGTTGTAAGCGCAAGGCTCGGTGATCTCCGCGTCGTAGGCAAAAACCTTGACGCCCTTGTCGCAGGCATTCTTGACCACCTGGTTGAGCGCGGTCGGCGAGATCGGAAAGATTACGATGGCTTCGGCGCCGGCCTGCACCATGGCGTTGATCTGCTGGATCTGGCGCTGCGCATTCGGCCCCGCCACCTGAACCTGAAGATCGACCTTGTCGGCCATGCTTTTGTGCGAGGCCATGGCCTTGACCATGTTTGCGGCCTCAGCCTGCCAGTCGTTGCCGATGAAGCTCATGCTTAGAAAGATCTTGTGCTTTTCCGCCGCCTCGGCGGCGGCCACCCCACAAGCGCAAACAGCCATCCCAGCCAGCAGCGCGAGCCGCCGGGCTTTCGATCCGATACCCATTCGAAACTCCTCCCAAATTCAGACGACCGAATGCCTCCCAGGGGCGGCCAAACGCAGCCCCTTGTCATTCGATGCGGCCGACCGTATCATGATTTGATCAAAGATCAATGATAGAATGGCTTAATATCAAAACAGAGTGCGCCGGTGCTTGACGTGGCAATCCGAACCTTGCATTCCGGGCACAGGCGCCGGATGCAGCGACAGCGTCGCCCTTGCGCAGGAAGGTTAATGCATATGGCTGGGGCAGCATTCAGGAGGCCGGGTGTCGAGATCACTCCACTGTCCAGGGATACCCTGCAGGAGAGGGTCTATCGCCATGTTACCGAACTGATCCTCGACGGCAGCATCGTGCCGGGCGAGATGGTGACCGTGCAGAGCCTTGCCGACGCTTTCGGCGTCAGCCCGATGCCGGTCAGGGAGGCGCTGCGACGCCTGACGGCCGCCAATGCGCTGATGGTGGTTTCGGGCCGCTCGATCGGCATCCCGGCGCTCAGCCGCGCGCGCCTCATCGATCTTAGGAATGTCAGGTTCGAGATCGAGGCGATCGCGGCGGCATGGGCCGCGGAACGTATGGACGACAAAAGCATGGTGCAGTTGCGCCAGCATCTGGATGCGCTCGAACGGGCCAATGCCGCCGGCGACGTCAAATCCTACCTGCGCGCCAACTACGCCTTTCATTTCTCGATCTACCGGGCGGCGGGCTCCGAGAACATTCTCAACATCATCGAGAACCTGTGGCTGCAGATCAGCCCCTATTTCAACATGCTGCACGATTCCGGGAACTACTCGACCGCCAACGAACACCATCAGGAGATGTTCGCGGCCTTGCGCGACCGGGATGCGGAGGCGGTCCGCGCCGCGGTCCGCGCCGACATCGATGCGGCCTTCAAAGTGCTGGTCGATCTGCTGAAATAGTGATCTGCTGCCGCTTCGCGCGGCGCAACGTTCAGTCCCGCATTCCCTCGGTTTCCGCCATCAGCCACTTTTCGAAAGTCTGCATCGATGCGCTCGGCGCGATGTCTTGCGGCCTCGCGAACCAGTAGCCGTAGTCGCTGCGGTAGCCGAGCCTGCCCGGGTTGGCGAGCCGCCCGGCCTCCAGATCGTCGAGCATCAAGCCGCGCGGGATCAACGCCATGCCCTGTCCGGCGAGCGCGGCGCGAATGACCATGGTGTAGTAGCCGAAGCGCGTGGTATGCCGCGCTTCCAGCCCGGCTTCGCCGCGGCTCTCGGCAAAGTGTCGCCAATGCAGCGGGGTCTGGGGATGCTCCAGCATCACGCCGTTGGCCATATCCGCGATCGTTTCGGGCTGGCCGGCCTTTTCCCAGTAGGATGGCGCGCTCACCAGGAGGACCTCGCGCCCGAAAAGATAACGCGTCTCCTCCCCCTGCTGGGGCTCCGAAAGGAACCGGAATATGCCGTCCGGAACCTCCGACTGGGTCGGCGACACGAACGTGGTGAACTGCACCTCGATCTCGGGATGCTTCTCGGTGAACCGCACGAAGCGCGGCAGCAGCCAGCGATCGCCGAAGATGGGCGGCACCTGAAGACGCAGCACGCGGGGCCCAGGTTTCAGGCGCGCGACGCGCAGCGTCGCGTCCTCCATCGCCTTCAACGCCGTCCGCGCCTGTTCGATGTAGATCGAGCCGACCTCGGTCGGTATCATGCCGCGCGGCGTGCGGATGAAGGCCGGACTGCCGATCAGTTCCTCCAATGCCAGCAATTGCTTGCTGACGGCGCTCTGCGACAGGGAGGTGCTGCCCGCAGCGGCGCTGGTCGATCCTCTCTCGGCCACTGCCAGCAGCACCCTTAGGGCGGTTATCGAAGGCAAGCGCTGCCGACCGGACGCCACGCAATTCTCCGCCTTGTTCGCAATGGCCATGTCACGCATTCGCCATGGCTGGGTTTTTCGCATGAATGCCAATAAACCCAGCGGGATATTTGAGCTAGTCGTTCTTGTCATAGCGAAGTGAAATAACTTCATTTGCCGAGCAAAGGGGCACATGGGAACCTTGCCGAAAGTATAAACAAACAAGGGAATACGAATGCCTGAACCCACTCAGCTCTGGGGTGGACGCTTCAAGTCCGGACCGTCGGAAGCCTTGGCCAATCTCTCACGCGCGCCGGCGTCCTACTTCCGTCTGTACCGGGAGGATATTGCCGGCTCCCGCGCCCATGCCTCCGAGTTGAAGCGTGCCGGCGTGCTGGATGAAGGCGAGTTCTCCGCCATTCGTGCTGCTCTCGACGCCATCGAGGCGGATGTCGGCAGCGGCCATGAGGAGCCTATCGCCGGCGACGAGGACGTTCATACCTTCCTGGAGCGTCTGCTGACGGCGCGCCTGGGCGCCCTTGGCGGGAAGCTGCGGGCGGGGCGTTCCCGTAACGACCAAACCGCAAACAACACACGCCTCTATCTTCGCCGGATGGCCCGCGAACTCTCGCGGGCCATTATTTCCGTCGAGGAAGCCCTGATGAGCCAAGCCTCGCGTCACACCGAAACCGTCATGCCAGGTTTTACCCACCTCCAGCCGGCACAACCGGTCGTGCTTGGCCACCATCTGATGGCGCATGCCCAGTCGCTGTTGCGCGACCTGCAGCGGCTTCAGGATTGGGATCGTCGTTTCGACCGCTCGCCGCTCGGCGCCGCCGCGCTCGCCGGTTCCGGCATTGCCTGCCGGCCGGACCAATCCGCCATCGAGCTCGGCTATTCCGCTGCCTGCGAAAACTCCATAGATGCCGTCTCGGCCCGCGACCACGTGGCCGAATTTCTGTTCATCTGCTCGCTCGTCGCGGTGGACCTGTCGCGGTTGGCGGAAGAGATCTGCATCTGGAGCTCCAAGCAATTCAGCTGGATTCGGCTGCACGATTCATACTCCACCGGCTCGTCCATCATGCCGCAGAAGAAGAACCCGGATGTCGCCGAGCTGACGCGGGGCATGTCCGGGACGTTGATCGGCAATGTTGCAGGGTTCCTCGCCACGATGAAGGCCATGCCGCTTGCCTACAATCGCGACCTGGCCGAAGACAAGCGCAGCCTGTTCGAGGCGATCGACATCCTCGAGCTGGTTCTTCCGGCCTTTTCCGGCATGGTTGCCACGCTTGAGTTCGACATCGAGAAACTGCGCGAGGAGGCTCCAAAGGGCTTCACGCTGGCAACCGAGGTCGCCGACTGGCTGGTCGGGCAGAACGTGCCCTTCGCGCAGGCGCATGAGATAACCGGCGCGGTTGTCCGCTACTGCGAGGAGCGCGGCCATGATCTCGACGGCCTGACGGAGGATGATCTGCCGAAGATCGACCCGCGCCTGAACGCGGGCATGCTTGCCGCCATCGCGCTCGACAAGGCTCTTGCCAGCAGGACCGGTTACGGCGCCACCGCGCCGTTGCGTGTGCGCGAACAGATCGCGCGTTTCGAGACGGCGATCGGGGCCCGCCGCGCCTTCGCCGAGGCGCCCGTGAACGCACACATCGCGGAGAGAAACGACGCTCAGGAGTTGCGAAGCCGATGACTGCCGCAACCATCAGCCCCACCCGCGCCGACGACAAATACGAGATCGCCCATCTGAAACTGGTGCAGAAGCGCCGCATCGGCCGAATGGTCGCCGCAGCCATCGTCCTCCTCCTGCTGGCCGGCCTGGTCCGTGCTTTCAGCGTCGGGCAGATCGAATGGAGCTACGTGCGCGACTTTCTGTTCGCGCCGGCCATTCTCGACGGCCTCGTGAACACGCTTCTGATGACCGTGGCGGCCATGAGCCTCGGCATTGTGCTCGGCGTCGTCATCGCCATGATGCGCATTTCCGGCAATCCCGTGCTGTCTTCGATTGCCGTCGGCTATGTCTGGGTGTTCCGCGGCGCACCGGCTCTGCTGCAACTGATGCTATGGTTCAATCTGGCGCTGATATTTCCGACCATGGGAATCCCTGGCCTCTTCGAGTTCAGGACAGTGGATATCATGACGCCTTTCGTTGCCGCCATGCTCGGCCTCGGCATCTCACAGGGAGCCTACACCTCGGAAGTCGTGCGAAGCGGACTTCTCTCGGTAGACAGCGGTCAATACGAGGCAGCGCGAACCATCGGCATGACGCAGATGAAGATGCTGCGCCGCATCGTCCTGCCACAGGCCATGCGCGTCATGGTTCCCCCGATCGGGAACGAGGTGATCGGCATGGTAAAGCTGACATCGTTGGCAAGCGTCATCCAATATTCCGAAATCCTGCACAACGCCCAGATAATCTACTTCGCCAACACCCGCGTTCTTGAACTGCTGCTGGTGGCAAGCTTCTGGTACCTCGCGGTGGTTTCCGTCCTGTCGGTCGGCCAGCACTACATCGAGCGCTATTTCGGACGCGGTTCGAAATCCATCCGCGCATCCATGTGAGGTCGCCATGAGTAAAGACATCCTCATAAGAGCCGTCGACGTTGTGAAGAACTACGGAGACTTCCGCGCCCTCGATAAGGTCAGCATGGACGTTGCCCGCGGCGAAGTGAGCTGCGTCATCGGCCCGTCCGGCTCCGGAAAGAGCACGCTCCTGCGCTGCATCAACTTGCTTGAGCGCATGGACGGAGGCGCCGTCTGGGTAGACAACGAACTGATGGGCTACCGGCGGGATGGCAACAATCTGCACGAGATCAGCGACGCGGAAATATCCCGTCAGCGTCGGCGCATCGGCATGGTCTTCCAGCGGTTCAACCTTTTCCCGCATAAAACCGCGATCGAGAATATTATCGAAGGCCCGGTGCATGTGCTGAACGAACCGATCGGCCAAGCCCGCGAGCGGGCGCTGGCCTTGCTTGAACGCGTCGGTCTCACGGAAAAGGCAAATCATTACCCGTCTGAACTTTCGGGCGGCCAGCAGCAGCGCGTCGCCATCGCCCGCGCCATGGGCATGCAGCCGGATGTCATCCTCTTCGACGAGCCCACATCGGCGCTCGATCCGGAACTCGTCGCGGAAGTCCTAGACGTCATGAAAGATCTGGCAGCGTCCGGAATGACCATGATTGTTGTCACTCACGAATTGGGTTTCGCACGCAATGTGGCCAACACCGTCACCTTCATGGAGACAGGCAAAGTGGTCGAAACAGGCTTGGCATCGGAGGTTCTCAGTGCCCCGAAAAGTGCCAGAACGGAAGAATTCATCAAGGCCGTTCACAGCTGAGAGAAAAACCGGTGGATCCGAAAGATCTTCCAGCATCAAACCAGGATCAGAAATGGGGAACCAATGAACAAGTATCTCGCAATGGTCGCTGTTGCATGCCTTGCCGCCACCTCGGTCAATGCCGAAGGACTGCCGGAACGAATCAAGTCAGCCGGCAAGGTGATCGTCGCCAACCAGCCAAACTACCCTCCGATGGAATACAAGGATCCGGCGACCAACGAACTGATGGGCGTCGACATCGATCTCGGCCTTGCTCTGGCAAAGCAGCTCGGCACCACCGTCGAGTGGTCCGACATCGGCTTCGAGCAGATGATCTCCTCGCTGACGACGGGCCGCGTCGACCTCATCCATAGCGGCATGAGCGATCTGCCGAAGCGCCGTGATGCGCTCGACTTCGTCGACTACATGAAGTCCGGCGCCCAGTTCTACACGACCTTTGCCCGCAAGGACGAGTTCAAGACCCTGACCGACTTCTGCGGCAAGACCGTCGGCATGAGCCGCCGCACCTCCTTCCCGGATGAAACGGCGAAGTGGAGCGCCGCGAACTGCGAAGCTGCCGGTCTGCCGGCCATCAAGGTCGTCGGCACGGAAGGTTCGGCCGATGCCCGCGCGCAGTTGAAGCAGGGCCGCGTCGACGCAGCGGTGCAAGGCTCCGAAACGCTTCCTTACCTTTCGAACCTCGAAAAGGACACCTATGCCGTCGTCGGCGAGCCCTTCACCGCCGTCTACCAGGGCATCGGCTTCGCCAAGAAGGACACCGAACTGCGCGACGCCTATGCAGCCGCGCTCAAGGCGTTGATGGACAGTGGAGAATACAAGGCGATCTTCGCCAAGAACGGCCTTGAAGGCACCCTGCTCGACGGCATCTACATCAACGGCGAAGCCGTCAAGTAACGCGACCTCATTCAGGCCCCGTCCCTTGCGGCCGGGGCCACCCATCCATGACCATCGGCGGCGCGGCCGACGCTGCGGACAAAGCCCGCGTTACCGGCCAATTCCTGATACCTCGGGGAAAGCACCCATGTCCCGCGTTCTCGAAGACGCCCCTGTCGACAGGCTGGCATCTTTCGTTTCGACCCTTCGCTTCGAATTGCTTCCGGCCGATGTCATCGAGAAGACGAAAATACACATTGCCGACACGCTTGGCGCCGCTGCGGCCGGCGCCCGTTCAAACGAATTCCGAATAGCGCGACAGGTGATCCGGTCGGGGGGCGAGGCCCGTATCTGGGGCACCGCCGAGCACGCCAGCGCGCGCGATGCCGCGCTGGTCAACGGCGTTGCCGCCCACGCCTTCGAACTGGACGATTCCGGCGGCTGCGACCACTCGGGCGCCGTCGTGATGCCTGCCGTACTCGCCGCCCTGGCGCAATCGCCGCGCGCAATATCCGGCAAGGAACTGATCGCGGCAGTCGTTGCCGGATACGACGTCGGGCGGCGCGTCCTCGAGGCGGCCGGCGGCTACGACAGCCACAACAATCTCGGCTGGCACTCGACAGGCACATGCGGCACGCTCGCCGCCGCCGCGGCCGTTGCCAATCTGCGCGGCCTTGATGCGCTCGCCACGCGACACGCCATCACACTTGCCACCAGTTTCTCGTCCGGCCTTTGGGCCTTCATTCACGACGGTTCGCAAGCCAAGAAGATCCATGCCGGCCGCGCGGCCGAAGGCGGCCTGCTCGCAGCCCTTTTGGCGTCGCAGGATTTTGCCGGTCCCTCGATGGTCTTCGACGATGTCTGGGGCGGCTTCTTTCGCACCTTCAACAAGGACGCCTGCCAGCCGCAGAAGCTCTGCGAGGATCTTGGCGATATCTGGAAGATCAAACGGGCCGTGCTGAAACCCTATGCGTCCTGCCGGGGCGCTCATTCCGCGGTTGACGCACTCGAGGATCTGCTTGGCGAAACAGGGCGCGATCCGGCGCAAATCGATGCGATCGAACTGCGCATGAGCGCCATGCTGATGGGGATGTGCGGCGCCAAGCAAAACGACGCAATGGCGCCGGCCCAGATGAGCCTTCCCTACGCGCTCGCCGCCCGCTGCGTATTCGGCACAGCCGGCCTGCAGGCCTATTGCGCCAAGCGCCGCGCCGACAGGCGCGTGCATGCCCTGATGCAAAAGATGCATCTCGGCATCGATGAGGCCATGTTACCGCTTGACGAGCCGGTCGTGACTCTCGTCTTCGAGGATGGTCTAAGCGTTTCGCGTATGGTCCCGCGCGCCACTGGATCAGCGGAAAGACCCATGCAACCGACCGTGATCGAGGCAAAATTCCACGAATTGGCGACCATGAGCCTGCCGGCCGAGCAGGTGGCAAAACTGTGGTCCGCCCTTGCCGATCTTGAAAGTCTCGAAGACTGCCGCACGCTGGATTCTATGCTTGAAGGCGATGCCGGCACCCGCCCGCTGTTCCAATGAGGTGCGCGTTTTGACCTACGATCTCAGCCCACGCCCGCTCAATCCGGCTCCGAAAACACCACCAATGACCTGGCCGAATGGTGCGAAGAGCGCATTGTTCATCGGTTTCGACGTCGACGCCGAGACGGCCTGGATCGGCAACAATCCATCGAATGTCGATCGCATGGTAACGACGTCGCATGGTGGTTACGACGCCCGGGTCGGGATCGGCAAGATTCTCGAACTGATGGACGAACTTTCCCTCAAAGGAACGTTCTTCACACCAGGCTGGACGGCGCTCGCCCACCCTGCCGCATGCGAGGGCATCGTGAAAGCGGGCCACGAAATCGGCCATCATGGCTATTTGCACAGGCTACCGGAGCGCGAGAGGCTGGAGGAGGCGTTTGAGGAAATCGACCGCGGTTTCGAGGCGCTGCAAAAAGCTCTCGGCGTAAGACCGGTCGGCTATCGGGCGCCTTCGGGCGAGAATTTTCCGGAACTTCTGGCCTATCTCGCAAAGTCCGGCATCCGCTATTCCAGTTCCTTCCGCGACGACATCCTGCCTTATCGGCATGCATCCCACGACGGCCTTGCGGGACTGGTTGAAATTCCGGTCAATTTCGCCTTCGATGACTGGAACTTCGGCATGTCAAGCCGCACCAGCCCGCGACCGTTGTTTGGCCGCGAAGCCGTTCTGCCGCTTTGGATCGACGAATTCGAAGCGACCCACGCCTGGGGCGGCGTGACCACGCTGGTGCTGCATCCGCAGGTCTCCGGGCGCCCAATGCGCTGGCACTGCCTACGCGACTTTCTGCGGCACGTGCAGAGTAAATCCGATGTTTGGATCGCGACCGGCCAGCAGATCGTCGACCACTTTGAAGCTTGCGAAGCGGCCTCCCCTTCCATTTGAAAAAATAAGCGAGTTCAGCCTTTACCTCAGGCTTGAGGGAAGGAGCGCCGCGTCGGCCCATGCCGGCTCACGGCCGCACGGCCGGCGTCTCGATCGGCAGGCCCTTGGCCTGTTCCATGAGGTAGAGTTCCAGCTCGACGAGTTCGGGCGCACCGAAGGCGAAGGGCTCGGCTCTCACCCCGATCATGCAGTTGCGCAGGCGCCGCTGCAGCGAGCCGACCGTCTGCCACTCCAGCCGGTAGAGCGGATAGCCGGTCGGATGCGCCTGCGGGATGACGCTGCCGCCGAGCCGCTTGCCCCAATTGTTGTCGTGGCAGGAGGCACAGGAGAGGTCGAGCTGGCCGATGCGGCTCTGGAACAGACGCCGGCCGTTGTCACGGAACGGCGCGAGCCGGGCGTCGGTCGCCGGTGTGATCGGCATGCCGCGCGACTGATGCGTCACATAGGCCGTCAGGGCGAGCAACGCATCGGACTCCGGCGCCAGCGGCTCAGCCTGCTGCCGCTCCGCGCGGCAAGAGTTGATGCGCCCGGCAAGGTCGATCGGCCGTCCCGTCATCTCGTCAAAGGCCGGGTAGCGCGTGGCAACGCCGCGCATCGTCCGGGAGGCATCGTCATGGCAGCCGGAGCAGGCGAGATCCGCCCTGCCTTGCGCCTGTTGCCAGAGCTGCTCGCCCTGCAGCACCCACAGCATGCCGGGATTGCTCATGTCGTCGGCCTGCAGCGCCTGCGTCTGCGGTGTCATGAAGTCGAAGCCCGAGCGCTTCTCGCCGTCTTCGATGCCGGCAGCGATGGCCATGCCGCAGACAAATGCCGCGATGATCCCTGCCAGGCCCCAGAGGGCGCGCATCAGCTCACCGTGATTTCGGCCGACGCGGTTTGCGTCTTTCCGGCGCCGTCCGTCCAGGCGAACTCGATCGTGCCACTCGTCGTGGCGACGAGCGTGAAGGCGAAGAAGGGATTGGCCGACACTGCCGGAAAAAGATCGGCCCAAAACACCTCCTCGCCGTCATAGGTGCAGGCGAAACGGCGGATGATGTCGCGAGGGATGTTGGAGCCGTTCGGGCCGACACGATAGCCGGTTTCCATCGGATGCCCGATCATCGCCTTGATCTCGACGACCTCGCCCCGCTTGACCGCTTTCGGCACATTGATCAGCGCACGCGTCGTCATGACAGGTCCTCTATGCAGGCGGCAAGCGTGACGATCGCGCTCGCCCTGCTCGACCAGAAGCTGCCGTCTGACATCTCCGCGACGGCGACCACCACCTGCGAGGTGGCGAGCCGGATCCGCGTCGAGACGGTGGCGCGGCCCGAACGCGGCCCGAGATGGAAAACCGCGACATTCGCCTCCGGGTTCTTCTCGTTGAAGACCGCGATGCGCCGGACATGATCGTCCGCGGTCATCGGGCTCTCGGCGGCGACCGTGATCCCGACCGCATTGCCGTTCTCGACCAGAGGCGGCAGGTCGAGCCGGACGCGGCCGTCGAGAATTTCGACTCCTCCGGTGAAGGTCCGGATCGCCTCCTCGAGGCTCGGACGGGCAAGAGCCCAGCGTGGCAGGCTGATCACCAGCAGGCCGGTCATGCCGGCCCGAAGAAACTGCCGCCGTCCAACCAAGCCTTCGTGAAGCGGGTCTTCGCGCATAATCACCCCTTCAGCGTCGTGAGATAGGCGACGATGTCCTCGATATCGGCGCCGGTCAGGATCGGCTTGCCGCGCCAGACGGCGGCGACGCGCCGGCCGTCCTCATCCGCGACCCGGTAGTAGGAAGGCATGATCGTATTCGATACGAGCCGCTTCATGTCGACCACGCGCAGCCGGATCTGGCCTTCCGAAAGCCTTGCCCCGACGCCGGTCAGGTCGGGCGCCAGCGTGCCATGCAGATGCGCATCGGGAAACGGTCCGCTATGGCAGAGCGTGCAGAGACTGCGCTGCCGGTCCGAGATCAGCGCGGCGCCGCGCTCCGGATCACCCTTGCCGGCGGCCAGAGGCTCCATGATCGCGTCGCCGGTCACGGCATAGGAACCCGCCTCCTCGCCAACGCCGGGCGAGACCGCAAGCAGCAATCCCGCAAGAGCGGGGCAGGCCATCCTCATACTCCGAACACCTCACTGGTGATCGTCCGGAACCAGTCCTGCGCATAGGCGGCTTCCAGTTCGCGGACGGAGGGCGGCGCTTCAAGCGGGCTGGTGCCGCCTGCACCCTCCACCTCGGCAAGCAGGCCGTCGCGCGGCTGGTAGACGCCTGCGATCGAGATGCCGTAGCCGGGCGCGACCAGACTGTAACAGGTGTTGATGAGCTTCGGCGGCGCTGGCTGCCGCCCCCTGACCAGCGCGGCGACCGCTGCGGCGCAGGCTTTTGCCTGGGCGTTGGCACTGAAGGCGGATTTCGGCATCGCTCCGCCGATCGCCGCGTCGCCGACGACGTGGATGGCCGGCTGCAGACGGGACTCGAAGGTGACCGGGTCGATCGGGCACCAGCCCGTCTGATCGGCGACGCCGGCCGCCTGCGCGATCCTGCCCGCGCGCTGCGGCGGGATCACGTTGGCGACATCGGCCTTGTGGCTGCCGAACTCGGTCACCAGCGTCGTTGTCGCCGGGTCGACTTCCGTCACCCTGCCGCCCGAGGACAGCGGCACCCATTCGATCAGGCCGGGATAGAGCTCTCGCCAGGCGGCTTCGAACAGCCGCTGCTTCGAAAAGGCGTCCTTGGCGTCGAGGATGATCAGCTTCGAGCGCGGCTTGCTGGTCTTGAGGTAATGCGCGATCAGGCTTGCCCGCTCGTATGGACCGGGCGGGCAGCGGAACGGATTGGCTGGCGCGGCGAGGATGACGACCCCACCGTCCGGCATCGCGGCGAGCTGGTCGCGCAGCAGCAGCGTCTGCGGCCCCGCCTTCCAGGCATGCGGCATGATCTCCGCCGCCGCTTGGTCGTAGCCCGGCAGCGCATCGAAGCGCAGGTCGACGCCGGGCGCCAGCACCAGCCGGGTGTAGCCGATCTCGGTACCATCCTCCAGCCGGACGCGCCGGCGCTCGGCATCGACGGCGGCAGCGCGCCTGCGGATGAGCCCGATGTCGCCGAACCGGCCATAGCCGAAGGTCTGCGCCTCGATGCCGCGCAGCCCTGCAAGCACGGCATTGCTGAACGGGCAGGCCAGATAGGCTGTCTCCGGCTCGATCAGCGTCACGGCAAGGCCACGATCCAGCTGCTTCAGTGCGCGGGCGCAGCTTGCCCCGGCAAAGCCGCCGCCGACCACGACCACGCGGGGCTGCGCCTGCGCGCGCACCTGCGGCGCGGCAAGGACGGCTGCGGCGACGCTGGCCGCCGCGCCGCCGATCAAGGTTCTACGGCTGGGCATGGCGTGCCGCCTCCGGCTTGGCGAGCCATTCGGCGATGGCGCGCGTCTCCTCCTCGGTAAATCCCCTGGCGATGCGGTCCATGACCGTCGCCTCGCGCTCGCCGGAACGGAAGGCTTGCATCTGGGCGACGATGTCGGCCGCCGCGTGGCCGTCGAGCGAGGGGATGGCTGAGCCGAGCGCCGCCGGCCCGTGACAGCCGGTGCACGCCGTGGCACCGGGCGCCGCGTCGGCCCATGCCGGCGCGCTGGCCACGAGCGCCGCAAGCAGGACAGGCGCCGCAAGCAGGACGGGCGCGAGCGATCGTCCGCCGCGCCCGTCCTTCGAGCGTCTCATGTCAGGCGAGGTCATGGTTCTTCAGCGGCAGCATGCGGATGCGCTTTCCGGTGGCGGCGAAGATCGCATTGAGTACGGCGGGTGCTGCAACCGCGATGGTCGGCTCGCCGACGCCGCCCCAGAAGCCGCCGGACGGCAATATGATCGTCTCCACCTCCGGCATGTCGGCCATGCGCACGACCTCGTAGCTGTCGAAATTCTCCTGCTCCATGCGGCCGCCATCGACGGTGCATTCGCCGTAGATGCAGGCGGAAAGGCCGTAGACGAAAGAGCCTTCGACCTGCCGCTCCACTTGCGCGGGGTTGACGACATGACCCGGATCGGTGGCCGCCACGATGCGGTGGATCCTGAGCTGCCCGTCGGTGACCGATACCTCCGCTGCCGCCGCCACATAACTGCCGAAGCCCATGATCTGCGCCAGGCCGCGGTGAACGTCGGCCGCGGGCGGGGTATCCCAGCCGATCCGTTCGGCAACCGCCTCCAGCACGGCGAGGTGCTTGGGATGGTTGGCCATCAGCTTGCGTCGGAAGGCGAGCGGGTCGACGCCGGCCGCATGGGCGAGTTCGTCCATGAAACACTCGACGTAGAGCGCGTTCTGGTTGAGGTTCACGCCACGCCAGAACCCTGGTGGGATCGGCGGGTTGCGCATGGCATGGTCGACAAGCAGATTGTCCACCGTATAGCCCAGCGTGCCTTCCGCGCCGCTGAGGACGAGGCCCTGGAAGACGACCGGGTCCATGCCGTTCTGCATGCCTTCCGGCCGTACCGCCGCAAGGATCGACTGGCCGGAAATGCGCATATGCAGAGCGGTCAGGTTGCCGTCCGCGTCGAGCGCGCCCGTCAGCCGGCATCGCGTGGTCGGGTGGTAGGCGCCGTGCAGCATGTCCTCCTCGCGCGACCAGATGAGCTTTACGGGCGCTCCCGGCACCTGCTTGGCAATGCTGACCGCCTGACGCACATAGTCCTGGAAGTTGCCGCGCCGGCCGAAGCCGCCGCCGAGATGGATCTTGTGCACCTCGCATTGCTGCACCGGCAGGCCGGCGGCCTCGGCCGCCGCCGCAAGGCTCGCTTCGCCATTCTGGGTCGGCACCCACACCTCGCAGCGCTCCGGCGTGTAGAGCGCCGTCGCGTTCATCGGCTCCATGGTCGCGTGGTTCTGATAGGGGAAGGCGTAGGTCGCCGTGATCGTCCGGCCGGCGGCTGACAGGGCAGAAGCGGCATCGCCCTGCTCGGCGCCGATGAAGGCGTCATTTGCACCGAGGCCCTCGTCGAGCATCGCCGCGATCGAGGCGCTGGTGACCTGCCTGTTGGGACCTTCGTCCCAGACGACCGGCAAGGCATCGAGAGCGGTCTTCGCCCGCCACCACGTATCGGCGACAACCGCAACGGCGGTCTCGTCGACCTGAACGACGGTGCGCACGCCGGGCATGTCGGCCACCGCCGCGGCGTCGAAGCTCTCCACCTTGCCGCCGAAATACGGGCAGGCCCGGATGGCCGCGTTGAGCATGTTCGGCAGCTTGAGGTCGACGCCATAAACCTGGCTGCCGTTGAGCTTGTCGGCGGTGTCGAGCCGCGGCAGCGGCTTGCCGGCTATGGTCCAGTCCTTCGGGTCCTTCAGCGTAACTTTGGCGGGCGGCGTCATCCGCGCGGCAGCAGCGGCCAACTGTCCATAAAAGGTGGCGCGATCCGATGCTGCATGGGTGACCATGCCCATCCTAGCGGTGCATTCGCCGGCCGGCACACCCCATTCGGCGGCCGCGGCGGCGATCAGCATCTCGCGCGCGACGGCGCCACCAATGCGCACATATTCGTGCGACTCGCGGATGCCGCGGCTGCCCCCCGTCGAGAAGTTGCCCCACACGCGATCGCGCGCGAGGTTCTGGGTCGGCGACGGATATTCGGTCGTGACCTTGGACCAATCGCAATTCAACTCCTCGGCGACGAGTTGCGCCAGGCCGGTCAGCGTCCCCTGCCCCATCTCGGAGCGGGCGATGCGGATGACCACCGTGTCGTCGGGCCTGATCACCACCCAGGCATTGATTTCGGGCGCCGTCTCGGCGCCCTCGGCAAGTGCCGCCTTGATGAACGGCAGGTTGAAGCCTAGCGACAGGCCGCCGGCCGTGGAGGCCACGCCGACGATGAAGCTGCGGCGGGAGATGGAAATTATGGCGTTCATGATTGTTCTCCTCAACCGGGCTGCGTGGCTTCGCCGTTATTGGCGGCCAGCTTGATCGCGGCGCGCACCCGGTTATATGTGCCGCAGCGGCAGATATTGGTGATCTCGGCGTTGATGTCCTCGTCCGTGGGGTTCGGGTTCTGCATGAGCAGACCCGCCGCAGCCATGATCATGCCGGCCTGGCAGTAGCCGCATTGCGGCACATCGAGCGCCAGCCACGCCTGCTGGACCGGATGCGAACTGTCCGGCGAAAGCCCCTCGATCGTGGTGATTTGCTGGTTCGGCTCGACCGCGCTCACCGGAAGCACGCAGGAGCGCGTGGCGACGCCGTCTATATGGACGGTACAGGCGCCGCAGGCAGCAACCCCGCAGCCGTACTTCGTCCCGGTAAGCCCGATCTGCTCGCGGATCACCCACAGCAGCGGCGTGTCCGGATCGACCTCGATATCACGTGGCGCGCCGTTGATGGTTAGTCTGGCCATTGTGCAAATCCTTTCGAACAAGGCTGGCGAGGACCGCCGTCCGGATGCCGCGCGGCATGGCCTGGCGGTAAAGACCGGAAGTCCCGGTTAGCGACGAGGCCAAGCTAGCCGGGAGCTGTCGCAGAACCTTGTCCCGATGGTCGGTAGTTCATCGCAAGCTGTCGCAGGCACAGCGCTCTGATACACTTCGTTACACTTCTCACGCTTTGTTGATCCCGCGCGAGATTGCCGCCATGGTGCGGAAGGTGATCATCCGTGTAGACGCAAACTAGATATCGTCGATACTGGCCGACTATCTGGCGGCGGCTTTGGAGCATTGCATGGAAGCGGCGCAGCACATCGCGGTCGTGGACGACCACAGGGACATCCGCGATCTCGTGGGGAAATATCTCACCCAGCAGGGTTATCGCGTCAGCGTTGCCGACAGCACGGCCGCGCTCAAGCGGCTGCTCGACCGCAGCCTGCCCGATCTCATCGTCCTCGACATCATGATGCCTGGCGAGGACGGCATTGCCGCCTGCCGGCACGTGCGCGGGACGGTCGACATTCCGATCATCTTCCTTACCGCCATGGCCGAGGAGATCGACCGGATCGTAGGCCTCGAGATCGGGGCCGATGATTACCTGACCAAGCCGTTCAATCCGCGGGAATTGCTGGCGCGGATCAAGGCCGTGCTCAGGCGCGTCCACAACCTGCCGCCGCAGCGCGGTCGTCTCAAGTCGAACGCGCTGCGGTTCGACCGCTGGACGCTGAATGTCGGCCGCCGCGAGCTGGTCGGGCTCGACGGCGTGGCGGTCGCGCTCAGCACGGCTGAATTCCGCCTTCTCACCGCCTTCATCGAGCATGTCGGGATCGTGCTCAGCCGGGATCAACTGCTCGACCTCACGGTCGGGCGCACCGCCGACGCTTTCGACCGGGCCGTCGACAACCAGGTGAGCCGGCTGCGCAAGAAGATCGAGGCGGACCCGAAAAGTCCGATGCTGATCAAGACGCACTGGGGCGGCGGCTACTGCTTCACCGCCGAGGTGGCCCCGGCATGATGCTGTTGTGGAGACGCAGCCTGGCGGCCCGCTTCCTCATGCTGGTGCTGCTTGCGCTCGCCCTGTCGCAGGCGATCACCTTCCTGATCTCATGGGACGAGCGCGGACAGGCCCTGCACGCGGCGGCCAAGGGCGAGTTCGTCAGCCGCACGTCCTCCCTTGCCCTTCTGCTGGACACGACGCCGCCCTCGCTTCGGCCCGACATCCTCAATGTCAGCGGCACGGCCTATACGCGCTTCTGGACCTCCGACGACGGACCGAGCAATCCCCTCGCCTGGCAACAGGAAGCCCTGACCCAGCTCGCCAAGCCGCTGCCCGGGATTGCCGGCAAGTATGCCGCCTATATGAACGGACAGGCTTCGAGCGCAGTCGATGCCGCCGACCCTTCCGTGCCGCCGCGCATGCTGGATTTGTCCGGCAACGGCAGGCCCTTCTCACGGCCGGCCAAGTTTCTTTACATGGACGGCGCTCCAAACGGCATGGGCCTTTCCGTCCGCCTCGACGATAGCACCTGGCTGAACGCCGCCTACGCCAAGGCGATGCCGAACGCCTTCTGGACGACGCAATCGGCGATATCCTTGGCGCTCACCGCACTTATCCTGTCTGCCATAGCGATTTTCGGGGCGCGGGCCATCGCGCGTCCGCTGCGACGCCTCGCCAATGCCGCTGAACTGTTCGGCCGCGGCGAGGCCGTGCCGCGGCTGCCGGAATCAGGGCCGGACGACATCCGTCAGACCGCCGAAGCATTCAACCGCATGCAGGAGCGCCTGCAGCGCTTCGTCGAGGACCGCACGCGCATGCTGGCGGCGATCAGCCACGACCTGCGCACGCCGCTGACCTCGCTGCGGCTGCGCGCGGAGTTCGTCCAGGATCACGATCTCCAGGAAAAGATGCTGAAGACCATAGAGGAAATCCAGACGATGACGGAAGCGGCGCTCGCCTTCGCGCGCGAGGACGCCGCGGTGGAAGAAACGCGGACCGTCGATCTTTCGGCGCTGATCGGCAGCCTCTGCGACGATCTCGCGGAGCTGGGCCAAAACGTCACCGTCAGCGACGGGCCCAAGGTGCTGTACCGCTGCCGCCCGGACTCGCTGCGCCGGGCGATACGCAACCTCGTCGAAAATGCCGTCCGCTACGGCGAGCAGGCCAAGGTAAGCCTGGTCAGGAGCGCCGACAGCTTGGACATCGTGATCGAGGACGCCGGATCCGGCATTCCGGCAGGCGATATGGAACAGGTGTTCGCCCCCTTCTTCCGCCTGGAGCAGTCGCGCAACCGGGAGACCGGCGGCGTCGGGCTCGGCCTGTCAATTGCCCGCGCCATCGCCCGCCACCACGGCGGCGACATCGTGCTCGAGAACCGGAGCAAGGGCCTTCGCGCGGTCATCAAGCTGCCGCTGATCGACATGGCCAAGCAGGTTGCCCCGGCGCCTGTGCCTGAGACGAACCCTCCGACCGGACTGCGATCCTTGCCGGTTTGACCGAAACCCGCGATCGGAGCTCACGCGCTGCCACGCCACCGTTCGATCATCGCCGTGGCAACGAAGGACAAGTCGCCACCCGCATCCTCCCAGCACCTTCCTTAGCCCGGCAGCCGCTCTCGCTGGTGAGCGGCTGGTCTTGCCCGGAGCTTCCGGCCACCAGCAAAGCCCTCCCCCCAACCTTCCGCAGAGATCATCCGATGAACCGTTCGCAAGCCACGACAGGCAGCCACATCATTTCCGCCGGAGTTGCGGCCGCACCCCTGGCGACGTCTGTCACGCGAGCGCGTGTGTTCCTGGCTAGGCTTTTGGCCGCCGCCTGCCTGCTGTTGCCCGCCGCCGCTTCCGCGCAGCAGGTAAACGGGGAACGGCTGTTCCGGCAGCGCTGCGGCACCTGCCACAGCCTGGAGCCCGGCCAGAACAGGGTCGGCCCGCATCTGTCGGGCGTCATCGGCCGCACGGCCGCCAGCGTGGAGGGTGGCCGCTATTCGGCGGCGTTGCGGGAGTCGGGCATAGTCTGGGAGAGCGGCACCCTTGATGCCTTTCTCACGGCACCGCGACAGGCAGTGCCGGGCACGTCGATGACAGTGGGCGTTCCCAATGCCGCCCAGCGCGCAGCGATTATCGTCTATCTGGAAGGTGCCATCACGCGGTAGCGTCCGGCCGGCACACTCAACGACCTGCGAGATTCATCGATGGCGGCACGATTTTCTTGCGCCGCATGTCCAACCACCCTCGTTGCATGGAGGGTGACTGGACATTTTTTGCATCGGGCAAGTTCAGTATATTAACGGCCCGCCCATGGTGCACGACCCTTATGGACCTTGCCGGGTTGTGGTTGCCCTTCTTGCGAGGCCACCACGGGCAGAGGCAAGGAAGCCGTATGACTGGTATCCAAGGTCATTTCGCTGCTGTCGACATCAGGAGCGAATCCGCGGGTCGGGTCGCGGTCCGGATTTTGATTGGCAGCGATAGAGACCCCTGTCGACAAGGCAAGAAGGGCGAAAGCCGTTACAAGTTTCTTCATCGTATTTTCCTTTCTTGGAATGAGCAGACCCGCCAACCGGCGCCTCGGGCGGTATTGACTCCCGCTTGCGAAACCGCTGTCGGCTTTCTGTCTCGCCACCTTGACGAGGCTTCATGCTCACGATTGAAACTTACGCCACGCCTGTCGCAGGGATTTGCCCGAGTACGATCGAAATGTACCCGAATGTATGCGCATCCACGCGAGCGCCTCGTAGCTCTTGGATTTCGGGTCGCTTCGGCAAATTTCGTTACAATTTTTACCCGGCCGGCTATCCGCATTTGGGCGGCCAAACATGCGTCGGCGTCGTCATCAAGTCCAGTAAACGGGGCGCCACCCCGAAGGAACGAAAGTATCGTTCCCAGTCGCTGCTTCCCGAAGATTGCGCTGAGTGCAGCTATGCATTCCGTCGTTCCCTGAGCGCTTGGGCCCCTCGGGCAGCAAATCAAGGCGCACGCGCGCACCCCCTTCCTCGAACGATCGACACAACGCCCTGGGGCGTTCCGGCCTCGTACGCCCAGCGTCGTTGGCGCCGGCATCCGAGGAAGGACCAGCCGATCCTCGATTATCTAGACGCGCTGCGAGAGGAAATCCGCATCGTCGCGGACCGCGCACCGAAAGGATTGCAGGTCCGCGAGGTCCATTTTGGCGGAGGCACGCCAACGATCATCGAGCCGGCGGAGTTCGCCTCGCTGATGGAACTCCTGCGCCAGCGCTTCGAGTTCACCGCAGCGGCTTCGATCGCCATCGAGATCGATCCCCGCACGCTCACGGCCGATATGGCCGAGGCCTTGGGCGCCGCCGGCGTCGGCAGGGCAAGTCTTGGCGTGCAGAGCTTCGATCCGGTGGTGCAGAAGGCCGTCAACCGCATCCAAAGCGAGGGGCAGGCAGCCGAAGCCGTCGACAATCTGCGGCACCATGGGGTCGCCCGCATCAATTTCGATCTGATCTACGGCCTCCCGCACCAGACCGCGCAGTCCTGTGTGGATACCGCGACAGCAGCGGTTGCAATGAAACCGGATCGGCTCGCTGTCTTCGGCTATGCCCGTCCCGACGTTCAAGAAGCATCAGCGGATGATCGACGAAGCCGCCTTGTCAGACAGCGCAGCGAGCAGGCATCGGCCATCGCCGAAACGCTGGTTGCAGCCGGTTACCGGCAAATCGGCCTCGACCACTTTGCGCTGCCGGACAACGCGTTTTAAGTTCTTGTTTTATGCATGTCGATCCGGACCGGCTTAGCTCGCGCGATGCCGGCATGGGGCACGCGTCCGATCGTACTCGCACAACCGAAGGGCGTGAAAAAGCCGCACTGGTGGCGGCTTGTCGCCGTTCGGTCGCATGTGACATTGTGGCGATGCATTCGCGCATCGAGTCTTTTGAGTTCCACCCGATGGAAGGAGGAGTCATCGTGAGCCGCCTCGACCGCTCGCTGATTGCTGGGCTGTCTCCATTCCAGGGCGTGGCTCCGGCGGATCTCGATCGCATCCTTCAGAGGGCCCGTTCGTTGCGGATAACGAAGGACGAGGCGGTTTTCGAGCAAGAGGGCGAAGCCCAGTCCTTCTTCCTCTTGATCGCAGGGCATGTCCGCGTGGTGAAGACGACACCGGACGGTCAGCAGGTCATAGTGCGCTACATCAGTCCGGGGGAATTGATGGGCATCGCCCAGGCATTGGGCCGATCCACCTATCCGGCGAGCGCGATCGCAGCGGTCGATTGCGTGGTGCTGGCCTGGCCGGGCAACCTCTGGTCGGAATTCGCAACCGCTTTCCCAAATTTTGGCGCCAACACCTACAAGACGGTGGGGACCAGGCTTAACGACACGCACAGCCGGGTCGTCGAGATGGCTACCGAGCAGGTGGAACAGCGCGTTGCCCATGCGTTGCTACGTCTCGTCAAGCAGACCGGAAAGACCACGGATGAAGGCATTCTCATCGACTTTCCGATCTCACGCCAGGACATCGCGGAGATGACCGGCACGACGCTTCATACGGTCAGCCGTCTGCTCACTTCCTGGGAAGACAAGGGGCTGGTCAAGAGCGGCCGCCAGAAAGTGACTATCGTCGAACCGCATCGCCTGTTCCTGCTTGCGCAGGGACGCGCGGAGAAGAGCTGAAGCGACCTGCTTGCTTATCCCTTCATAGCATCGACCAAATCGTGGATGAGCCGTGTTTCGTCCACCTGATGCTCTTTGGCCGCGTCCGCCGGCGTGTGAAAGGATGCGATGGGACAGCCTACACAAAGCAATCCATGATCAAGAACGACGCGAATGGTGTCCGGCCACTCGCGCATGATTGCGTCCATCGTCATGTCATCGTGAAACTTCGGTCTCATGGCTGCGATCCGCTCCTGGAACACCATCATCCGGCACCGGAGCGCCCCCGTCATTGCGGATCAGCAAACAGAAACCAGACTGTTCGGCGAAAAAGGAATCGCCAGCCTTCCGCCACGGCGTCGGTACTTGCGTAACGTCTTGCGGCGAGAGCGCGATGTCGGCCGGCGTCTGGCGATCAAGCATGCTTGGACGGGTCATAAGCGAACTCGACACCGCAATTGCCCATTAGCGAACCGGCTCCACCGATCCCAATGCTTTTGGAAACGGATTTGCTTGCGTCAGCGCAAAGAACGTTCCGGTTGAAGCGATAAGCTTGCGCCAACAGTTTGGTGGAACGCGTCTTCCCATAAATCCAGCGCGATCCTGACAGAGGAGAACTATGGTGACCGGCGTCTCCCTTTCCCGCTGGACCATGTCCTACTTCGCCGCAGCGCTTGTCGCGCTCCTCCTGGCAGAGGGGCTGATGGCGGCCGGGTACGGCTACCCGTCCGCGTCAGTCGAGTCTCCGCGGACCCTTATCGTCGTGCATATCGTGACGATCGGCTGGTTAAGCCTGCTGATGTGCGGGGCGCTGTTCCAGGTCGTGCCGGTTCTTATCCACCCTCCGCTGTTCAACAATGTCCTGACCATGCCGGCACTTCTGTGCTTGCTTGGTGGTCTTGTTGCGCTGCTTTCAGGATTTCTCTGGCTTGATGGGCAAATCGGGCCGCTTCAGCCATTTGCTCGATCCGCGCAGCGGCCATGGAGCCGGGTTCTATCGGAGCGTTTCGGTCATTGCACCCGACGCGACCAGCGCCGACGCGCTTTCAACCGCTTTCAGCCTGCTTGAACCGCAAAAGGTACGAAGGATCGTTGCCACCCGCCCAGGTTTGGACGTCCGGCTGCTGGCAAATAAGGGAGATGATCGGCTCATTCGTTTTCAGTCCTGAAACTGCGGAACACAAAGTTGATAGCGAAAACTCACGCTGCCGGCTGTCCTAACATCGTCGCGCGGCCGCGCATAAGTGTGGTGACTTTATCTATCATCACCTTGCAAAGTCCGACACCAGAACCGTCAAAAATTTACGCTTTTGATTTTAAAGGGAAAATCGCCACAAAAAGATATTTTTTTGAGGTTTCACCAACTATCGGGACCAATCGGCCGATTTTTTTGGACCTTGCGGCGTTCGACGCTGCGCCCAAGCCGTCTCGAAAAGTACCGTCACCGCCCCAGCTAAGGCATTAGCCAGAAGCCATCGCAATCGACAAGCAACCGGTGTTGCACACACCCTACTGCAGGCGGTATGTTGTGAGCGCTGGCTTCCACTCGATTCCTCCCGAATTTCCGGCTAGCCTGGGCGATAGATGGCTTAGTTCTGGTGGGTGAATCATAATCAGACCGCCCGTCAAGAGATTGATGGGCAGCATCTTTGGTCCCCCAAGACCGAGAGCAATGGCGTACGAAATGAGTTCTACAACAATATGCGCCGTGCGGCGCCCGGCGACCTTGTCCTTTCGTATGCCGATCAAGCAATTGGCTATATGGGCAGGATAGCGGAATTCGCCTTCACCGCTCCGGAACCAATGGCGTTCGGAGAGACCGGAGCTTATTGGAATCAAGAGGGATGACTTCTGCTGATCTTTTGGACACCGCTTTCCCCCTCGATCCATCCCAAAACAACAAGAGGGAGTCTCGGCCCGCTCCCGCCGAGGCGATATTCGCCAATCCATCTAGTTTCGGACTCTGGCAATCAGAAAGCCTATCTGACAGGTATTCCACAGAAGTAATACAAATTGAAAATTGCGGCCTCATGTTTCAAAACCAGGATGGTTTCGAAGCCTGCGGGTTTGTCACGGTCCTCAAGGCGAGAATTCGAAAAGACGTTCAACAATGACCCAGCACGCAGAAAACGCTCGAATTCTCATGTACAGCCACGACACGTTCGGGCTCGGCCACTTGCAGCGCTGCCGGACGATCGCGCATTCGCTGGTCGAGGATTTCCGCGGACTTCAGGTGCTTATCATTTCAGGTGCGACTATCGCTGGCGCCTTCGACTACCGCGCCCGTGTCGACTTCGTGAAGATCCCCAGCGTCATCAAGTTGCGCAACGGCGAATACACCTCGCTGGAAAAGGATATCGATCTGCATG
The DNA here is from genome assembly GCF_003952365.1 of Mesorhizobium sp. M9A.F.Ca.ET.002.03.1.2. Taxonomy (NCBI): domain Bacteria; kingdom Pseudomonadati; phylum Pseudomonadota; class Alphaproteobacteria; order Hyphomicrobiales; family Phyllobacteriaceae; genus Mesorhizobium; species Mesorhizobium sp. M9A.F.Ca.ET.002.03.1.2. The sequence goes on along the minus strand of NZ_CP034443.1, from coordinate 3,034,437 downwards.
AGACGCTAAGGATGCGCCAGTCGATCATCCGCCACACAGCCGAGACCTTCCGGCCGAATATCTTCATCGTCGACAAGGAACCGCTCGGCCTGCGCGGTGAGATCGAGGACACGCTGTCCTACCTCAAGACGCGGGGCACCACGCTCGTGCTTGGCCTGCGCGAGGTGATGGACGCGCCGCGTCTGCTCGAAGCGGAGTGGGCACACAGGGATGTGATGCGCAAGATAGGCCTGTTCTACGACAAGGTCTGGGCCTATGGTCCGCCGGATTTCTACGATCCGTTGACTGGCTTGGATGTGCCGCCGGCTATCAGGGCAAAGATGAGGTTCGTCGGTTTCCTGCAACGGAGCCTGCAGCGGAACGAGTTGCCCGGCCACCGGCCCGAGGGTGACTATATCCTCGTTACCACCGGTGGCGGCGGTGACGGCGCCGAACTGATCCACGACGTCATCGATGCCTATCAGCAGGATCCGCAATTGCAGCATAGGGCGCTGATCGTGCTTGGGCCTTACATGCCGGCGCGCAAGCGCAACAAGCTGCTCAAGAAGGGGTCCAAGATCCCCTGCATCAAGATGATCGAGTTCGACAACCGCATGGAAGACCTGATTGCCGGCGCCAAGGCGGTAGTGGCGATGGGCGGTTACAACACCTATTGCGAGATACTATCTTTCGACAAGCCGGCGCTGATCGTGCCGCGCGTCAAGCCCCGCGAGGAACAACTGATCCGCGCACGGCGCGCAGCCGAACTCGGCCTCATCGAGATGCTTTTGCCGGAAGAAGCCGAGGATTCCCAGCGGTTTGCCAATGCACTGAAGGTGCTGCCGGACCGGCCCCGCCCATCGCAAAGCAATCCGCATCTGACGCTGGAAGGGCTGCCTCATATTTCCGAAATCGTCGCGGACCTGCTCGACCGGCGGGCCGGCCGTCACCTTTCGGTCATTGAAGGCATGAACTGAGTTGCAACATCGCAAGATCGTCGTGGTTCTGAAGGGCTATCCGCGGCTGTCGGAAACCTTCATCGCGCAGGAACTGCTCGGTCTGGAGCGTGCGGGGTTTGAACTGATACTCGTCGCGCTCAGACGGCCGACCGACTCAAAACGCCACCCCGTGCATGACGAGATCAAAGCGCCCGTCCATTATCTGCCGGAATATCTGCATGAAGAGCCGCTGCGCGTGGTTCGCTCGCTGTTTGCTTATGTGCTGCGGCCGGGCTTCTGGCGCGCGCTCGGATCGCTGGCTACCGATATCTCCCGCGACTTTACGCGCAATCGCGCGCGCCGTTTCGGGCAAGCGCTCGTGCTGGCGGCCGAATTGCCGGAAGACGCGGGCTGGCTGCATGCACATTTCGCGCACACGCCGGCATCGGTGACGCGCTATGCCAGCCAGCTTCGTGGCCTGCCCTGGAGCTGCTCGGCCCATGCCAAGGACATCTGGACTTCGGCGGACTGGGATCTGGCTGGCAAGCTTTCCTCGGCGCGCTGGACGGTCACTTGCACGAAAACCGGCTTCGACCGTCTGAAAAAACTCGCTAACGGCAACTCATCTGTGCATCTGAGCTATCATGGGCTCGACCTTGATCGCTTCGGCAGTTTCGGCGAGGCGCGAAAACAGCATGACGGCTCGGCGCCGGACGAACCGGTTGTCGTTCTGAGTGTCGGGCGCGCCGTTGAAAAGAAAGGTTACGATACGTTACTGGAGGCCCTTGCCCTCTTGCCTGGTGATTTGGCGTGGCGTTTCGAGCATATCGGCGGCGGCGAGGAACTGGAACGGTTCAAGGCGCTGGCGCAAAAGCTAGGACTGGATGGTCGAGTCTCTTGGAAAGGCGCGCTTGCGCAGGAGGAGGTGCTGGAACACTACCGCCGCGCCGACATCTTCGCCCTGGCCTGCAGGATCACTGCAAATGGCGACCGGGACGGTCTGCCGAATGTTCTGGTGGAGGCGGCTAGCCAGCGGCTTGCCTGCGTGTCGACCGATATTTCCGGGGTGCCGGAGCTTTTATCGCTAGATGAAACCGGGCTGCTGGTTCCGACGGAAAGCCCAATTGCCCTCGCACAGGCGCTGGAGCGCCTGATCCGTGATCCCGTGCTGCGCGTCCGCCTCGGCGAGGCCGCCGAGCGGCGCGTGCGAAGCAATTTCGATCATATGGCAAGCATTGGACAGCTCAAGGAACTGTTCCAGCAGGGGTGGCAGGCTGCCGAATGAAGCGACTGCGCGCATTCTTCTATGTCCAGCACCTGCTCGGTATTGGCCATCTCGCGCGCGCCAGCCGCATTGCGGCGGCTCTGGTCGATGACGGGTTTGACGTAACCGTCGTGACCGGCGGAGCGCCGATCGCAGGGTTTCCGGGACCGGGTGTAAAATCTGTAACCCTGCCACCTGTCACCTCCGGTGATGAAGGATTTTCCGGACTTGTCGACCTGCAGGGCAATCCCATCGATGATGATTTCAAGCAATGGCGTTCAGAGATGCTGCTGCAGGCATTCCGGGATTGCAGGCCTGATATTGTCATTGTCGAAGCGTTTCCATTTGGACGCCGGCAGATGCGTTTCGAACTCTTGCCGCTGATCGAGGCCATCGACGCGACGTCGCCCAGACCGCTGCTGGCGACGTCCGTCCGTGATATCCTTCAGGAGCGCGTCAAGCCGGGCCGAAACGAGGAAACCGTCGATCTCATCAACAGGTATTTCGATCTTGTCATGGTCCACGGCGATCCGGCTTTCGCAACCATCGACAAGACATTTCCAATGGCTGGGGCGATCAAGGCCGAGGTCACTTACACAGGGCTCGTTGCCGCGCCGCCATTGCCCGCGGCCTCCGAGCGCTTTGACGTTCTGGTGTCGGTTGGCGGCGGGGCTGCCGGAAAGAGCCTTGTCAGCACCACCATCGCAGCGGCGCGGAATGCCAACAACGGTTGGAAATGGTGTTTAATCACCGGTCCAAACCTGCCGAAAGACGAGTTTGACGCGATCGCACGCGATGCCACGCCGGGCCTGTCCATCTTCCGGTTCCGCGAGGATTTCGCGAGCCTGCTAACCGGCGCCCGCCTGTCAGTCTCGCAGGCGGGTTACAACACGGTCTGCGATGTCATGCGGGCGGGTTGTCGCTCCCTGCTCGTTCCATTTGCAGCCGGTGGGGAAACCGAACAGACGGTTCGCGCCCTGATGCTCGAAGAACTCGGCCTTGCAACGGTGCTGATGGAAAAGGACCTAACGCCTGAAGGTTTGGCGCAAGCGATCGAACAGGCGCTTGTGGGACCGACGCCATCCGCACATCGTCTCGATCTGGAAGGCGCGCGTCACTCGGCGCAAATCCTGCGCGAGCGGTATCGAACATGGTCCCTAAAAGCGGGGTCCGGTTTCGGAAAGGTTCATGAATCAAACAGACGATAGACCCTGACGCGCGTCGCGTCTGGTGAGATTTGTGCGACGCGCTTCAATGCATGTCGTTGTCCCAAAACCGCTACGCACTTTTGGGCGAAATGCATCAAACAGTTCCAATCAGCATGAAGCGCGTATAATTTTTTGTCGGCAGTTCGCCGGAGAACCGCACCTCCCGTAGCGCCGCCATTGCTTCAAAGGCTGCAAGTGAAGCCACGCAGTTAATGTGCGTCGGCTCGCTGAAATAATCGTTCGATTGCAGCAGTACATTCGTGCCCCGCGGAAGCAGAGCAAGCCAGGCGCGCAGATCGGCTATGTGTTCGCAGCTCGTATTGACTATCAGGTCGGGCCGCCCGGCCGCATAGTCGAGTGCGTACATATCTGCCGTCAGCGCGCGGAACCGGTCGCCGGCTTCCCGGTTGAGGGTCCGGGCGACCGGCGCGACTTCGGGATCAATGTCGAAGCTATCGACCGCCGCGATGTCGAAGCGGGCGTCGTTGAAAAGCATTGCCGGCAATATGCCGTACCATCCACCCAGAACCCATATGCGCCCGAACCGGCCGCCGCAGCTTTCGAACAGCCTGTCGAGCGCCCACATCTTGCAGGCGACCTGCTTGTGGTTGAAGGCGTTGGCGATATCGGCCTTCGGATGCTTGGTGACGACGCGCGCCAGCCCTGCCACGAGAGGGCAGTTGACATAGGCAGCAATTCCCCGCGTGAGGTCCAAGGCTTGCTCGTGCCAGTCCATGCCGGCATTGCGTGGTTGCGTGACATCCATCATATTCGCCTTGTATGTTGGGATTTCGGGCGACACAACGCAATCTTGCCTCCTGCAAGGCTGTTTGATTCGCGGATGTGATTATGCTGCAAGCCGCTTCGCTATTGCACGGTGCCGGAGAGAGCCTGTTGCATCTGTCCGGACCATCGGCGTCCATCCGCAAGCACCAGCCGCGCAGCTGTGGCCTCGTGCTGCTCGGCTATCCGCCAAAACCCTACGGAAGCCGCGAACTGTTTGAGCGCAGGACAATCTCCGTCCACTGCAGCTGCGAGCTTGTCGTTGGCGATGAAGAAATTGCCGATACGCCATTCGCCAGCAGGTGCTTTTACATCCAGCATCCTTTCAACTGAAGGGTCCGCAGTCGCATATGGAACCCAGCCTAGCCCGCTATATCTGGACGCACACCAAGAAGCAGCAGCTCTGGATATTGATGATCGTCGTGCTTTCGATGATCCCGTATTTCATGTCCTTCGACCTGCCGAAGCTGATCGTCAACGGCCCGATCCAAGGTGGCGGCTTCGAGCAACCGGGCGCGACCCAGCCATTCATGAGGTTACACTATAACCTGCCGTTCATTGGAGAGATCCAGTTCTTCTCCGGTTTTGAGCTCGACCGCAAGGAGACGCTGTTTGCCCTGAGCCTTGTGTTCCTCTTGCTAGTCATCATCAACGGCCTGTTCAAACTCTACATCAACACCTACAAGGGCCGCCTCGGCGAACGCATGCTGCGGCGTATCCGCTTCGATCTGGTCGATCGTGTGCTGCGGTTTCCGCCGAATTACTTCAAGCGGGTGAAATCCGCCGAAGTGGCGACCATGGTGAAGGACGAGGTGGAGCCGCTGGGCGGCTTCATCGGCGATGCCTTCCTGCAGCCGGTGCTGCTCGGCGGTCAGGCGCTGACGGCCATGCTGTTCATTATGGTCCAGAACTTCTGGCTCGGAATGATAGCGGCCGTGATCGTGGCGATCCAGATCGTTCTCATCCCGCGAATGCGGCGGCGACTGATCGTGCTCGGGCGCCAACGGCAGTTGACGGCACGCGCGCTTTCGGGCCGGGTTGGCGAAATCGTCGACGGCATCGGCGCGGTTCACGTCCACGATACATCAAACTACGAGCGCGCCGACATAGCTGCCCGGCTCGGGCTCATCTTCAAGATCCGCTTCGATCTTTACCAATGGAAATTCATGGTGAAGTTCCTCAACAATTTTCTCGCGCAGGTCACGCCCTTTCTGTTCTACATGGTCGGCGGGTACCTGGTCATCCAGGGGCGGCTGGATGTCGGCCAGCTCGTGGCCGTGATCGGCGCCTACAAGGACCTGCCCGGACCGATGAAGGAACTGATCGACTGGGATCAGGATCGGCAGGATGTCCAGGTCAAATATCAGCAAGTCGTTGAACAGTTCACCGTCGAGGGTCTCATCGCGCCAAGAATCGGGGCGTTGACGATCGACGATCCCGATCCGATGACCAACCCCCTGTCGGCGATCAGTCTGTCCATAGCAGACGATGGCGGTGCAATGCTCCTCAACCGTATCTCCCTCCAGGTCAAGCCGGGTGAGACGGTGGCGCTGGTCAGTACCGCAACAGGCGGAGCGGAGGCGCTTGCAGAAGCCTTCGCTCGCCTGAACTGGCCGGACAGCGGAAGGGTCGCCTCGGGCGCCGACGACCTGCTTGAACTCCCCGAAGCAGTGACCGGCCGCCGCATGTCCTATGCCTCGTCGGATGTTTTCCTGTTCCAGGCAAGCCTCCGCGATAACCTGCTCTACGGGTTGAAACATGCGCCGCTGACATCGGTGACCTATGACGGTGCAGCAGCAGACCAGCACCGCTGGAACATCGCGGAGGCGCGCCGGTCGGGCAATCCGGATCTTGATATCCACAGCGACTGGATCAACTATGCTTCTGCCGGCGCCGCTGGCCCGCACGATCTCTTCGAAGCCGTGCGCCGGGTGCTCGACGCCGTTGTTCTGTCGCGCGACATTCTGGATCTTGGCTTGCGCTCTTCTGCCGACCTTACGCGTCACACGGAGCTTGCCAGGCGAATCGTCGAACTGCGTGCGGCGCTGCGAACCCGGCTGGAACACGAAGGACTGAGCGGGCTGGTGGTTCCTTTCGAACCGGGCGCCTACAACAAAGAAGCAACAATCGGCCAAAACCTGCTCTTCGGCGCTGCCGCCGGCCCCCAACTGGCCGACAAGGCCCTGGCGGCCAATCCCTATTTTGTTTCCGTGCTGAGGCAAGCCGGCCTTGACAGCACGCTCTACGAAATGGGCATGGAGATCGCCAAACAGGCGATCGAGCTGTTTGCCGACCTGCCGCCCGATCACCAGTTCTTCCAGCAGCTCGCCTTCATGAGCGCAGAGGAGATACCCACCTACGAAACCTTGCTGCAACGGCTCAAGAACCGTCCCCACGAGGCGGTTTCGGAGAGCGATCGCGCCATGATCGTCACCTTGAGCTTTGCCTATATCGAGCCCCGGCACCGCTTCGGCCTGCTGAGCGACGAGCTGATGAGCAAGATCGTCGCTGCACGCAACCGGTTCTATGAAAACCTGCCGCCCGAGCTGCAAAATGCGGTCGAACGGTATGATCCTGCCAAATACATTGCCGCGGCCACCGTCATGGATAATGTCCTGTTCGGGCGTGTGGGCACCAACCATCCCGACGCGCCGGACCGCATACGCTCCATCCTCTACGACATTCTTGACGAACTGGGGCTCTATGCCGAACTTCTGGATGTCGGCCTGGACTTCAACGTCGGCTCCGGCGGCAGGCGGCTGACCGGTGGACAGCGACAGAAGCTCGACGTTGCCCGGGCCCTGCTCAAGCGTCCCGATTTTCTCATTCTCAACCGGCCGCTGTCGGCGCTCGACCAGCGTATGCAGGATAAGGTGCTGCGAAACGTGCTCGAGGAAGCCAGACGCGACGGCCATTCGCCGGCAATTGTATGGGTCGTGACGAATCCGGCTATGGCGGCGATGTTCGATCGCGTTATCGTCTTCGACTCGGGTCAATTGGTGGAAGACGGAACACACGAGTCACTTTTGGCAGGGAACGGTATCTTCAAGGAACTGCTGTCGTAGAGCAACGGACATTCCATCTGAGCGTCCGTTGCACTAGTCTGACAAACGCGAATTTTGAGGTTTGCGACAATGCTGCTCAAGGATGAAGTTGGAATGCTGCAACGCGTTCCATTGTTCTCTGGCATCGAGCCGACAAAGCTCAAACTGCTTGCGTTCACATCCGATCGCGTGAGCTACAGCGCCGGCCAGATCCTTTTCCGGCAGGGCGACGAGGGAGACGCCGCCTATGTTATCCTTTCAGGCAGGGCGGATATTCTGGTCGATTCCGACAGCGGGCCGATAAAAGTCGCCGAGCTCATGCCAAATTCGATTGTTGGCGAGATCGCCATATTGTGCAACAGCTCCCGCACTGCCACGGTCAGAGCGGCAAGTCCGCTGGAAGCCTTGAGAATCCGCAAGGATCATTTCCTGAGGCTTATGAGAGAGTTCCCGGAAATGACCATCGAGATATTGCGGGTTCTTGCCGATCGGCTAAGCCATACGACCGCGGATCTGATCGACGCACGAAGCGCCAAATAACGAATGAGTGCGCTCGATCCTCGCCGTCGTGATGGCGCTGGTCTCGCTGAGAAGGTCACCCGGTGAAAACCTGTCTCGCCTAGCAGCAGTTGTTTGGCTACGATGGGCGACGGGGACTGCGAAGGGCTAGCATGGACGACGACGTTTTCCTGGTCAGGTTTTGGGGCGTGCGCGGCAGCATTTCGGTATCGGGACCAGAATTCTCTCGCTATGGCGGCAACACAATCTGCATTGAGATGCGATGCGGTAAGCATACGCTTCTGTTCGACGCGGGCTCTGGCCTACGGCCCGCCGGCGGGGCGCTTCGGGCGTCGGGCGTGACCGATTTCGACCTGCTTTTCACCCATTGCCATTATGATCACATCATCGGGCTGCCGTTTTTTGCGCCGATCTATGACCGGAGCGTCAAGGTTACGCTTTGGTCCGGGCATCTTGCAGGACGCATGACGACCCGGCAGATGGTCGATGAGTTCATGCGGCCGCCGTGGTTTCCGGTGAAACTGGATATCTGCAAGGCAAGGCTCGACTGCCGCGATTTCGTATCCGGAGACGTGCTTCGGCCGCGCGAAGGGGTGGTGATCCGAACCGGCAGTCTTATCCATCCGGGCGGCTGCATAGGCTACCGGGTCGAATGGGGTGGCCGCGTCGTGGCGGTGATCACAGACACTGAGCACGAGCCGGACAAACTCGACCAGGCGGTGCTCGGCCTGATCGAAGATGCCGACCTCGTCATTTACGATTGCACCTACACCGAGGAGGAAATGGAACGCCGCCGCGGTAACGGGCACTCGACATGGCAACAGGGCGTCAAGCTCTGTGAGGCGGCCGGTGCGCGGGGGCTTGCGCTGTTTCACCACGATCCGACACGCACCGACGAGGAACTGGACGAGATCGAGAAACTGGCCAAAGACAGGTTTGCCGGCGCTTTTACCGCGCGGGATGGCCAGACGCTCAGATTTCCAGTCTCATTGCAGAAAAAGCGCTGAGCTATTTCCTCTACCGGCGCTGCGCCCGATCAATGTCCTGACCGGAAGCCATGCGCAGGCTTCAGTCTGTGCGGTGACTGTGAACAGCCGTTCGAGGAAAAGCCAGGCCGATTCATCATGTACGAGATGGTGGGTGAGCAGGCCGACCGGTTCGCCGCCGTCGAATGCATGCCGCAATTGCGCGATGATAGACTGAATCAATAGGCGATGATCGCGGCAGCCGCGCGTGCCATGCCAATCCATGATGTCGACATTGCTGTTGATGACCGCCAGTGGAGCCGGCTTCGGCGGCCCATAGACCGACAATGCCGTAAATCCTATCGATCCAAGGTCGGATACCAAGCCGGCGTCGATCCTGTTCCAAGGTGGCACCAGCATCGGAACGGCACGTGCACCGTGCAGGCCGGTTACGTGCGACAGCCCGCGAGCCAAATCATCGAGCACCGCCTCGCGTGGCCGATGCGCGCCGAGTTCCTGCTTTTTCTGGTCCTCGGGCGCATGATTTCGGTGCGCCCAGCCATGGATGGCGACCGTGGCATGCGGCGCCTCGTCAAGCCGGACGACAAGCTTCTCATCAGTCAGGGCCGGAATGACGGCCAGAGTGACCGGAACCGTGAATTCACCGGTGAGGTCGAGCAGCCGATCAAGCGCAGGCGTCGGATCCACGGCGTCGTCGTCGCGCAGCCAGAACTCTGCCTTACGGTCCGCCCGTTGCAGGCACGCCAGTTCTTCCACCAAGGGCTGCCAGATCTGATCGGATGTCATGAAACCGGCACCTTCGGAAGAAGTTCGGCCAGACGCGCCGCTGCAACACCGAGGGAACGTTCTTCGAGGATGAAACGTCTGGCTTCCGCGGCCATGATGGTTCTTTCGTCGTTACGGGCCAGAAGCCTTTCAATGGCAGAAGCGAACGCCGCCACATCGCCCGGCGGAGTGAGAAACCCGGTCTGGCCATCCCGCACGACCTCCGGCACGCCGGCGATGTCCTGAGCCACCACCGGAAGGCCGGCGGCCTGTGCTTCAAGATAGGCAACGCCATAGGCCTCGCCGTAACCCGGCCAGACGTAAATTCCTCCACTGTAGAGGACATCCGGCACAGCGGTTGGCTCAATCGCGCCAAGCCATTCGATACGGTCGGCGGGCAAGCCGCCGAATTGTGCTCTGACCTCATCACGAGCAGGCCCGTCCCCGACGACCGACATGGTCCAGGGCAGGTGCCCGATCGGACCGAGTGCTTGTGCCAGCATGCGATAGCTTTCGACTTTGTCGCCTGGGCGCATCATGGCGACGGTAACGAGGCGCGTCGGACAACCCCGTGCCGGCGTGTCCCGGAATACCGATGTGTCGATGAAGGGCGAAAGCATACCGAGAGCGGCACCGGGAATCGCGTCTGTCAGTCCCTGGCGATCCCTTTGCGTGAAGCAGATGTTCAGCGCTGCCTGCTCGACGGCTCGCGCCACCAACGCTTGCGTATCGGCCCACAAGCCGGTGTTGCGCCGCCTCGAATAGGAGGCTTCCGCTGTCACATACGGGACAGCAAAGGCCGCCGCCAGCTCGGGCCCGATCAGGTCGGGCGCCTTGTAATAGGGATGATAGGAGAACCAGAGATCGGGGTTGCCGTCACGATCCCAAAGCTTGGTCAGCCGCGCGGCCTCCTCTCGGGCCTCGATCTTGAGCGCATCGAAACTCTTCGACTCCGGTTCGCGTAGATATAAGCGCAATTCGGATGCCAGTTCTACGCCATGCCCTACACGCTCCAGCGCCTTGACCAGCATCCGTGCCATCTGGCGGTCGCCGGAGGCAACGGGATGATTGGGTGACTTCAGCGGCGCGTAGAAAGCAATTCGCATCGCCGGACCCTATCATCGGAAAGCCTGCGCAAGTCAATTTCGAAGCATGATCGACTTCACCTTCAAGCACCGGAATGTGCTATCTGATGCTTATGGAAACAGCTGCCGCGTCCGACCCGTTTGTCGCTTCTTTGCCGGTCTTCGCCAGGTTCGAAAGTGTTGCCGATATCGATAACTATCGGTCTCTCCCCGATGGCTGGGCGCTGGCCACCGCAGACATCGTCGGCTCGACCAAGGCGATCGAGGCGGGGCGCTATAAAACCGTCAATATGGCCGGCGCCAGCGTCATTTCGGCGCTGCTCAATGCGCTCGGTCGGCAAGATCTTCCCTTTGTCTTCGGTGGCGACGGCGCGCTCGTGGCGTTTCCCGGCTCGGCGCTGGAGATCACCCGCAACGCGCTGGCGGCTGTCCAGAGATGGGTGGCGGACGAACTGGACCTGACCTTGCGTGCCGCAATCGTGCCGATAAAGGATATAAGAGCGCAAGGCCTCGACGTTCGCGTGGCGAGGTTCCAGGCCTCCGAAGCGGTCTTCTATGCCATGTTCGCCGGCGGTGGCGGCAGTTGGGCGGAAGCCGAGATGAAAGCGGGACGCTATCGCATCGATCCTGCGCCGGCCGGCGCGCGGCCGGATCTGACCGGCCTCTCCTGCCGCTGGAACCCGATCGAAGCCCGGCATGGCGAAATCGTCTCGATCATAGCCATACCACGGGCGTCGCGCGACTTGCGCCGTTTTCAGTGTCTGGCTTCCGACATCATCGCCCTTGCCGGCAGGCAGGAACGCGATGGCCACCCGGTGCCGGTGAACGGGCCGGGCTACAGTTTTCTGCCCGCCGGCCTCGATATCGAGGCGCGGGCCATGGCACCGGCAGGATGGCGGTGGCTGTCGAAGCTGTGGATAGTGTTCCTGATGACGCTTACGGCTGTTACGGATAGATATGGCTGGACGATCGGCAGTTTCGATCCGAAGATCTACAAACGCGACGTGGCCAGCAATTCGGATTTCCGGAAGTTCGACGACGGCTTGAAGATGACCATCGACGTTGACGCGGATGTGTTGCAACGGATCGAGAACCGGCTGAAACAGGCGGAAGAGGCGGGCATCTGCAACTATGGCCTGCACCGCCAGAAATCGGCCTTGATGACATGCCTCGTCGCATCGCCGCTGCAGCGCGATCACGTTCATTTCATCGATGGCGCCGCCGGCGGCTATGCGATTGCTGCCGCAACCCTGAAGGCGAAGGTGCCGGTCTGATGACGGCTTGCGGAAACCGATTTCCCGCAATATGCCTCGGGGTTCTTGGGGAACCAGGTGAGCCTCGCCATGGGAGCGGACGGCCTGCCCGAATTGACGGAAAGCAGATTTTTGGACGCCTCACGATCGACATATGACCGTCTTCTGAACCGGATTTCGACGCGTGCCGCGCAAGTCGGCGTGATCGGACTGGGCTATGTCGGGTTGCCGCTGGCGGTTGCGATCGCACGCGCCGGCTTCCCGGTTTCCGGCTTCGACGTCGAAGCCCAGAAGGTCGAGAGCCTGAACAACGGCCAATCCTACATTGAGGCGGTGACGTCGACAGCCCTTGCCGGCCAGGTGGCGAGCGGACTGTTCCGCGCCACTGCGGATTTTGCCGAACTGGCCGTCTGCGATGTCATCATCATCTGCGTTCCGACACCGCTGACGAAAAACCGTGAGCCGGACCTCTCCTTTGTCAGGAACACGGCAGGCACCATCGCGAAGCATCTGCGTCTCGGCCAACTGATCGTGCTGGAATCGACCACCTATCCCGGCACCACCGACGACGTGATCAAGCCCATACTGGAAGAAACCGGCTTGCAGTCGAAGGCAGACTTCTTCCTCGGCTTCTCGCCCGAACGCGAGGATCCCGGCAACCGTAGCTTTGAAGTCGCGACGATCCCCAAGGTCGTGGCAGGCGACGGCATTGAAGCGGCGACGCTCGTGCAGGCTTTCTACCAGGGCGTGATCAAGACCGTCGTTCCGGTTTCCACCACGGCGACCGCCGAGGCGGTCAAGCTGACGGAAAACATCTTCCGTTCGGTCAACATAGCCCTGGTCAACGAGTTGAAGGTCGTGCTCGGCGCGATGGGCATCGACATCTGGGAGGTGATCGAGGCGGCAAAGAGCAAGCCCTTCGGCTACATGCCTTTCTATCCTGGCCCCGGACTTGGCGGGCACTGCGTCCCGATCGATCCCTTCTACCTGACGTGGAAGGCGCGCGAATACGAACTGCCGACCCGTTTCATCGAGCTGGCGGCAGAGATCAACACGGCTATGCCGCGTCATGTGGTCGATGAACTGGCGAAGGCGCTGGACCGGCGCTGCGGCAAGGCGCTCAGCCGCTCGCGAATTCTCATCATCGGGCTCGCCTATAAGAAGAATGTGCCCGACATCCGCGAAAGCCCCTCATTGCGGCTCATTGAACTCATCGAGGAATGGGGCGGCGAGGCGGAATTCCACGATCCGCATGTTACCGAGATCCCGACCACACGGGAGCATATGGCGATCAAGGGGCGTCGCTCGGTCGAACTGACCGAAGCGGCCTTGAAGGATTTCGATGCTGTCGTCGTTGCAACCGACCACGACGCGATCGACTATCAGACGATCGCTGATCACGCCCTTCTGATCGTCGACACACGCAATGTTTTTGGCCGCCTCGGGCTGGACCGAGAGACGGTCTTGAAGGCGTGACGGCGTCTGAGCCGGGGAATTTTTGCCCGATGTCAGGATCATGATTGCACTCCGCCGGCAGCCTCGCCACATAATGCCACAGGACATAGATGCGGTTACGCCGGTTCCTTGCCGCAAGGATAGTCATCCGGGAAAATTCTTCGCCGGCTTCTGCCGCCGAAGCCGGTTCATTAACTTCGAGGGTCTTTTCTTTGGGTCGTTGGCGGACTGTGTTATGGCGGATCAAAGGATAATGGCTCCGTCTTCGACGGGTTTCGAGATAGTATGAGCACAACGCAAGCAGAAATTTCCACCATTCTCATGGATAAGGTTGCCGATTGGCTGACCCAATCGGCGCTGGCGGGCAACGACCTGGAAACATTGGTAAAAGGCTTTTGTGAACGGCTGGCTGCTGCCGGCCTGCCGCTGAAGCGGGTGCATTTGAGCTTTTCGATGCTTCATCCGCTTTATGACGCGCTTGGCTTCACCTGGTTCCGCGGCCAGGGCATGGAAGTGGAAGGCTTCCGCAAAAAGGCCGGCGTGCCGTCTGACAGATTCCTGACCAGCCCATACTACCACCTGCTCAGCAACAAGCTCGACCATCTGCGACGCCGGCTCGACTCATCGGTGCCATCGGAGTTTCCTGTTTTCGATGACCTCCGCCTTATAGGCGTCACCGATTACATGGCTTTCGTCCATCACTTCAGCGGCAACACCAGTCAGGGCATGATGGGGTCTTGGTCCACCGACAGTGCTGGAGGCTTCAGCGACAACATGATTTCGGCGCTGCTGCGCATCCAGAGCCATCTCGCCATCGCAACCAAGATGGCGGTGCTCACCAAGCTCGCCGACAACATGATGACGACTTATCTCGGCGGCGACGCTGGCAGGCGCGTGCTTGACGGTCAGATCAAGCGCGGCGAGGGCGATACAATCCGGGCCGCATTGGTCATGGGCGATATGCGTGGGTCGTCAAGGCTTGCCGAAACCGCCGGCCGCGAAATCTATATCGATACGCTGAACCAGTTTTTCGACGCCGTTGCTGCACCTTTCAATCGCAAAGGCGGGCAGATCATGAGTTTCATAGGGGATGGCTTCATTGCCGTCTACCCTTGCGAAAGGCACCGCTCGCAGTCCGAGATCGCCTGCCAGGCTGCTCTTGCGGCAGCGCAGAAGGCCACCGCGCGCATGACGGATCTCAATCTGCGAAGAAAGGAAAAGGGGTTGTCCGACATAAAATTTGGCATCGGCCTGCATGTCGGCAATGTGATGTTCGGAAATGTCGGGCTTACCGACCGGCTCACATTTTCTGTCTTCGGCTCGGCTGTAAACGAGGTCCAGCGCCTCCAGACCCTGACCAAGAAATATCCGCACAGCGTTCTCGCCAGCAAAGACTTCGCCAGCTATTGCGGCGCTAACAGCTGGCTGACGCTCGGCAACGAGGAACTGGCGGGCATCAAGCAGAAGCTGACGGTGCTTTCACCCGATCTGTCGGGTGCTCTCGCACTCGATGAGGACGGTGCGCTGGAGCCGATTTACGACCGAAGATCGGACGCCGAGCAGGTCATGCTGCTTCACCGCGATACCGCGCAGCTGTCGGCCGGCGACCCGCGGAAGCTCCAGTAACCGTAACAATCTAATCCGAACGCCTTCGGTAGGCAGTCCGGTCGCCGGTTCCGCCATTGTCGACCGTTTCGAATCCAAGTTGCTCTAGGCTGGCAATGCGTTAGTCTCGCTTTCTGGGCCTGCCGGCCGGCAGGCCGCCAGAGTGGGCTGGTGTGAGAATGAATTCGGGCGTTGATCTGCTGCGGATCGAGGATGTTGGCATCTCCTTTGCCATTATCGGGGGACCGTTGCACGCCGTCAGGCGCGCAAGTCTTCGCGTCCTGCCCGGCAAGGTCACCGCGCTTGTGGGCGAGTCCGGTTCCGGAAAATCGGTTCTCAGCCAGGCAGTGATGGGCATTTTGCCGAACACAGCCCATGTTCGCGGCCGTATCCTGTTTTCCGATCCTGAAAAGCCCGGCACGACGCAGGATATCCTGCAGATGCCGCGTGACGGACCAGAAATCCGGGCGTTGAGAGGCAGCCGCATCGGCGAGATCTTTCAGGAGCCGATGACATCGCTGTCGCCGCTGCACACGATCGGCAATCAGGTCAGCGAATCCCTGCAGATTCATACGCCCATGGCTCGGGTGGAGCGCAAGGCGCGGACCGAGGAAATGCTCGGCCTTGTCGGCTTTCCCAACCCCAAGCGCGCTTATGACATGTATCCCTTTGAACTCTCGGGAGGATTGCGTCAACGCGCCATGATCGCCATGGCGCTTATCTGCCGGCCCGCCCTGTTGATCGCCGACGAGCCGACGACGGCGTTGGACGTCACCATCCAGGCGCAAATCCTTCAATTGCTGCGCGGGCTCCAGACCAAGCTGAACATGGCGATGCTGCTGATCACGCACGACCTTGGCGTGGTCGCCAATGTCGCCGACGAGGTGGTGGTCATGTACCATGGCGAGATCATGGAAGCGGGACCTGTGGAGGCGATATTCCGCCGACCAGGTCACCCTTACCTGAAGGGCCTGATGGCAGCCGTTCCGCATTTCGACCTGAAGCCCGGCGAAAGGCTAAAGGCGCTCCGCGAGGTGCCGGTAAATGTCGGGAACCTGCTCGGCAAGCAGACGGCGCCGGCATCGAAGGGGCCGGACGACATCCTGCTGTCGGTCAGGGATCTGACAAAGACCTTCACCATCCGCAAGTCCGGATGGTTCGGCGGGGATCATCAAACCTCTGTTCGCGCCGTGGACGGCGTGAGCTTCGATATCAGGCGGGGTGAGTGCCTGGGCCTTGTCGGCGAAAGCGGCTGCGGTAAAACAACCGTCAGCAAGATCCTCATGCGAGCTGTCACCCCTAGCGGCGGCTCTGTGATCTTCAACGGCCGCGATGGTCCGATCGACGTCTTGGAAGCCGAGGGAGACGCCCTGCGCATGCTGCGCGCGAAAATCCAGATGGTCTTTCAGGATCCGGTTTCGTCGCTTTCACCTCGCATGACGGTGGAGAACATCTTGAGCGAGCCGCTGGAAATCCATCAACGTGGCAATGCCGCGTCCCGACTCGCCACGGTCAAGAGCCTGATGCAGGCAATCGGGCTCGATCCGCGCTTCATAAAGCGTTATCCGCACAGTTTCTCCGGCGGGCAGCGTCAGCGTATCGGCATCGCGCGCGCGTTGGCGCTGGGGCCTGAACTTCTGATCTGCGACGAGCCGGTTTCGGCACTCGATGTCTCTGTCCAGGCGCAGATCCTGAACCTTCTGAAGGACCTGCAGAAGGACCTGGGCCTGACCTACCTGTTCATATCCCACAACCTGGCGGTGGTGGACTACATGGCAGACCGCATCGCGGTGATGTGCGGCGGGCGTATCGTCGAGCTCGCGCCGCGCGAAATTCTGCTTAGGAAACCGGTCCACCCCTACACGCGCTCACTGGTCGCCGCAGTACCTTACCCCGATCTCGACAGGCCGATGGATTTCAAAACGCTGAAGCTCGGCGGCGCTTCCGACACCAGTGCATGGGGACCGCAATTCTGCGACGAGGGCGACAAGGATATGCTGTCGCCGCTCGATCTTGGCGGCGGCCACCTCGTGCTGGCCCGACGTTCGGCCGATGTCAGCGAGCTACGCCATTGATCAGCCGGCGCACCGTCCTTGGCCTCATGGCTTCAGCATTTCTGCCCGGCACGTTGCGCGCCGGCGATCTGGAGCCGGAATTTCTTCAGCCGCAGCTGAAGGCCAAGGCGCTGCCGGCACTCGCCGAACGCCTGCCCAAGAGCCCGCGCGCGTTGAATCTCGCTGCGATGGGCCGGCAGCCTGGCCAATACGGCGGCACGTTGCGTACGATCATCGGCAGCCAGAAAGATATCCGGATGATGACGATCTACGGGTATGCTCGCCTGGTCGGCTATGACGAAAAACTTAAAATGCAACCCGACATTCTCGAAAGTTTCGACGTAGCGAATGATCGCGTCTTCACTTTCAAGATAAGGGAAGGGCATAAATGGTCTGACGGTAGCCTGCTGACGCCGGAGGATTTTCGCTATTGCTGGGAAGATGTCTGGCTGAACGATGAGCTTTCGCAAGGCGGGCCCGCCTTGGCCCTGCTGGCGGACGGCAAGCCTCCACGCTTCGAGATCGTCGATCCGTTAACAGTCCGCTATAGTTGGGATGCGCCCAATCCCGACTTCCTGCCCAAGCTCGCTGCTGCATCGCCGCTATCGCTTGTTCTGCCTGCCGCCTATCTCAAGCAGTTCCACAAGAAATACCAGGATCCATTCCGGCTCGCTGGCCTAATGAAGGAGAACCGGGCCAAGAAATGGACGCTCCTGCATATCCGCATGTCACGGCAGTATCGCCCGGAGAACCCGGATCTGCCGACGCTCGATCCCTGGCGGAACCGGACCAAGCCGCCGGCCGAGCAGTTCGTCTTCGAGCGCAACCCGTTTTTTCATCGAATAGACGAGAACGGCCGGCAACTGCCCTATGTTGACCGGATTGTCATGAATGTCAGCTCGTCGGCGATCATTTCCGCCAAGACCGGTGCGGGCGAGAGCGACCTGCAATGCATGGGAATTGACTTCACCGACTACTCCTTCCTGAAGGATGCCGAGAAGCGCTACCCGGTGAAGATGCATCTGTGGAAACGCATACAGGGTTCGCGGCTGGCGCTGCTCCCCAATCTGAATTGTGCCGACCAGGTCTGGCGCGGCCTTTTGCGTGACGTGCGCGTGCGCCGCGCACTTTCGCTCGCCGTGGACAGGCGCGAGATCAATATGGCTGTGTTCTACGGATTGGCGCAGGAAAGTGCCGATACTGTCCTGCCGGAGAGCCCGCTCTACCGGCCGGAATTCGCGAAAGCCTGGGTCGCCTATGATCCCGACCAGGCCAATGCCCTGCTCGACGAGGTCGGGCTTCAGACGCGTGACGATGACGGCCTGCGGATACTTCCCGATGGACGCCCTGCGCAGATCGTAGTGGAAACGGCCGGCGAAAGCACGCTGGAAACCGACGCGCTCGAACTCATCACCGATCACTGGCGCAAGATTGGCATCGCCCTGTTCATCCGAACTTCGCAGCGCGACATCTTCCGCAGCCGCGCGCTTGGCGGCCAGATCATGATGTCGATGTGGTCGGGCATCGACAATGGCGTGCCGACGGCCGACATGAACCCGAGCCAGTTGGCCCCTACCATCGACGACCAGCTGCAATGGCCACTCTGGGGTGCTCACTACTTGTCTCATGGCAAGATGGGTGAGGCACCCGATCTTCCTGAAGTGGTCGAGTTGATGGCTTTACTCAAGCGCTGGAACGCATCGACCGAAGCCACGGAGCGCACCGAAATCTGGAATTCTATGCTGTCGATCTATACCGATCAGGTGTTTTCGATCGGCACGGTGAACGGAACACATCAGCCGGTTCTGGCGTCCTCGCGGCTGCGCAATCTGCCTGACAAGGCGCTCTACGGCTACGACCCGACCGCCTATTTCGGTGTCTACATGCCGGATACATTCTGGCTTGGAGAGTCCTGAGCGTGCTTCGATATATTGTGTGGCGCATCGCCGTGATGGTTCCAACGCTGCTGATCATATCGGCGCTGGTGTTCACGATCATCGAACTTCCCCCAGGCGACTATTTCGACAGCTTTGTTGCCGAGCTTCGGGCTCAGGGCGAAGGGGTGGATTCCGATCGCATCGAGATGATGCGCAAGGAATATGGTTTCGACAAGCCGCCGATCATTCGCTACTTCTACTGGGTCGGCGGGATGCTGCACGGCGATTTCGGCTATTCCTTCGAATATGAGCTGCCGGTTCGCGACGTCGTCGGGGATCGAATGTGGCTGACCGTGCTGGTTTCCTTCGTCACGATCATCTTCACCTGGCTCATCGCCTTTCCGATCGGCATGTACTCCGCGACGCATCAATACAGCTGGGGCGACTACGGCCTGACTTTCTTCGGCCTTCTCGGCCTTGCCATTCCGAACTTCATGCTGGCGCTGATCCTGATGTATTTCGCCAACATCTGGTTCGGCACGTCCATCGGCCATCTCATGGACCAGCAATATCTCGGCGAGCCGATGAGCTGGGCCAAGGCGAAGTCGATCCTCGCCCATCTCTGGATCCCGGTCTTGATCATCGGCACCGGGGGCACGGCAAGCATGATCCGGCGGCTGCGCGCCAATCTGCTCGATGAGCTACACAAGCAATATGTCGTGACCGCGCGCGCAAAAGGCCTTCATCCCTTCAAGGCGCTGGTCAAATATCCGCTGCGCATGGCGCTCAATTTCTTCATTTCCGACATCGGCTCTATCCTGCCGGCCATCATCTCCGGCGCCGAAATCACGGCGATCGTGCTGTCTTTGGAAACGACCGGGCCGATGCTGATCAAGGCGCTGCAAAGCCAGGACATGTATCTGGCAGGGTCGTTCCTCATGTTCCTCGCCTTCCTGACGGTCATCGGTGTCCTGATTTCCGACCTGGCGCTGGCGCTGCTTGATCCACGAATTCGTTTGCAGGGCGGCAGCACCAAATGAACACGCATTCGCCGCTGCCCGCTCCGGGTGCTCCACTGCAACACTACGTTTCCACAGCGCCCATTGACCTTCAGTCGGTCGAGGCGATGACGCCGGAGCAGTCGAAGGTCTTTCAGGCGTCGCAGTTGCGGCTGATGTGGTGGAAATTCCGGATGCACCGGCTTGCCGTTGTATCCGGCATATTCCTGGCGGCGCTTTATTTCGGGATACTGATCTGCGAGTTCCTGGCGCCCTACAATCTGCACACGCGCAACATGGACTACATCTATTCGCCGCCGCAGCGGGTTCACCTGTTCCACAACGGCCAGTTCGTCGGGCCGTTCGTCTATGGCCGACAGATGACGCTGGATATGGACACGCTCAAGCGGAACTACATCGAGAAACAGGATGATGTCCAGCGGATCCGTTTCTTCTGCAAGGGCGACAGTTATCAATTCTGGGGCCTGATCGAAGGTGACAGGCATTTTGTCTGCCCTGCCGAAAACGGCCAGCTCTTTCTAGCCGGCACTGACAGGCTGGGGCGCGATGTGCTCTCGCGCATCATCTATGGCGCACGCATTTCACTGACAATCGGCCTCGTCGGCATCAGTTTCAGCTTCTTGCTTGGCATTGTCATCGGCGGACTGGCCGGCTATCACGGCGGTATCTTCGACTTGATGGTTCAACGGATAATCGAAGTTCTGCAATCGATCCCCAGCATTCCGCTATGGCTGGCCCTGGCGGCGATCATGCCGATAACCTGGAGTCCGATCCTGATCTATTTCGGCATCACCGTCATCCTCGGGCTGCTCGACTGGACCGGACTGGCGCGGGCCGTGCGTTCAAAGCTTCTAGCCTTGCGCGAGGAGGACTACGTTCTGGCCGCGCAATTGATGGGCGCCAAAAGCAGCCGCATTATCGGGCGGCATCTCATTCCCGGCTTCATGTCGCATCTGATCGCGACGGCGACGATCTCCATACCCGGCATGATCCTGGGCGAGACGGCGCTGAGCTTCCTCGGGCTCGGCCTGAGAGCGCCGATAACCAGCTGGGGCATCCTGCTCACCGAGGCGCGCAGCGTCAGCGTCATCGCGTTCTATCCATGGCTGCTTTTGCCGATGCTCCCCGTCATTCTCGTCATCTTGGCGTTCAACTTCCTCGGCGACGGGCTGCGGGACGCCGCGGACCCCTACAAGTGAGATCGCTGTTCCGCCGCGCGGCCTGCCGACGATTCCACCCGGGTATGACGCTTGTCGGCGGCCGGTTGGGTTATTGCAGGGTTCGTCGTTCGCCTCTATATGCGGCAGGCCTCGATCGGGGCTGCTGGTTCAGGACATACAATCGCATATGAGTCGCCTCGATAATTTCATCAGCAGGATGACCGCACAGCGCGACATTCTCAATCAAATCTGCCCCGAGGTGGCGAAGATGGAGGGGCTTGTGCTCGAGCTCGGCCTCGGCAATGGCCGGACGTTCCACCATCTGCGCGAACTTCTGCCCGGGCGCCGGATCGTGGTGTTCGACCGCGAAGTTGGCGCACACGCCAGCTCAATTCCCGAAGCTGAAAACCTCGTGCTCGGCGAAATACGCGAGACGGCCCGCAGGTTCATTGGCATCGACGCCGCTCTTGTTCATGCCGACATCGGCACCGGCTATGACGATCGAGATGCAGTGACCGCTACCTGGCTTCCCGATCTGATCGCGCGCCTGCTTCGCGTCGGCGGCTTCGCGGTCAGCGGCACGCCGCTCGATCACCCGCTGCTGCAACGCCTCCCGCCGCCGACTTCGGAGCCCGCCGATCGTTATTTCCTCTGCAGGCGCGTGTAAGGGGCGGAGACGGCCCAAATCTTCAGGGGCCAAATTTCAGGGGCCAAATCTTCAGGGCCAAGTCTTCAGGGGATCGTATAGACTGCTATCTCGCGCTCAATGCCGCGCAGCGAAACCTCGTGGGGCACGGGCGTCAGCGCGTTCCTGTGCAACAGATCGGCGGTGAGATTGTCGTCGACCACCGCACGAGTGGCAAAGATCGCCTGTGCGTTGGCAAGGTTCTGGACTCGCGAAGCAATGTTGACCGTCTGGCCGAAATAGTCCTGCCGCTCGTTCATAGACACGGCGATGCAAGGGCCGGCATGGACTCCGATCTTGAGCAGCAGATCCTCGCGCCCGCTCTTGTCGTTGAGATCACGCATGGCATCGCGCATCCTGAGGGCCGCAGCAATCGCACGATCAGGCGTCGCGAAGGTCGCCATCACCGCATCACCGATCGTCTTCACCACCGCGCCTGCCTCGGCCGCGACGATCTCGTGCAGAACCTGGAAATGGACGCGCACGAGATCGAAGGCTGAAAGGTCGCCCACCCGCTCGTAAAGCTCGGTCGATCCGCGCAGGTCGGTGAACAGGAAGGTCAGGCTGGTGATCTTCAGGCGCTGGTTGATGTCGAGCGTATCCGTGCGATAGAGATCGCGGAACGTCTGGTTGGTGAGCAGGCGCTTGGCCGTCAGGAAGGGCCGGCGTTTGCCCAGGAAATCATGCAATAGCTGGCCGGCGATGAAGACCGTCGGCAGCACGCGGGCGTCGGTCCTGTTCTCCAGCGAAATGCGCAACGGGCCGGGTTGCATCTCCAGCGTCTGGTTCTGGACATGGTCGCGGTCGAAGAGCAAAGAGAGGCTTCGGCGCTCTTTTGTTGGTTCGCCCTTCCCGTCGATGAACTGCACTGAATGGGTGACCGGCTCGAAGACGATGATGAATTCGGACGGAAGCTGTATGGGCAGAACCGCCTTTTCACCAGGGGCAAGCTCGATATCCTCCAGCGAGAACGCTTCCATCTTTTTCGCGAAATCCTCTTCCGGCAGATCGACGCCGGACCCCCAGTAGATCTGGCGGAAATATTCCATCAACGGCAGTTCGTGTGGATTGTGGGCGGCAATCCTGCGCACGCGGGGACTGACGGTGAATGTCACCTCGACCATCTCGTCGAGGGTCGGCGAATAGCCCTCGGAGCACAGCGCGCAGGTGTATTCGTCCTTCTGCAGGGTTTTCAGCGTGGCGTTGGTGTCGAGCACGCCGCCGCAGCCGGGGCACAGAACATTCCAGGAAATGTCGAAGATGCCCACCCGCGCTGCATGGAGAAAGGCGCTTATGGCGCGTTCCTCGTCGAGGCCATGCTTGCTGGCGAAGGCTGGCGCATTGATGCGGCAAAGTTCGCGGTCCTCGCCCTCCGCGATGGTTCGCTCAATCGCGTCGACTGCCAGTGGATCGACATCGCTCGATTGCCGCAGAAGCGAGAACAGATCCTGAGCTTCGTTCATCGTGCAGGCTCCAGAATGCGCCCCGAGACGTGTTGACCGGACCGCTCTTTGGTCCGAGTGCTCCATTTTACTTCGAAACGGACCGTACGGCCATTCGAATAGATAAGCCCGTGACAGTTCAATTTCCATTCGGCAGATTTTCACCGGCCGCAAGCGGCACTATGATGGGTCCATGGGGTATTCATCTTTGGGACTTTCTCCCATGCCGACATCCAACAACCCGCCATTTCCCGCGGCCCTGCGCCTTTTCTCTGTGGTGGTCATCATCGTGCTGATCGTAGGCGCCGGCCTGTTTTTCGTGCCTATGCTGGTCAAGCCGCGCTGGCCTTGGGCCGTCACGCCGTTCAATGCCCGCTTCCTCGGCGGCTTCTACACCGCCGAAATGGTCGTGATGGCGGCGCTGCTGTTCTGGAATCGCTGGTCGCCCGGCAGGCTCGTGCTCGTCATGGCCTTCATCTTCACCGTCATCGTGTCGGTGGCTTCGTT
Organism: Mesorhizobium sp. M9A.F.Ca.ET.002.03.1.2; assembly: GCF_003952365.1. Taxonomy (NCBI): domain Bacteria; kingdom Pseudomonadati; phylum Pseudomonadota; class Alphaproteobacteria; order Hyphomicrobiales; family Phyllobacteriaceae; genus Mesorhizobium; species Mesorhizobium sp. M9A.F.Ca.ET.002.03.1.2. The sequence continues at coordinate 3,010,809 of NZ_CP034443.1, read as the reverse complement.
CATCAATCTCGGCTATTTCAACTTCGAGCGCAAAGCGCCCTGGCTCTGGTTTTTGGTCTATCTTGCTTCGGTCGCGGTATCCGGGCTGTTCCTGTGGCGGGCCAGGGCCCGTCCTTCTGCAAAAGGCGTGATCTTGAGCCCCGCATGGCGCGGCTACATGCCGGTGGAGTCGGCGATCCTCGGGCTCTATGGAGTCGGCCTGTTGCTGTTTCCCCTGACATTCAGCGGCTTCTGGCCATGGCCGATCGATGCCTTCCACGCTCAGGTCTACAGCGCCATCTTCCTCGCCGGTGCGGGCGGCATATATCTCGTCTGGAGAAGCGCGCCGCGCGAGGAACTGCTGGTGCTCGGCTTGGCGCAGTTTCTGGTTGGCCTGCTTGCCATCCTTGGCCTCGTCATCACCGACGCTGCGGTGCACCGGCTCGACTGGACGGCGACCGGGACATTGTGCTGGCTCGCCCTTTTCGGCTGGATCGGCATCAGCGGCGTTTTCAAACTCTACGCCGCCTCCCGGTATTTTAGCTCGCAACCGGCATAGGTTGCGGAGACGGCTGGATTTTTAGGTGACGTCCGGTGCATCGTGCCGGGCCGATTGCTTTGCCGGGAGCGCCATGACCAGCACGACCTCGCCATCCTCCGAGAAAATCCAGCCGCAGCTCAGGTCCGTCCGGCCAAGCGATGCGGAGGCGCTTTGCGCTATCTTCAACATGCCGGGCTTCCGCTGGGGCACGCTCAGGATGCCCTTTGAGATGGTGGAGCAGGTGGAGCGGCGCATCGCCAAGTCCGGCCAGGAAACCACCTGGATCGTTGCGGAGTTGGACGGTAAGGTCGTCGGCCATGGCCGCCTGGTCGTGCAGGGTTCGCCGCGCCGTTCGCATATCGGCGAGATCAATATCGGCCTTGACGATGCCTTCGTCGGCAAGGGCATCGGCTCTGCCATACTTGGCGCGCTGCTTGACGTGGCCGACAATTGGCGCGCCCTGAAGCGGGTCGAATTGACCGTCTATGCCGACAACGAACCGGCCATCCGTCTCTACACAAGCCACGGCTTCGAGGTCGAAGGCCGGCATGTGAAGGCCGGTTTTACCGACGGGCAGTACCACGACCTCCTAAGCATGGCGCGGCTGCGGTTCTGAGATCCGCTGTTTGGCCTTAACTGTTTGGCCAGTCTAACAATTCGTGCGGGCGAACAGGTGATTGCTCATGGAGGACTCCGTAGGACACGGTCAATTGACAATCTATGTGTGGGCCGGCTGCATCCAGCTGGTCTCCCTTGGCGTTTACACCGCAAGCGGCTAGACGGGACCAATGACCGCCGTCTTTGATCCAGCTCCTACGCCTCCGGTGGAAATTCTGGCTTTGCTGTCGCCGCTCTGCCCGGAAGTCGCGCGTGACATCGAGCAGAACTGGAATGCACCGGTTTCCGATTATGCCCGCCATCTGTGGCGGCCGGTGGCAAGGCCTGCATCGGGCCCGGCGATCGCCGCCCGCTCGATCCTGCGCGAAGTCCTGCATCAGCGCCTCGGTGTGATTATGCAGCCTGAGGAGATCGGCAAGGCGCTCGAAGAGTTCGAGCACAGACCGGTGATTCAGTCCGGCCTGCACTGCCTGCTTCTGATGGACCGGATCACCTTCGATGCCCTGCTGCTTGCCTGGCTCGGCGCGGTTGAAAACGGGCTGTCGGCCTTCTTCGGCTTCATGGGAACGACGATGACCATGGAGACAATTGGCCGGGAGGGGCCGGGCTGGCTCGATGTCGGCGACGACAAGGTCAACCTGTTTGGCATGGGGCGCCACAAACTGTGCCGCAAAAGCGCCTGCGTGGCCGGTCCCGTCTCCCTCAACAAGCGCGCGCTCGAAGCGGTGGGCGATGAAACGGATGCCAGCCGCTGGCTGGGCACGCTGCTTGCCAGTCAGGACAAGGTGTTTGGAACCGCCGCCGATGCCCTGACAGCCCTCAACGAGGATCTGGTCGCCGATTGGGATCGTTCTGGCATGGCCCTGCCGGTTTTCATCGATGATCGGCTCGCCGCGGCTGCCGTGGCCCGGCATCTAGAATATGATGGCAGCCTTCTTTGCAGGCTGCTCATTGAGCCCGCAAGGCGCCAGCGTCTCGAATGTGCCTTGCAAGAGGCCGCATCGAGCCCATTTGGCAGATTCCTGCCCAATGCCACGGCCTATTTCTGGGGCATCCGCGAGGAGCGCGTGCGCAAGCTTGTCCTTGAGAACGGGCACCTTGTCGAGCCTGACAGGCCGCATGGTCTTTCCATCCCGTTCGAGCGGCCGCATCTCAGGCAGGCGCTGCTGGACGGCGTGCTGCTGCCGAACTTGTTCCTGATGTTCCTCGTCCTTGCCATATTGCCGCGCGTGCGGGCTGTGGGCGGCCTGAGGCAGATTGGTTATGTAGCGCTTTTCCACTCGATCCTGCTGGCGGCGCTAGATGAAAACGCGCCGGAAGAGCGCGATCTGGCTGCGGAGCTGCAGGTTCGGGAAAATGCCTGGGGCATGCGGGTCATCGATGAAAAGATCTCGGTCCGCGAGCAGCTTGCCAGCCTGCCGGAAGGGGCGCTCTTCCCGGACCTGCTCCGGCAATACCGTTTGCGGACATTTGCCGAGACGACCGACGACCTGAAACTGGTTCGCGAAAACGCCCGATGGCGCAAGATCGGCCAGGCAGAGATCAAGGCGACCTGAGCCTCACTTCAGGCTTATTTCAGGTTGATTTTCTAGTGCGCAACCGCAAGCGACGGCGATCTATCGGTGAGCCTCTGGCGTCTGATCCGGCCGCTTCCTTGAGCTATCGGGTCAGCGGCAGTCAAACGGAACACAAACGGTCACGGACGGTCCATCGCGATCGGCTGCAATTCAAGGCCTGACCTGATTTGGCCTCACCCGTCATTGCACGATAGCAGCCTTGCGGAGCCCGTTCACCACGAGTTCGAAATCGGCAGGGTTCCTGTAAGGCAAGACTTTGCGACGATATTCCAGGGAATAGTCGGGATTGACGCGAAGCAACTCCTGCCATGCAGCGCGGGCTTCGGCGAAACGGCCCAGATGGCCGTAGCTGGCGGCCAGAAGCTCGCGCGAGACGTCGGTGACAGCGTTGCGAGCCAGCCGTTGCATCAAGAGGTCAACGGCCTCTTCATACCTTCCTAGTTGAAACGAGGCCAAAGCCTGGAAGTGCAGAAGCACATCCGGAAAGTATGGGTTCAATGTCCTCGCCCGGGCGAAACTCTCGAGGGCCTCCTCGGATCTGCCCGAATAGTACAGCGCCTCGCCGAGGATGACGTGCCCTTCGGCGAAGTTCGGATTGAGGACTATCGCGCGCTCGGCCTCGCCGATGGCCCCATCGTGCCGTCGTGTGTACAGCTTGACGATAGCCAGCGCCCAGTGCGCCCAGGGATCGCTGCCATCCAGCGTTACCGCTAGCGCTGCGGTCTCTTCCGCTTGCGCCATCGATTCCGGCGGCGACGCACTCCACCGGTTCAGGTAATCGAGTCCGTGCGTGAGGGCGAGGAAAGCGTGGGCAGAGGCAAACTTCGGGTCCAGTTCGATGCCACGTTGCAAGAGGTCGCGAGCTGCGACGTTCGTCTCCTTCGTCAGCCGGTGCCACAGCTCCCGGCCCCGCAGGAAATAGTCATACGCCTCCGTGTTGCGCGGATGCTCGGGCGCCAGCCGCTGACGGTCACCCTCGGTCAGATTGAGCGCCAGCGCGCCGACGATCTGCTGCGTCACGTCGTCCTGCACGGCGAATATGTCGGTCGCGATCGAACCGCTCCGCCCAAAGATGGCCGCCCGAGGTAGCATCGATGAGCTGCGCGGTGATGCGCACCCTGTTCCCCGACTTGCGTACGCTACCCTCAAGTACATGCCGCACGCCGAGCTTCGTGCCCACCTCCTGCACATGGACGTTCTGGCCCTTGAAGGTGAACGACGAATTGCGTGCGATGACGAAGAGCTGCGACAGTTTGGACAGCGCTGTGATGATGTCTTCAGAGATGCCGTCGGCGAAGTAGTCCTGTTCGGCGTCACCGCTCATGTTGGCGAATGGCAGGACGGCGATCGACAGCTTCGGCGGCGCTGCCGTCGCCGACCGGCTCGTCGCGGTTTCCGAGGTCGCGGCCGCTTTGGTCCCGGCGCTGCCGACTTGCAGCGAATAGACCCGGATCGGCTCGGCGATATTCTTGAGCTGCGTGCTGCCGAGATCGCTGACCGAGAGGTCGAGCCTCGCCTTGACCTGGCGATAGGCATCCTCGGACAGGCAGATGGCGCCGGGCGCCGCGACGCCCTCCAAACGCGAGGCGATGTTGACGCCGTCGCCCATCAGGTCGCCGTCGCTTTCTTCGACCACATCCCCCAGATGGATGCCGATCCTGAACTCGATGCGGCGGTCCTGCGACACGCCGGCATTGCGCTCAACCATACCATTCTGAATCTCAACGGCGCAGCGCACGGCATCCACCACACTGCGGAACTCAACCAGTGCCCCATCCCCGGTGCGCTTGATCACCCGCCCGTGGTGCACTGCGATGATCGGATCGATCAGGTCGCTGCGCAGTGCCCGCAACCTCGCCAAAGTACGATCTTCGTCCGCGCCCGCGAGCCGGCTGTATCCGACCACATCTGCAGCCAGGATTGCGGCTAGCTTACGATTGTCGCTCAAGGGTCCGTCTCCTCACCTCCACGATAGCAGGAAGTCGGAGGCAAGAGGGAACTTTTGCAAACGACGGCCACGCAGCCGTCCGAATCGGCTGCCCTCGTCCACGGGATCCACACCGATCGCTCGATGCCTATTTGCGCTGCCGCTTGCTGGTCGACGGCTATCGGTTCATCCTTATGAATACCCTGGCCGTGAAGTGCATAGCGAGATCACGCCGTCACGGCCCCTATTGAGGTCTTGTTCCATGGACTGCTCAGGCTGCGGTTTCGAGGTTGAGGGCGGTTACGCTTTCTGTCCGAGGTGTGGCAGGCGCCAGCCCCTGCCATGCGCCAGTTGCGGCTACCCCTGCGCACCTGATTTCGAGTTCTGTCCGAAATGTGGGGCAAGCGTCGGTGCGCCCGCAAAAGCCGTCGAACGGCCTGCTCCGACACCAAGCCGGACCATTGTGCCGCCTTCTCGAACTCAGTCGCCGCTTCCGAACATCGAAAGCGAAGACGAGCTGCATCCCGTCTCTGATGCCGATCGCCGGACGGTAACGGTCCTGTTCGCCGACCTTTGCGGCTTCACGACACTCAGCGAGCAGCTCGACCCCGAGGTCATGCAAGCGCTGCAGAACGAACTGTTCAAGGAATTGGCCGCGGCCGTGCGAAACTTTGGTGGTTTCGTCGACAAATTCATCGGCGATGCGCTGCTCGCTTTGTTCGGTGCGCCGGTTGCGCATGAGGACGATCCGGAACGCGCACTTCACGCCGCTCTCGACATGATCGCCCGGACGGCGCGGCTCGGCGAAAGTACCTCCCACTCCGGCTCGCCTCTGTCACTCCACATCGGCATAAACACTGGTCCGGTCGTTACTGGCGGATTGGGCATCGGCACCGCCAAATCCTATTCGGTGACCGGCGACACCGTGAATACGGCGCAACGCCTGCAATCGCTGGCCGCACCGGGTGAGGTGCTGGTAGGCGAGCTCACTCACCGGCTGACCCGGCATGCCTTCTCTTACGAGTCGCTGGGTGATGTCGTGCTTCGCGGCAAGGCTGGCAGTGTGCTCGTCCATCGACTGGATGCACCGCTTGCGACGCCGCGTGCAGCGCGTGGGCTCGAGGCGCTCGGCCTCAGTGCGCCGACGATAGGTCGTGGTGCGGAGCTCAACAGAATGCTGGCGAGTCTTGACCAGGCGTGCAGCGGCTCGGCTCAACTTGTCCGCCTCGTCGGAGAAGCCGGTATCGGGAAATCGCGGCTTGTGAAGGAGTTCGTCGCCCGCGTCGGCGACGAGGATCGTTTTCGCAACGTCGCCGTGCGGCAGGCCACGTGCTCACCGCTGGGCGAACAATCATTTGGCGCCTTGGGCGCTGTGGTGCGCAGCGCTGCCGGGATGATGCAAAACGACAATGGGGACGAAATGCGGGGGAAGCTCGCAGGCTTGCTTACCGATCTCGGCCTGCAGGGCGAGGAGGCGAAGCGGCTGATGCCTTTGCTCTACCATGTGCTTGGCCTTGGCGACCCCGATGCCACCTTGCAGCATGTCGAGCCCGAGCAACTGCGGCGGCAAATTCTCTACGCAGTCCGCACAATCATCGAACGACGGCTTGCGTTGTCGCCGCTGTTGATTGTCGTCGAGGACCTGCACTGGGCCGACGCTGTGTCGCTCGAGGCGCTACGTTTCGTGATGGACAGGTTGGAACGCACGCGGTTGATGTTGCTGGTCACGCATCGTCCGGCCCCGGACAACGACCAGCTCGACTCAAGTCGGGTCAGTCACACAGCGCTCAGGCTTTCGCCGCTCAACCGTGATGACGGACGCAGCCTGCTGGCGGCGCTTTTCGGCGAGAGCTGGGTAAACTCCGCAGGAGGGCTTCTCGACCAGATCCTCGAGCGCGCGGGCGGCAACCCCCTTTTTGTAGAGGAGATCGTTCGCGGCCTTATCGATCGCGGTGTGCTGATGCGCGAGGGCCAGCGATGGCGGACTGTGGCAGGCGAAGTCGCAACCGGCATTCCCGCCACTATCCAGGCAATGTTGCTTGCCCGCGTCGACCGGCTGCCCCAAGAGGTGCGCCGGTTGGCCCAGGAAGCCGCGGTAATCGGCCCGCGCTTCGATGCCACACTTCTGAAAGCCGTGACAGCCGACCCCGGCCGGCTAGAAGCCGGCTGCGAACTGCTTTGCGATGCGGAATTCATCGAGGAAGTTGCCGGATCAGGCTCGGTCTCGTCGCAAAGCTACCGCTTTACGCAAACGTTGCTGCAGGATGTGATCTACCAGAATCTGCTCCTGCAACGCCGGACCGACATCCACGGGCGGGTCGGTGCTGCCTTGGAGCAACTGTGCGGCGACAAGCCGGAACGGCTCGAGGATTTGACCGTGCTCGGTCATCATTTCGCACAGAGCGCCGAGCGAGAGAAGGGCGCGCGTTACCTGCAGGCGGCGGGCGATCGCGCTCGCATGATATACGCCAACGACGACGCCCTTCGTTTCTACGAGCGAGCACTGACTGCGTTGGGCACGATCGGGCAAACACCGCTCACACTGGAAATTGCCGAGCGCATTGCCGATTTGAGCGGCCCGGCAGGCCGCCGCGAGATCGCGCACCACCACTACGAGACGGTGTTGCAAGCATACCGCGAGTCGGCCAATCGTGTCGCTTCGGCGCGAGTTTTGCGGAAGATCGGTCGACTGCTCTGGGACGTCGGCAAGCGGGACAATGCAGAATCCCGCTATGCTGAAGCGGCAGCCCTCCTCGATGGAGCGAACGCCCCGATCGAGCAGGCGCATCTCTGGCAAGAACGTGGCCGACAGGCATTTCGTAGCGGAGGTCACGCCCTCGCGGCAAAATGGGCAGACGCGGCACTGGATTGCGTAGGCACTCTGACAACGGAGCATGTCTCCGAGGCGGGGTGTGACGCCACTCTTGTGACCGCCGAGGCACTTAATACCAAGGCTGTTGCGCTGGCTCGCCTTGGGCGAAACCGTGAAGCCATACGTCAAGTTGAACGTAGCATTGAATTGGCCGAAGCCGCCGGTTTACTGGGCGCGGCCTGCCGCGGCTACACCAATCTCGGCGTGCTTTACACGACCATCGATCCGGCACAGGCGATGGAGGTCTGCCGGCGCGGTCTTGAAGTGGCGCGCCATATTGGTGATTTGGGCTTCCAGGCGCGCCTCCTCGCCAATCTGGCGGTCGCTTGTTGTACTTTCACGGATCGCTGTCCAACGGAGGGCGTACCTGCTGCCGAGAAGGCCATCGAGATCGACCGGGCGCTCGACCAGCGCGAGCACCTGCCGGTGCCGTTGATCGTGCTTGGGCAGATCCACCAGTGCAACGGCCGTCCGGAACTGGCGGTTGGCTTGTTCCACGAAGCACTGGACGTAGCCCGCGAGACGGGCGAGCCCCAACTGCTGTTTCCATGCTATGATGGTCTTGCAACGCTTAATCTCGACCTCGACAATCTGGCCGAGGCCGAACGCTACTTTTCCCTGGCGCAGGATATATGCGCCCAGCACGGGCTCGACCCGGAAGCGCTTGTGGTGCTGCCTTTTCTCGACTAGCCGGGGTTGGAGGTTGTAAATGTCCGCGCCTAGTGACTTGGTACCGCTTCAACCGGGCGACCGTGCGCCGAACTTAGTACTCGACGCCATTACCCAGGAAGGCAAGATCGCGCTTGACGACTTTCGCGGACAAAAACCGGTGCTGGTCGGCCTGTTTCGAGGTCTGCATTGTGCGTTTTGCCGGCGCTATATCGCCGCCCAGGCGCGGCTTGATCCGGAGCTGCGCGACAAGGGTGTGGAGAGCCTGACGGTGGTCAACACGCCGATCGAACGGGCGCGTCTCTATTTCCGCTACCACCCGATGCCGAATCTGCTTGCGGCCTCCGACCCTGAACGCGCTTCACATCGTGCTTTTGGACTGCCCAATCTCGAATTCACCCAAAACGAGACGAACTGGCCGTACAAGGTCTCGATGGCAGCGGCAAAGGATATGCGGGTCGACATACCAGGCGAATTGCCCGGCCCTATGGATCCTATTGCGGCCAGCGAAATGCTCAACAAGAAGGACAATTACGAAGTGACCGAAGCCGACGAGCAGATGATGGCAACGGGACACGGACAACTGGTCGGTCAGTTCCTGCTGGACCGGCAGGGGATCGTCCGCTGGAGCTTCACGGAGGTTCCAGAGGGTGGGCGATACATGTTTGGGGCGCCAAACCCGCAGGAGCTGATGTCAGCCGTGTCCCAAGTCGCCCAATAGACTTGCGAACGAGGTATCGGGCGGGACAATAGACAAAAAGCGGAACCAATTTGTCACAAATCGAGACATGGGCCTCAACGAGCCAGAATTTACGGTTCTGGCTATGCTTTCTGTCGCCTCTGGACTAGCAATGTCCTTTGTGAATGGCTCCGGTATCGTGGGGTCGATGCGACAGCACCCCTTCCAACCGTCAGAATGCGGAGCGGAGGCCGTCCGCGTGGAGTATCGCAGGGGCGACGCTCCCTGGCCTGCTCGATCAGCCGCACGCGCGTGTCGATCTCCGCGTGACGTCGGGCCATCGCGGCAGTTTGGTCGCGTGAGCCATCGTCAACAACAATAATCTCGAGCGCACGATAGGATTGAGCGCGTACGCTGCCGAGCGTCTCGTCGATTGTATCTTGCGCATTGTGAGCGGGAATAATGACACTGACGGGTTCACCGTTCATTCGAGCACGGCCTCGACTTTGGCAACAAAGTCAGCGAGCGAGCGATCCCCGCGAATCTCGATGCGCGGAAGGTCGATGGGATCGCAATCGAGGTCCGCCGGCCCGTGCCTGCCGCCGAAGCCGATCCGATAGCCGCACTCCTTGGCCAGTCGGCCAAGCCGTCGGTCGGTGACAGAGAAGGGTGCCGCGAACGCCGTGGTTGGCCGACCGGTCCACCGTTCGATGAACATACGAGAGCGCAGGAGCTCGGCGGCCAAGTCAGAGCTCGACAGACCATCGATTGCGCGATGCGTCGCCAGATGGCTTCCGAAGAACGCACCCTCGGCGGCGATGCGTCGCACCGTCCCAGCGTTCATAAGCTGCGTCGGCGGACCGCTGTCGGCGTCCCACTGTGCACTTTCACCCACCAAGTCCGTCACCAGGAACACTTCCGCGGTCAGGTCGTTCGCGCGCAAGATCGGCCAGGCATGGTCGGCAAAGTTCTGGAAGCCGTCATCGAAGGTGATGAGCACCGGGCGGCCAACGAAAGGGTGACGGTTGGCGATGGACCCTTCCAGCTGCTCGGACCCAATCGCGTGAAAGCCATTGGCGCGCAGCCATGCCATCTGGCTGGCGAATGCGGCGGGTGTGAGCCGAAAACGGGCGAGCGCGGCCGGACCATCATCGGCGACGCTGTGATACATGAGGACAGGGATACGCTGCCGCCGCTCGCTACGTGCGACGTCGCGGCGCAAGGCCCGCGCCCCGCCCCAGACGATATTTCGCGAGACCCCGATTCCGACGGGCGCGCGGATTGGCAAATGATCTATCATTGGTTCCGTCGCCACGTCGTCCGGTGACAGGCGGCGGAAGCGGTCTATGCGATAGAGCTCGGTCTCGATCGACTGCTCCAAAACGAGGCCTTCGGTCGCTGCCAGCGTCTCCGAGATCGCTTGTGCACCGAATGTGTTCCAGTCGAAGCCCGTCCTTTCAACATTGTCACGCAGCACGAATGCGTGTGCGCTGATGAAACTGGCGCGAGGCGCCAACGCCTCAGCGAATTTTTTGGCAATGCGCCGCAACTCGGCGAGATCATCCAGATAGTAGAGCACTTCAGAACAGACGATCAGATCCATCTCACCCGGCAGCGTGTCGGCAGAGAAATCCAGTACGCCGAATTCAATATTCGGCTGATCGCCGCATCGCGCGCGGGCCCGTTCGACGGCTATGGCGGAGATGTCGGTTGCGGTCAAATGGCCCACTCGCGGCGCCAGCTGCCGTGTGAAATGGCCCTCCGCGCAGGCCAGCTCAAGCGCCCGTCCGATGGGACCGGCAGGCAGAATTTCGAGCTGCCGCTGATATTTTTCCTGCTCATAGGGCGAACCGTAGTTCCAGGGATCCTCGGTCGCGAAATAGCCATTCCAGAACGACGTGCGATCCTTGTCGTGCCTGGCCCGTCCGCGGCGCGGCGCTGCGGGAGGCTCCGCAGGTTCGGCGCTCGACCGAACCAGCTCCCGCGCTTCCTCGGCCAATTGGGCGAGTTTGCCGAAGTGACTGTCCGGATCGGACCGGCGTTCAAGCCGCTCAGGGGGCACGACATTCAGGATCAATTCGATCCAATAATCCCTTGTCACTGTCCCAAGTACGCCGAATTGCACGACAGCCTCGATCTGGCCATCCATCATCAGGTAGGCATAGATTTGGTCGATTCCTTGCGGAAGTTCGACCGTGGTCGGATTTCGAGCGTCGACGCGAATTCCAAGTGTCCGCGCCAGTCTGCGCGGCGCGGCGAGATCGTCGAAGTCGAGAAGCATTTGCTCAAGGTGATACTGGGCGCGGCGACCCGCTACGGGATCGTCCCAGACCTTACCGAGTTCGATGATCAACTCGGTGAGGGAGCCGCCGAACCTGTCCCACCTGGCAGCCAATTGCGCTGGCACCGATAGGCTTCCTACCATAAGGCCATCGACGGCCACCTTGGCGATCTCACGCGCCCATTTGCGTCCTGCCGGGAGCGCGCGCAGGGACTGCGGGTCGATCGAGCGCGAGCCGCTGCCGCAATCCGACGCGGCGGTCCACAACGCGAACCACGCGAGTGCCTCGGAGGCGGTGCCGCCGTTCGCCATCGCTCCATTGGCGTGTGCCGACGCCGGGTGTTTGACCCTGGGATCAGAAGAAAAGCCGCGGGCGATCACGATTTCCGCATCTACCAGCATCTGCGCCGAATTGCGGCTGAGCGAGTTGGGGCTGGCCCGATAGAAAGCGAGCGGCTCGTCGACCATCACCCAACGTTTGCCTAGACGTGCGAGGCGCTGCCACAAATCCCAGTCCTCGCAGGTGCGCAGCGACATATCGAAACCGCCCAACTCGACAATTGTCTCCCGGTCGACGAGCAGCGTGTGAGTGCGGATGGCGCACCGGCGCGCGAATGTTTCGAAGGGCTGGATCGCAACCTCGGTCGGGATGCTCGACGGGGTGAGTTCGCCATCGGGCATCACGCGCCGGGAACCGCAATAGGCGGCGACCGCATCGGGCGTGGCTTCAAGTGCGGCCAGCATTTTCGCAAGGAAGCTGGCATCCACCCAATCGTCCGCATCCAGGAACATGAGCCAGTGGCCGCGCGCTGTCGAAATCCCGCTATTGCGCGCGCCGGCGGCGTTATACGTGCAAGAGCTCAACGTCCGAAACCGGGCATCGTGCTCCACATAACCGGCGACAATCGCGGCGGTGGCGTCCGTGGAGGCGTCGTCGACGACGATCGCCTCCCAGTCCATTATTTCCTGATCGAGAAGGCAATCGAGCGCGCGCGCCAGCGTTACCTCCGCGTTGTGCGCAGGAACCACGATAGAAACCAAGGGATTATGCGCCACGCCGTCTTACCCGCGCCTGGTTCGAAGGTAGAACAAGAGTCCCGAAACATAGCCGGCGATTTCCTGCCAAAGGAACCGGTCCTCAGGGACGCTGCGCCCGAACAGTCCCCTGCGAACTCTTCCGAGCCGCCGCGACGCCGCCATTTGGCTGCAGAGCGAGCTTGCCCCTGTCGTGCTACCGATGTTGGAAGCCTGGTGCAGCATTCGCATCCGTGCCGCCGAGCTTAGGCGCCAGCTGTCGCAGATGCACGTCAAAGCCAAGTATGCCGCATACTCATGTCGATACCCGGAATCGGCACCATGACCACAAACTGCGGTCCCTGGCACCGTATGAGGTGCAATAGCTATGGCAAACTGACGTCTTTTGCAATCGGGGGCGCAATAAATGCAAGCCCACTGGAGCTGGTGTGAATGACTGCAGCTATTGGGACTATTGCTCTTCCTATCGACCGGAACGCCTCGATTCCGAGGTGCATTCTCGAACAGCCATTCTCCGTGCGAAAGAAGACCTTCTTCTACCGTTGGGCCCGCATCGGAAGCTGATCGTCGCAGTATAACAGCCGGGTGCGAGACAGTATGTGCCTCCGCCAGACCAGCTACTTTAGCTACCTCTAATGAATATGCAATACTTAATTGCGCTCCAGTAGCTAATAGCCTGACATCGTATTACTCATTTCGATAGTAGATTGCACCCAATGGTCGATTAGATTAGCCGGTTATGGCTTTATCACAAAGAGATTCGAGAGCGACACCAATCGGAACTTGTGCATTTTCTTCCAGTTCAAGAGATGTAAAAGGGACGCACGAATTGGCTTAAGTCAAGAAGATTCCCGCTTGCGAGCCGGGTATTTTGCTGACATGCTTGCGTGTTTTTCAGTTTTGCACTGTGACAAGTGTTCAAACGAAGGGGCATAGGGATGGCTAAGGAATCTTCGAATACCGCTTCTTCAGCAAATAAAGCGGACGGAAATCTGATAGGTAATGCAGACGAAAACGGGCTGGCCTTCATGGCGGTCCAGGCTCGCGAGAGCGGGGTCTCCGGCGACGCTGTAGGTGTCGACAAGATACGTGATCTGCTGTTCGGCAACCAGATGCAGGACTATGACCGCCGTTTTTCCAAGCTTGAAGAACGGTTCTTGCAGCGCTTCAAGGATGTCGAATCCGAGGCCAAGCGCAATCTTGAAATGTACGAGTCAAATGCAAAGAAGCAGGTCGAATCGCTCGCGGCGCAATTGCGGAATGAAAAAGATGCACGAGCCGAGGCCGACAAGGAGATTGACCGGAATCTTCGCGAGCAAAATCAGGCGCTTGAAAAGCAGGTGCGCGCGTTGTCGGATCAATTGAGCGAGCTTGAGCGCGAAGTTGCGGACCGGATAAATCGAAGCGATCAATTGCTGCGTGAGGAAATCAAGCAAAAGAATGAAAGCATTCAGATGCTAATGGAGAAAATGTTTTCCGATCTCAGCAACGTCAAGACCGACCGAAATCTTTTGGCTGGCCTGTTTGTCGAGGTTGCAAAATGTCTAAATCAGGATCCCGTCGGCAGCAAGAGCAACTCGGAACGTAGTTGGAAAGTGAGTTGATCGGAACTTGACGTCGACCGTCGACCCAATCAGCCTTCCTCAAAGAGCAGCTTCGAACGATACAGAGATTGATCGCGAAGCTCTGGCTAGTCTTTTGGTCGAAATTGCCCGAAACGTCGATCCGGACTATCGCGCGCGTTTCGGCGGAGTTCCATCCGCCGATCCTCGCATGGCAACGCTGCGCCAGTTGCTGGTCGGCCGCGAAATTTCGGAGCTTTCACGAGTTACGCACCTGCTCGACGAACCTGAGCAGCTTGCGGCTGCAGTTGGGGGTGTTCTCCCCAGTGCAGCCGCACGTGCGCCTCATGCGCAACTCGGAGAGGCCCTTGCGCCAGCTGTCGAGAGGGCCGTGCAACGGTCCATCCAGAAGAGCCCGCGTACGCTTACGGATATATTATATCCGGTGTTTCTGCCGGCAATTCGCAAGTCGATCGGGGAAAAGATCGATCAGACCTTTCAGTCGCTGAATGAAACTTTAAGACATATATTTACCTGGCATGGGCTAAAGTGGAGATTTGAAGCTTGGAGAACGGGTGCAAGCTTCTCAGAAATCGTTCTTAAGCATTCTCTCGTCTATCGTGTAGAACATGTCTTTCTCATTAACCGCAATTCCGGGCTTTTGATAGCGCATGTGGCTGCCGATAATGCAACGAGTGAAGATCCTCAACTAATTTCATCGATGCTTAGTGCAATTCAAGATTTTGTGAAAGACTCATTTAACGAGAAAGAACAGAGCGGCCTGGACACTATCCGTTTCGGAGAGCTTCGTCTCTGGTCGGAAGTTGGACCGTTTGCGACCTTGGTTGCGGTGATCCGGGGAAATCCGCCAGAGGAATTACATGAAATAGTTCGCGATGTGTTGCTTCGCATCCATGATGAATGCTCACAGGCTTTAGAGCAATTTGACGGCGACAGTTCGCAGTTGGCCGGCGTAGAGACGCTGTTGCAGACCTGCGTTGAACTGAAGCAGGAGGACTCTAACCAGGGATTTCCGTGGCTGGTGGTGGCTGCGGTCCTGCTGGTTTTGATTCCGGCAGGCGGTTGGTTCTTTCTTTCCTGGCAATCCGGGCAACGCTGGCAGGCCTATGTATCGCGGCTGAGTACCCAGCCGGGCATCATCGTTGCCGAACAAAAAATGCGCGATGGCCAATTCTATATTGCCGGCCTGAGAGACCCGCTTGCCGCCGACCCGCTGTCGCTGTTGTCCGGAACGCAGGTCGATCCCGCCCGCGTTCATTCGCAGTGGCAGTTCTATCAGAGCCTTGAGCCGGAGTTCGTATTGAAGCGGCTAACGGCGTCGCTGGCTCCGCCGGATTCAGTACGACTTTCGATCGTCAATGATCGCATCGTTGCCGAGGGTGAGGCTCCCGACACCTGGATAGATCGGGCACGCGCAGCGGCCCGACAGCTTTCGGCAGGCGGACCGGAATTCGACATCTCCAAGGTTCGTGATGTGAGCCCCGAAGCACGCGCGGCGGAGCACTGGCAGGCCTATGTGTCGCGACTTGAGGTCCAACCGGGAATCATCGTTGCCGAACAAAAGGTGCGCGATAGCCAATTCTACATTTCCGGCCTGAGAGACCCGCTTGCCGCCGACCCGCAGGCTTTGCTGTCCGGACGCAGGTCGATCCTGCCCGCGTTCATTCGCAGTGGCAATTCTATCAGAGCCTTGATCCGGAGTTCGTGCTGAAGCGGCTAACCGCGTCACTGACCCCGCCGAAATCGGTTCGGCTCTCGATCGTCGAGGATCGCATCGTTGCCGAGGGTGAGGCTTCCGACACCTGGATAGATCGGGCGCGCGCGGCGGCCCGACAGCTTTCGGCAGGCGGACCGGGATTCGACATCGCCAAGGTTCGTGACGTGAGCCCCGAAGCACGCGCGCGGAGCACTGGCAGCATTATGTGTCGCGACTTGAGGCCCAACCGGGGATCATCGTCGCCCAACAAACGGCGAGGGCGGACATTTCTACATTTCCGGCCTGAGAGACCCGCAGGCCGCCGACCCGCAGGCTCTGCTGTCCGGAACAGGGTTGATCCGGCTCGCGTTCATTCGCAGTGGCAATTCTATCAGAGCCTTGATCCGAAGTTCGTGGTGAAGCGGCTGATGGCGTCGCTGGCTCCGCCGGATTCAGTACGATTTTCGATCATGAAGGATCGCATCGTTGTCGTGGGTGAGGCTCCTGCCGCCTGGATAGATCGGGCGCGGGTCGCCTCCCAACAGCTGGCCGCGGACGGACTCTCTCTAGAAATTTCCGAGCTGCGCGAGTTGACCCCTCCGGAACTCACTCATTTGAGGGAGGCTATTCAAGCGGTCGACATTTTCTTCGATTCTGGCAAGGCTGTACCGGGACCAGAGCAACTGCCAGTTCTCGACAAATTGGCAAATCAGTTGAAGGAATTGGCCAAGGACGCCCGCAAGGCAGGCGTAACAGCACAGTTCATGTTGACCGGCCATTCGGACACGACGGGCCGTGAAACGGCCAAGTTGTCGATCAGCGCCGCCCGTGCAGAGACAGTTCGTGCGCTTCTCAAGAAGCGCGGCGTCGATCCGGAATTGCTCTTGGTTCGCGGCGCGGGCACCTTTGAGCCAGCGGAGACTGAAAATAGCCAAACCGGAAGCTCCGCCAATCGCAGAGTTTCGGTTACGGTAAACTTCCATTAGGGCGGAGCCCAGGATATTGCAAAAGAAGATCTGCATGTTGGGCGGGTTCGCTGTCGGAAAGACGAGTCTGGTTCGCAGGTTTGTGCAAAGCATATTTTCAGAAGCCTACTTGACCACGGTGGGAGTGAAAATCGACAAGAAGAGTGTCGTGCTGCCGGATAAAACCGTGGATCTGATTTTGTGGGATTTGGCCGGCGAAGACGATATCGGCTCATTCCGCGTGAGCTATGTGCGAGGTGCGAGCGGGCTCGTGCTTGTCGTCGATGGAACCCGGGCCGCTACCCTTGCCGTGGCGCTCACGCTGCGCGAGCGGGCCGAGGCCGAATTCGGCGCTATGCCGTTTGTATTGCTGTTCAACAAATCCGATCTGGCCGATCGGTGGGCAATATCGGATAGTGAGATTAACAAACTGAGGCAACTTGGCTGGCAAATCTATCTAACAAGCGCGCTTTCGGGTGAATGTGTTGATGATGCGTTTCGTCAGCTTGCTTCGATGGTCACGAAATAGACCATGCATGGATTGCCAAGAGAAGTCAGAAACTGGATTTTCAATTTCTTCTACAACGAGCACTCTGTTGCATATCTGAAAATTGACGCCAAGCTTTGCATAGCCGCGAAAGGCGGCAATGTTAAAGATTACGGACTCTCATCACTTCGCATTGGTAAGCCTGTTGCCGAGCAGCTTGAGTTCATGGAAGGTTTGCTGCCTTGCCCGGAGCTTCCATATCATATGGCCATGGTCGAACTGCCCAGCGGGCGTGTCGCGGACCTTCATCTTTTTGCTGACAATGCCTGCGTGTGGCTGCTGTTTCTTGACGCCACTGCCGAACGCGACAACAGGCAGCGGCTTCAACAGAAGGCTTATGAAATGACGCTCCTGCAAGAGAGGGAGCGTCAACTCAACGAGAAATTACAATCGACGAACGAGGCGTTGAGGCAGAGCCAAGAGGGATTGTCGCGTGAATACCAGCGCGCCGAAAGCCTACTCCTCAACATTCTTCCGGCGTCGATCGCGGAGCGGTTAAAAGCGGACGAACAAATTGCAGACAACCACGCTGAGGTGAGTGTGCTTTTTGCCGACATCGTCGGCTTTACGGAAAGAGCGCGGAGCGTCGGAGCCGAAACAACGCTCGCTATTTTAAATTACTTCTTCAAGGCGGCGGATCTGCTCTCGGAACGATACGGCTGCGAAAAAATCAAGACAATCGGCGATTGTGTGATGGTGGTCGCTGGCCTGCCCGCCGCGCGATCCGATCATGCAGAAGCCCTTGCGCACTATGCACTTGAACTACGGAAGGCGGTTAAGCTCGAACGCTTCGCAGGAGAACCGCTAAGACTCAGAATTGGAATTCACTCAGGACCAATCGTCGCGGGCGTCATAGGTAAAAGGCGATTTGCCTATGACCTGTGGGGGGAGACCGTTAATCTCGCCGCACGTATTCAAACGTCCGCGGAGCCCGATGAAATCCGTATTTCGGATGCAACTCACAAACTGCTTGGACCAGATTTTGCTTGCGACCCACTCGCGGAAACGGAATTGCGTGGTACAGGTCGTGTGCGAATGTGGCGGCTCCCGGCCTGATTTGCTGCTTGGCAGTGCCGACCGTGGAGCGCAGCTTGCTCGATCCATCGGCGTCAGCTTTCAGCAGCTCCAGAAATACAAGAACGCTAAGAGCCGCGTGAGCGCAAATCAATCGCTTGAGCAATCAACGGTTCAATTGGTGATGCATCTTGGATAGCGCTCAGCACTGCTCGAAAATCGTTGTATTTTCGACGCCAGCCTACGATTTCTTACGCCAGCCTGCGCTAGACCCTACTCCCACTCGATTGTTCAATCAGCATATAACTTATTGAAATCACGTGCAAATTTATACCAACGATGCGTAAACTCCGACGTCAGGACCGTCAAAAAGCTGCCAGCCAATTTCTAGACACCGATGCGCTGCAGCAACGGCAGCTTATATGTTATCAAGAATGTGGACAGTCAGCTTCCAAGCGTCCTTAGCCAATCCTCGAACGAGGGGGAGACGTTGCGTTCTGAAGCGGAAACCGGGCGGCGACGGCGCGAACTAATTATGGCATTGCGCGCTTCGCGAGGACTATAGCCAAACTCCTTGCTGAACGCCCGGCTAAACGTGGCTGCCGAGCTAAATCCAACTGCTTCGGCAATCTCGATTATGCGGCGAGGCTCTTCCGGGTCACTCAGCGCGGCATGGGCCGTCAGGAGTCGCCGTCTTTGTATGTAGTGATTGACCCCACCGCTAGGCTCAAACAACTGGTAAAGACGAGTGCGGGATATGGCAAGCGCCCGGCACATCGCATCAGATGTAAGATCAGCCGAATTGAGATTGCGTTGAACGTATCGCCGAGCACGCTCCATCAAGGCAATTCCGGCCAATTGCTCGGCGACTGCGTCCTGGTGCCTGGACGGGGAAAAGCAAGCCACAATTATATCTCGCGTCGCGCGCACGACATGGTCGAGATCTTCCTCGACCAGCGTGTGTAGTCTCGCCTCTATGGCACTAACGTAGTCGACGAGGAGCTTTGCGGCATTGCCAGACAGTATCGAGTTATTTCTGGCGTCGAGCGCAGGAGCAGCATCTTCAAAGATCTCACGGGGCAGATAAAGCAAAACACTCCTGGAAGCGGTCGCGCGTCCGCGAAACGGGTATCCAAGGGAGCGGAACTCTACCTTCCCTGGCTGGTTTGCAGCAACGTGACCATCAACCTCAGTCCATGTTTGGCCGTCGTGGAGCAAACCCAAATACCAATGATCTAGCGAACTCGATCTCAGCCTTGCACTGGAGCGATTATAGCTATTAGCCGGCACATCCTGCTGGACAATGAGCAGGTTACCAAGATTCCAAGCAACGTGCTCGGCTACGAATCCTTCCTTTGGTGACGCGTTCTCAGGCAAGCTCACGTCGAAAAGCGGCTCCAAGAGCGATTGCCACGCACCGAATTGTTCTTCCCTGGCTAATCCTCGAGTGGAGAAGGACAATGGCTTGAGCGCTGGCACCCCTTCCGAAGAGATTGGCATGTCTTCTTCAGGCGAAGACATTCGTGGCCATCGGCGGCGTTCGCCCCGCTGTAACGGCAGTTCACTAGACGTGTCGCCGCGCTTTTCCCGTGGCTCCATTGGCAACCGGTGTCTTCAATCCAATGCGCCCACCACCTCGCTTATTATGTAGTGCATCTCTGTCTGTAGCAAGTGCGTAAGCCCCAGGGCGCTTGCGCATGTCTTCAGGCCGAATTGCCGCAAGTTATGTACTGCGCGACAAGTTTCCGGATAAGGCGCTAACGACAACTTCCACAGCGACAGGTAAATATCATGCCGGCGGTGGAGCGTTAGTCTAAGTGAGTTCTTGGACCCCTTCTCCATCTAAAAAAGAAACGGCAAGAGCCAGCGTATGTTCTCGGAGAATGTATTCTCCGAGAAACACTTCCTGACTTGACATAAATTGTGGGTAGATTTGATGGAGAACATAGCTAAACCACGTATCCACCGCGCTAAAGGACTTTCCAAGGGACTGCGCCTTCTGCTCCCTGAAATGACACGGCGACGCGTTCTCGTCACCGGTGGTGCGGGATTTCTCGGATCTCACCTTTGCGAAAATTTGCTCGATCAAGGCCACGAGGTTCTTTGTCTTGACAATTTCGTCACGGGTCGCCTGAGCAACCTTGACCACCTGAGGGGCAATCCGCGACTCGAGATCGTCCGGCACGATGTCTGCGTGCCGCTAGACGTGCAGGTCGACGAGATCTTCAACCTCGCCTGCCCTGCCTCGCCGCCGGATTACCAGGCGGATCCGATCCAAACCATGAAGACAAGCGTGCTCGGCACGCTCAACCTTCTCGAGCTGGCCAGGGCGTGCAACGCAAAGATCTTTCAGGCCTCAACTTCGGAAATCTACGGCGATCCTCACGTTCATCCCCAGCCCGAATCCTATTGGGGCAATGTCAATCCGATCGGCCCGCGCTCTTGCTACGACGAGGGCAAGCGCTGCGCCGAGACAATGTTGTTCGACTTTCATCGGCAGCACAATGTCGAGATCAAACTCGTTCGCATATTCAACACCTATGGTCCCCGCATGAGGCCTGACGATGGCCGCGTTGTATCGAACTTCGTCGTGCAGGCGCTGAAGGGCGACGACATAACGATCTACGGCCAGGGCTCGCAAACCCGATCATTCTGCTTCGTGGACGACCTTATCGACGGCTTTCTGCGGCTAATGGCTTCGCCGCCGTCGTTCACCGGCCCGGTCAATCTGGGCAATCCGGGCGAATTCACGATTCGGGAATTGGCCGAGCAGGTGATTGCTCTCACCGGCTCGCGTTCCAGGATCGTCCACCGGCCGCTTCCCGTCGATGACCCGCGCCAGCGGCGGCCCGACATCTCGCTCGCATCGCGTGAACTGGGTTGGCAGCCGAAGATTCCGTTGTCCGAAGGGCTTAAGCAAACGATCGCCTATTTCGATCGTCTCCTGGCCACGGAATCGCATGAACTTCCGGAGACGGCCTGATGTCCGCGCAAAGGGTCTTGGTAACGGGTGGAGCCGGCTATATCGGCAGCCATACCGCCAAGCTGTTTAGCCAGAAAGAGGTTGAACCGGTCGTCTACGACAATCTGACGACCGGCAACCGGTCGGCTTTGCGCTGGGGCCGGTTCGTGGAGGGCGACATTCTCGACACGGCCCATCTTGCACAGTCCCTTTCGCTGTTCGAACCTGACGCGGTCATTCATTTCGCGGCTTCTGCCTATGTCGGGGAATCTGTCGAGGATCCGGCGAAATATTACCGGAACAATGTGGCGGGAACCTTGTCCCTCCTGAATGCCTGCCGGCAGGCAGAGGTCGACAAGATCATCTTTTCATCGAGTTGTGCGACGTATGGCATCCCGGCCGCACTTCCGATCAAGGAAACGACGCCGCAGGAGCCGGTCAATCCGTACGGACGGACGAAGCTGATCGCCGAACAGATGTTGAGCGATTTCGCAGCTGCCTATGGCTTGCGTTATGTGGCTCTGCGTTACTTCAACGCCTGCGGCGCCGATCCCGATGGCGAACTCGGGGAGTGGCACGATCCGGAAACGCATCTCATTCCGAGAGCCTTGCTTGCCGCCGGCGGCAGGATACCGCATCTGGCAGTCTTCGGCGACGACTACGAAACCGCGGACGGCACCTGCGTCCGCGACTATATCCATGTGACCGATCTGGCGCGTGCGCATGTACTTGCCTTCCAGCACCTGATGGGGGGCGGTGCAAATCTGGCAGTCAACGTCGGGACCGGACAAGGAGCTTCGATACGTCAGGTCCTGGATACCGTCGCCAGGATCACCGAACGGGAGGTGCCGATCGAACTGCATGCGAGGCGCCCCGGTGACCCGCCGGCGCTCTACGCCGATCCGACGCTTGCTCGCGAGACACTCGGTTTCTCACCGCGATATTCTGACCTTGAGACCATCGTGCGGACCGCTGCGCCCTTCTTTGGATTGGAGGCGCAGGCATGAGGACCACGATCGAGGAAAAGACGACAGAAGCCGCCGTTCAGCCGGCGAAGCATTCGATGGTCCCAGTTCTGACAGGCTATCGCAGGATCGAATACCTGGCCGGCGCCTTCGTCTGGCTGGCAGCGCTCCTCTATTTCTGGACCTGGTGGTTCAGGCCAGAGCACTTCGTCGACCTTTTCGGCTTCGTTGCCGTAACCCTCGTCTTCGGATGGGTTACGCTTTTGCCCGTTTATTTCCTGGCGGTCTTTTCTCGCGCCTGCAAACCCAGCGGGCCACTGGAGCTGGCCGCAGGGAGCCGTGTAGCCATGGTGGTAACAAAGGCGCCCTCCGAGCCGTTTTCGGTTGTCGCGAACACGCTGAATTCCATGCTTGCGCAGGATGTGCCTCACGACACATGGCTCGCCGACGAAGATCCTTCGCCGGAGACTTTGAACTGGTGCCGGCAGCACGGCGTCCTCGTCTCCACGCGCAAGGGGCGAGCGGATTATCACCGTGAGACCTGGCCGCGGCGCACGCGCTGCAAGGAAGGGAACCTCGCATTCTTCTATGATCATTACGGTTACGAGCGGTATGACTTCGTCTCACAACTCGATGCGGACCATGTCCCCGAGCCCGGCTATCTGCGGGAGATGCTGCGGCCCTTTGCCGATCCTGATGTGGGCTACGTCTCAGCGCCGAGCATCTGCGATCGCAATGCTGCGGAGAGCTGGTCGGCGCGCGGGCGGCTCTATGCCGAAGCCAGCATGCATGGCGCGCTGCAAGCCGGCTACAGTGGCGGACTGGCGCCGCTCTGCATCGGCTCCCACTATGCCGTTCGCACCGCGGCCTTGAAGGAGATCGGAGGGCTCGGGCCCGAGCTTGCCGAGGACCACTCGACCACTTTGATGATGAACGCCCATGGCTGGCGTGGCGTCCATGCGCTGGACGCAATCGCCCATGGCGATGGTCCGCGCACCTTCGCCGATCTGGTTACGCAGGAGTTCCAGTGGTCACGCAGCCTGGTGACGATTCTGCTGCAATATTCGCCCCTCTATATTCCCCGGCTCCCGGCGCGACTCAAGTTTCAGTTCCTGTTTTGCCAGCTCTGGTATCCGCTCTTTGCGTTGTTCCTGGCTCTCATGTTTGCGATGCCGATCTTTGCGCTCCTGCGCGGCGAGAATTTTGTTGCGGTCACCTATCCCGGATTCGTGGTGCATTTTGCTCCCGCGACCATCGTGCTGGTCGCCATGTTCTACCGTTGGCGGGCGACCGGCACGTTCAGGCCGTTCGACGGTAAGGTGCTGAGCTGGGAAGCGATGTTCTATCTGCTCGCACGCTGGCCCTGGTTCCTTGCGGGCAGCATTGCCGCCGTTCGCGATTGGGCTACCGGATCGTTTGTCGACTTCCGCATCACGCCCAAGGGGCGATCCGAAGTGGATCCGCTGCCTCTTCGCGTTCTCGCCCCTTTTGGCGTTCTCTCGGTTGCCTCCGTGCTTCCCGTTCTGTTCATCGGCGACGCTGGCGAGACGCGTGGCTTCTACGTCTTGGCTATCATCAACGCGGTTCTTTACGCATTGCTGCTCCTTGTCATCCTCGTCCGGCATGCCCGCGAAAACGCCGTCCGGGTCACGAACCGGTCGTATCGTCCCGCAATGGCGGCAGCCCTCCTCGCCACGTTTCTTCTGCCTGGGATGGCAGCTGCCCAGCATGGCGCGGAAGGGTTGGAGGCGCTCGCTTGGGGCGCAAGGCGCGTGAAGCTGTTCGAGGTGAGATATTCGGCCTCTGGAGCCGGAATCGGCGGGTTTGACACGCGCAAGATCACGTTCAAACCGAGATGGCTCCCTGGGAGCTGAGTTTATCAACCAACCGAAGAAGGGTGCGCGAAAGCGTAACGTACATGAAAATCGCAATGATCGGAACGGGTTACGTCGGGCTCGTCAGCGGCACTTGCTTTGCCGAATGGGGCAATGAGGTCGTCTGTGTCGACAAGAACGCGGACAAGATCAGGCAACTCGAACAGGGTAAGTTGCCGATCTACGAGCCGGGCCTCGACAGGCTCGTGCGCTGCAATCATGCGGCCGGTCGACTATCCTTTACCACTGACCTTGCCGCAGCCCTGAGCAACGCGGAAATCGTCTTTATCGCGGTGGGAACGCCGCCTCGCCCGGGCATTGGCGACGCGGATCTTTCATTCGTTTGTATGGCGGCCAGGGAGATCGCGCTTTCCCTGAAAGACCATGCGGTCGTGGCGGTCAAATCGACCGTGCCGGTCGGCACCGGCGACATAGTCGAGAGGATCATCGCAAGCAGTCGCCCGGAGGGGAGATTTTCCGTCGTCTCCAACCCCGAGTTCCTTCGCGAAGGTTCAGCGATAGACGACTTCCTGTTTCCGGACCGCGTCGTCGTCGGCGTCGAGGACGAATATGCGCGGGAGGCGATGCAGGCCCTTTACAGACCGCTCGCCGACGCGAACACGCCGGTCATCGTCACTCAGCGGCGCGCGGCCGAGCTGATCAAATACGCGTCGAACGCATTCCTTGCGACGAAGATCACCTTCATCAACGAGCTGGCTGATCTTTGCGAAGAGGTTGGCACCGACGTCAGCGAGTTGGCGCTCGGCGTCGGTCTCGATCACCGTATCGGCAAGGCCTTCCTGAGCGCCGGGCCTGGCTACGGCGGCTCATGCTTTCCAAAGGATACGTTGGCACTTCTTCGGACGGCGCAGGACTACGGCGTCTCGCTGCGTATCGTCGAGGAGACGGTGGCGGCCAACGAAGCCCGCAAGCGCAAGATGGCGCTCAAGGTCGTCGATGCGGTCGGCGGAGACGTCGATGGACTGACGATCGCGGTGCTCGGCCTGACCTTCAAGCCGGACACCGACGATATGCGCGACGCGCCCTCCGTGCCGTTGATCGAGGCGCTACAGCGCTTCGGCGCCAACATCCGCGCGCATGATCCTGTCGGCATGGAGAATGCGGCGCGCATCTTCGAAAATGTCGCGCTGTTCGAAGACCCCTATGAGTGTGCACGTGATGCCGATGCGGTGATCGTCGTCACCGAGTGGGCAAGCATCTGCCAGCTCGATCTTCATCGCCTAAGACAGGCAATGCGGTCTCCAATCCTGATCGATCTTCGCAACGCGTTCGGGCGGGGCGCGGCACAGGCCGGCTTTCAAGTAACGAGTATCGGCCGACCTGTGCCGCAGCGGTCCGGCATCATATCCGGTGGCGGGCCGAAACCGAAGCACGACATCCAGGACAATGTGAGCAAAGGCTAAGAACCATGGCGAAGTCACGTCACGTAAACAGCAAAATAGAAGCCGCAGCCGCGTTCGGAGGCTGTCTCCTGGCGACATCGTGCATACTCTCGGCTTTCGTTTTCGGGAGTTCGGCCGAGGCTGCCGGCAAGAACTCAATGCCTCCGCCGAAGGCTCGGGCCATGACGAGCGCAGAGCTTTATATGCTCTATCGCGACAAATCGTGGCAGTGGACTGACGGCGCGGGCCGGATGCAGGCCGAGGGGCGGCGCTTTTCCGCATGGGCCGGATCTGGCGAGAAGGCGGCATGGGCTGAGGGCCGCTGGACCGTCGCCGACAACGGCCGCCTGTGCTTCAAGGCGCAATGGCATTCATCGTCCGGCGTCGCTGCCAACAGGACCTGCTTCAGCCACAGGGAGCTTGGCGAAACCATCTATCAGAAGAGAGAGCCGTCGGGAGACTGGTACGTCTTCAAGCACGCCGCCCCTGCAACCGAAGACGAGTTCAGCAAGCTCGTCAGCCAAGATCTGGTCACGCCGGATCTGCAGCGGATCAAGTCCGAGCTGGAACCCGCAAAGCAGCTCTCTGATGCCAATCTCAAAGCGCAACAATGAAGACTGTCAGGAGGATACAGCCATGAAAACTGTCGGAAAGAATACCTCGAGAGTGATCGCAATTTCGCTTGCTACATTGACTCTATCGGGTGCCGTATTGGCAGCCAGCTTGCCCCGCGGGCTTCCTAGCGAGAATACGCAGGCCACGAACCAGATAACGGACAAGCGGCCTATCGTCACCGAAACGTCGAACGATTTCGGTGCCTACGATCCGCATGGCGACTTTGGCCAAGACAAGAACGTCAAGATCGAGCATCTTTTCCTGCCCTGGGAAGATGTCGATCTCTCCTCGCTGGCGATCGCCGACGAATATGTTCTGCAGCGTGGGCGATCACTCCTCATTACGGTTGAACCCTGGTCGTGGGACGTCGACTGGCGCGTCACGTCAGGCGAGCTGCTGAACGGAATCCTCAGCGGCCGCTACGACGCCAATATGGCCTCGGTCTGTGCTGCTGCCGATAACCTGAAAAGCCAGGTGATCATCCGTTGGGCACAGGAAATGGACGAAACCGACAACCAGTTCACCTGGGCACACTGGAAACCCGAAAGCTACATCACTGCCTACCGCCGAATGGTGACGGTCTGCCGCCAGCACCTGAAGAGCGCCAAGTACATGTGGTCGCCAAAGGGAAATCCGGAGCTGGTCAGCTTCTATCCGGGCGATGAATACGTCGACATTGTCGGTCTCTCCTTATTTGGCCTTCAGAAACACGATCGTGACCATTTCGGAAAGGATCTGACATTCGCCGAGACGCTCGAGCCCCGCTACCGGCTCGTCGAAAACTTCGGCAAGCCGATCATGGTGGCCGAGTTGGGCTATGACGGAGACCAGTCCTACGTGCGGAACTGGGCAGAGAACGTCGCGCGGAAGTACCCCGAATTTCCGCGCCTGACTGGGGTCGTCTACTTCAACGACCGAGAAGTCTATCCTTGGCCGAATGGCTACGGCCTCCCCGATTGGCGGGTCGTCTCCGGCCAGGCCACCAACTAGCAAATCAAGGAGAACGAAATGCGGAAACTACAGATATTGCTGGCGCTGGCTGCGATCGGCGGCTGCATGAGCATGGCATCTTTCGATGCTGCCGCCGCGACACAGAGTAAGACTAGCATCGCTGCAGAATCGGGGACACCGCTGACGACCGAGGAGCTCTTTCGGCTGTACTCGAATCGGTCTTGGATATGGAAGAACGGCGCCGGTTACTTCTCGGCGAAACAGCGGCGGTTCATTGCCGCGACAGGCCGTGGCAGCGCAGGCTCCTTGGGCGTCGGGCGTTGGTTCCTTACCGATTCCGGCAAGCTCTGCTTCTGGGCGGAATGGTACGCGAAAAGCGGCGTTTCACCAGCTCTGACCTGCTTCCGGCATCGTAAGAAAGGTGGCGTCGTGTTCCAGAGGAAAGAGCCGGACGGCGAGTGGTATGCGTTCAAGAACGCGCCGACCAGGGCAAACGATGAATATCGCAAGCTGCGTGCGGGCGATTACGTCAGCGCAAAATACAACAGAATCCAGGCGAAGCTGCCGATCAACAGGTGAGCCTTTCATCGGGTTTTGGGGCCCCCCGGCCGGCATGGAAGTCTCGCGTCATGGCGGCCGGGGTTTGGATTGCATTTCATGCGCAGCATGGGAACTTGCTGTCGCGTTATGTGAGGGTTATCCCCTTCGCAGGAAGCAGCCTGATGTTCTTCCAAAGCCGCTGGGGGTGCAAATATAGGGCGCCCGGCCAAGGAACCCGTAGCTAGCCACTCTTGTGGCGAGCCGGCTTTTGGTAATTTTTAAGGGTGCCGTCGGCTTCCCCTTTTTCACCGACTTGTCTGGTTCATCGGATTCCATCGAGATCGACGAGACCTCCGTGCTCCTGTCTGTCACCGCAACGCAGCCAGAAGAAAATATTGTGATCGCCAATATAATGGAATACCTCGTCATTAATCTCGATTTTCTACCGAGATTTTTTTCCATCGATGACTCAGATGTATTTTTAGTTTTCGTTGTGGTGCTCATAATCGGTCCCCCTGTTAGCTTTTTTTATAACACCGACTTACTGAAGCGCATTTAATACAACCTCTAAAATTCCCCGACTGGTTTTAACCAAATATTGGAATAGCGGCGGCCGGGCTGCTGCCATGCACGGACAGACCTCCAAATGGGCTTCTCGATCGGCCCTAGGCCGATGAGATCAGCCCGTGCCGAATCTTGGCCGCCGCTGATCGTCCGGCAAACCGCACCGACTCATGGTTGCGTTCGGTCCGCCGCGAAGCTTCGATCCAGTTCGATCGATCATTGGTTCATCGTCCTGTCACGCAGCGGACGGGCCTGGACGGGCGGCGATGGCCGTGTCGTCGAAAGCCATCCCGGCAGGGTCGAGATCAGATCTCTCGTCTGGCTAAAGGCTCTGGGAAGCTGACGCCAAGCCCAAAACCCTTCATCAGCCTACCAGCAACACCAGGTCGGGGTGCAGCTTCTTCAGATTGGGTAATGACTTCGATTGCCAAGGTATTTCCGACGTGCCCCTCACCGTGAGGCGCACGCCAGGGTGCTTTCGCACCTCGATGGTGAATTTCGCGAGAAGATTGATGCCGGACGAGTTGAGAAACTGCAGATCTGTCAGATTGAGCGTGATCGCGGGAGGCTCCGAGGCAAGAACGCTCATCGCCAGCGACAAAATAGGTGCGTAGGCCTCGGAACTGGCCAGCCGCATAATGCCATCGAAATAAATGTCGTTTCCGTCAATCCATACACGGTAATCTTCTGTTTTTAGTTCCATGGCGTGGCGATGTTCCGCTCAATTATGGGTTTGCGAGATAGCGATAGAAGCATAAGTTTCCAAGCAAATCCGGCCATTTTCGTCGGTCGGGCTGAAAATCCAGGCCAACCGTGCACCATAGTCGCTCATCAGGGTCAAAAGCCCAAGACCCGAACTCGTCATCTCCGGATCAGCAGCATTCGCCTCGATGCGCTGAATGAGAAGATCGCCGGGATCGCCAGCCGTTATCTCCGACAAAAACCCCTGGAACCCGGTGGCAACTTCTCCATCTACCACATTCGAAACCTTCACCTTGAATGTTTCCGAATCCATCGACGCTTCAATCATGATTCCACCCGGAGCGCGAAACTTGACCGCATTCTCGATAAGCTCATTGATCAAATAGCCGATACTGTGCCGCACTTCCTTATAGTCGTTGCGGGACGGCTGAAAGCGCGTAGCAAATGTATCGGCAATAAAATCCGATGTGGTGGCGCAGTGGTGCCAACTCAATTCCAGAGGTCCGTCAAATAGCTGCACGCGACTGACACCTCCGTTCATCCCGATCGCAACATCGGCGGTTCCAAAGAGTGTTGTCATCTACCTGTGCCTCATGATCACAAGGGTGATGTCGTCATGGATCTTCTGGGTTCCGATATGGGCCATGAGATCCTCGATGATGCCGGTCTTGATCTCCTCCGCGCTGCCGCCATGATGTTCGCTTGCGCTTTTGGACAGGCGATCCAGGCCGAACAGTTTCCCCTCAGAATTCTCCGCCTCGGTCACGCCGTCGGTATGAAGCACAATGACATCGCCCCTGGCGAATGGAATATCGCGCGTGGCGATGAATGGCTTGATATCCTTTTCCAAGCCGACGGGCAGGCCCAGGTCAACAGTATCGATGCGCTCGACATCGCCATCGCCTCTGACAACGAGAACCTCCTCATGCTGACCTGACAGCGTCACACGCTCGTCCCGAAAATCGAGAAAGGCCAGCGAAAGGTGCT
Source organism: Mesorhizobium sp. M9A.F.Ca.ET.002.03.1.2 (assembly GCF_003952365.1). Classification (NCBI taxonomy): domain Bacteria; kingdom Pseudomonadati; phylum Pseudomonadota; class Alphaproteobacteria; order Hyphomicrobiales; family Phyllobacteriaceae; genus Mesorhizobium; species Mesorhizobium sp. M9A.F.Ca.ET.002.03.1.2. The sequence continues at coordinate 2,981,263 of NZ_CP034443.1, read as the reverse complement.
TATTGGTGTTGGTCCGCTCGATGTTCTTGTAGATTGCACGGTTCAGCCGATCCAGGAACTCTCGCGGATCGCCCTCGCCCGCCTCCTGCAATGCCCGTGCGACGGACTGGACCATCAGCATCAACACGCCGCTCTCCAGCCCATGCCCGGTCACATCGCCGATTCCGATCTTGAGGTGCGGGCCATTCTGCAGAACGTCATAGTAGTCTCCGCCGACCTCGTCGGCTGGCCGCATATAAGCGGCAATCTCCACCTGCGGGAGTGCTTCGAGCTCGCCGGCCTTCGGTAGAACCATCATCTGGATATGTTTGGCGACCGCGAGTTCGGCGCCAAGCCGAACATTCTCGTCACGCAGCTTGTCGTTCAGCGCAGAGATTTCCTTGTTCGCGCCTTCGAGTTCCCTAGTCCGATCATCGACGAGCTGCTCAAGGTTTTCTGTGTGGAAACTGATCTGCTCAGCCATGCGATTGAAGGCAGCACCTGCTTCTCCGACCTCATCGCGCGTCGGAATACTTACCCTGACGGAATAATCCTTTGCCTGAAGCTGCTTTGCGGCTCCAGCAAGCGCGCTAAGTCCGGCGGTAATTCTCTTCGAAATCCCCACAACAGCGGCAAAAACGATCAGAAGCGAAAAGGCGATGGCAGCAATCTGGTAGAGCAGGATACGGTTTGTGGCGCGGGAAATGCTGTCCTGCGCAGCAAATAGCGAGGCATAGATCTCCCGTTCGGGAACGACGATGCCCAACGACATCGCCTCCAACTTCACCGGTCCGGAACTCCAGAGATTTGTCGGATTCAACATCTTGAGAACGACGATATAAGGAACACTCTCGCCTTGCTGATCGAGCATGATATGCTGGATCACGCTGTCATTGTTCCGATCGAGCGGCAGCGAGGCGATAGCCGGCTGCGTGCTTCCGCGCAGCGTGCGTTCCAGGCCGGTGACGCCCTGCGTGCCGCCGCTCGACGAGGTCAGGCCGATGATCGCTTCGCCACCCGGATTGATCGCAACGACATTGCCGTTCGACATCGTCAGGAAGCCGAAGCCGGTGTCGGCAATCTTCACGCTCTCGACGATCTCGGCAAGCTGATCGAGCGTGATGTCGGCTCCCGCGATGCCGGCGACGTTTTTCCGATCCCGCGACCACAAAGGAGCAAAGAAGCTCACGATCTGCTTACCGGTGATCGCATCGGTGTAGGGTGCGGTCTGCGTGATGTCGTCCGCAACGGGACGTGAGGTGGGATCGCCGGCCCACTGCTGCCAGGAAGAGTAGATTCCGGGAAAGAAAAACTCCCAGAAATCCGCCTTGTTGTGTCCCGGATAGAGGCGGTCGAAGGTCTGGGCCTGATCCGTATAGGGTGCCGTTCTGAAGATCGGCCATTGCTTCGGACCGATGAAGTACATCTGCAGCTTGGACGAGCCGCCAGCCAGAAGGCTCGGCGCGACGAGATCCAGAACGGCGCTGTCCTCGATTTCCTTCTGGACAACGGGAAGCGGACGGTGATCGGGGCCCAACAGATACCCCCAGACGCTCACCACGGATGGCGCGCCCGGAAGGTTCTGCGCCCATCCACCCTGGGGATTGTAGACCACGTTCACCGAATCGGGCGCCTGATGCGCAAGGCTCGTTCCGATCTGCTCTTGCCTTGCCGGATCATCGATCTGGCCTTGCAGAACGCCGGCCAGAGTCTTGACGTCCCCGTGCACCCGGTCGAGCAGGAGGTCCACGCGTGAAGCGGTCGAATTGGCGTAGGAGAGAATGTATTCCTGGTTTGCCCTCGTCAGACCCTCGCCGACTTCGGACGTCGCGTCCCGCGAGAGTTCCTGAACGTTCCAGAGAGCGAGCCCGCCGCTAACCAACAGGTCGAACAGTACGGCACCGCCGACCACCAGTACGAATTTGGCCCGAAACGAGCGCAGGCCGAACCGCAGTTTTGGCTCACTGTCAGCGTTCATGACGGCTTACGCCCTGATGCGACCCAGATTGGCCAGCCAGCATAACCCTTCGGATGCAGCGCCGCAAAAATATGGTCCTGAAAGCCTTGTCGAAACCGCTTGATCATCTTTGGGTCGTCACCGCGCCTCACCGCCATGTCGCCGGCATAGACATTTTCCCATGCCGTGACGACATCCGCGAAGTCCTGCGGATCGCCGTCACCGTTGGTCACCATGAAGGACTCGACACGGATATCTTCGAAGCCCGCCTCGACCAGATATCGCCGGCTCTTCGGCCCCAGTTCCACATCCATCTCGAAATGTTTGAACAGCTTCGCGACCTCATTGTAGGTCCACTGGATGTTTTCGGCGCGTGGCTCGCCAAGGCAATGCGAATTCTTCTCGTTGGTGATGTAAACGCGTCCACCCGGTTTACATATCCGGTAGAGTTCCTTCAGAATAAGCTCTGGCCGGTTGAATATCTGGAGCGAATGCCGGCATGTGACCAGATCGAACTGATCTTCGTCGAGCAGCATCTCTGACGCGTCGCCATAGGTGTATTCAATGCCCCGGATGTCGAAATCCGCGGCGACGCTTCGAGCATAGTCAAGGCTCGATCTGGAATGGTCGAGGGCAACGATCCGGGCCGGCTGGAATTCCTTCTGCACAAGCACGGCGAAATCGCCGATGCCGCAACAAATGTCGGCCATAATGATACCTGGCTGCATGCCATGGCGCGGCAGGATCTCGCGTTCGTGACGCCATGTCATCTTGGTTTGCGTGCGCAGGATGGGGATGAACCCGCCTTCTTCGAGGAAACTCTGCCCGGGATAGAACTGGCTGTCGTATTCCTCCACCGTGATGTTCGGCTCAAGTCCGTGCAACCGGCCGAACTTTCGCGTCGTCCATCCGACGACGCTCGACGTGATCACGACAAATTTGAGGTCGGGCCGAGCGCGGCAGGCGTCGATGATGACCCGCGAAAAGGCATGAAACGCGGTATTGTTCATCTGTGTCAGACGCCGGATGTTCACATAGAGAATGCCGCGCACACGGCTGATCGATTCCCTCAGAAGCGTCAGGCTGGGCGCAAGCTCGTCGATCGATTGGGGACGAACCACCCCGGAAATGGAGAACTCCTGATTGTTTGTGTCGTATTGCGCCCTGAAGCGCGGAATCATGTCATGCGGGTTCACTGGGCAGGTCCTCGAGCGGAAGATCCACGACCAGCTTGATCGTGTCGGCCTCGGCTTCCTCGAGCCTTAGCGTGGCGTTGTAGTCGACGACCAGTTCCAGAAGGACGACCTCTCGGCTGGGCGCAAGATCGCCGGAAATCGAATTCATGTATCGATGCTTGGACTCAGATCCAACCACCTGTGACAGCGCTTCACGATAGAATTGCCGTTCTTCGGGCGTGCACGGGAAACTCAGCTCGATCCTGTCCACCTGTCCTTGGCGCGATACCCTGCAAGCCAGCTCACCATCGGGATGGCGCGTCCGAAACGCGACCTCCAGCAATTCGTTTGCAACGGAAGAAAAGAGGTTCGCATGCCGCACGGAGTCGGAGCGGTTGTGGCTGACCATCCGCGCCAGATAGGTCGACATCTGATCGCAATACAGCCACATCGACAGGAAGGATTTTATTTCCATGTCGACCTCAATCATCGGTCCGAAATCGGTATCGCGAGAAGCTACAGTCATCTTCATTCCCCGCTGTTTCCAGTCTCCCAGATTTCAAGCAACGCTGGCCGGCAGGTTAAACTGCCCGATTTCGCTCCTCCTTTTCTCCAATCGCCAGATGAGCCGAGCGGCTAACAAAATTGCGCGCGGCCTCCGCTCCCATCGGCCGCCCAAGAAGGTTACCCTGCAGGCAGTCACAACCTTCCTTCTTCAGCCATCGCGCCTGGCTGTTTGTCTCGACGCCCTCGGCCGTGACACTGATCCCCAGGCCGTGCGCCAAAGCTATGATGGACCGGACTATCGTCTGGCTTTTCCGGTCAGTTTCCAGGTCGTTTATGAAGTACTGGTCGATCTTCAATGTATCGAAAGGGAAGTTCTTCAGGTAGCTCAACGAGGAATAATAGGTTCCGAAGTCGTCCAACGAGATCCGAATGCCCAGCACGTTCAGGGTGTTGAGCGTGTCGAGATTATCGATTGTCCGCTCGAGGAGGACCGTCTCGGTGATCTCGAATTCAAGCCGGTCCGCCCTCAGCCCGACGGCGTCGATGATCTGGGCAACGCTGTCGGTGAGCGACCCGCTGAGGAATTGTGCCGGGGACAGATTCACCGCGACTGTCAGCGAAGAAGGCCATGTCGTTGCCTGGCGGCAGGCTTCCTCAAGGACCCATCGCCCGATCTCGTCCATCAGGCCATCGGCTTCGGCGATGGGTATGAACACGCTCGGCAGAATCGAGCCGATTTCGGGATGACGCCAGCGCAGTAAGGCTTCGAAGCCAACCACGGACGAGGGAGAACGGAAGAGCGGTTGATACTCCAGGTAAAGCTCGCCACGCTCGCGCGCCATTCGAAGGCTGCGCCGCAGATTCTCGCGCTGTTCAAGCAGAAGCAGCATTGAACGGTTGAAAGTACGCGCGCAACCGCGCCCATCTCGCTTGGCCGCGTAGAGAGCAATGTCAGCCGCCTTCATCAATTGTTCGCTTTCCGCCCCATGTGCGGGCCCGAAAGCTATGCCGATGCTCGCACCGATGAACACTGGAATGTCATTGATGATAAAGGGCGTCTTCAGCGCATCGATCAGCGCGCCGGCGAGGCGCTCGGCCTCGGCGGGCTGTTCCTTTCCCGACTGAATGACGGCAAATTCATCACCGGCATATCGGTAAGCGGACCCGCCGTCCTGCAGCGTGGCCTGTATCCGGTTCGCTGCGAGTTGGAGCAAGGCATCACCCGCGCCATGGCCGAGCGTGTCGTTGACCGCCTTGAAATCATCGAGGTCGATTTGCAGCAGGGCAACCTTTTCGTGAGATGCGTTGACGGCAGTCAGAACCTGCTGCAGCCGTTCGCTGAACCGACGCCGATTTTGTAACCCGGTCAACACGTCATGCGTCGCCTGATGCAGGAGCGTTACATGTTCCTGCTCCTCGGCAATCGTCCGCCTACCGTCTGCAGCTTCTCTGGATTCGATGATCCCCACGCCATTTACGACACCAAAAACGAGAGCCGATTGCGGTGCTTCGTCAGCGGAAGCTCGAAGATCGAGTGTCGTCGGTGAGCCGCCACGGAGCACGCGGTCAAGTTCGCCGCGAAGCCTCGCATCAAGAAAACCTGGATAGACTTCCCAGATCGCTGCGCCTGCCGTCACAACGCTTCCCTGGATGCTCTTGAGCTTGGTTGTGTAATGGGTCAGGCGAAAGTCGCGATCATAGAACGATACGATGTCGTTGGTATTCGTCAATTGGTCCGCGAAGCGCGCGTCGCTCACCGAGAGAGAATCGCCTGAGGAACCATTGGTCTTCATCCCGACCCCCAACGGACGCAAGAGCCGGCTCCAAAAACGGTGCAAATTCCGCATCGCTTCACCTTAAGCGAATATAAGAATAGCATAACCTCATTTCAGCAATAACTTAAACGGAATGGTTGGCAGTAAGGCCCTTCGATTCTCGGGGAGCTTGTCATGTTCAAAGGCCACCATTTCGACCGATCGGTGATCCGGCTGTGCGTACGCTGGTAACTGACCTACAATCTGAGCCTACGGGATCTGGAAGAGATAATGGCCGAATGCGGCCTGAATGTCGACCACTTCACCATCCACCGCTGGGTTGTCCACCTCTCACTTCAGTTGCTGGAGCGCTTCAACCAGCGCGAGCGTGCCGTCGGCCGCAAATGGCGCATGGACGAGACGTATATAGGTCGCGGCTGATGGATGTTTCTCTATCGTGCGAATTCTTCTTCAGCGAACACCGTGACCTGCCGGCGGTCAAACGCTTCCTCCGGAAGTCGTTTGGAGCGACCGGATCGCATCGTCATCGACGGCAGCCAGACCAATCACGAGGCAATTATTTCCTGTATTGCTGAAAACCGTCTGCGCGACCGATCGCGAGGCTCACTGAAACCAATCCGCATCCGCAAGAGCAGGTACCTCAACAATCGGATTGAACAGGACCATCGGCGCATTAAGCGCCGCGTCCGCTCCACGCTCGCGTCGCGCTTATCACTTCGCATAGGGGGCTGGCGCCGAGCCTAACCGGCTTACAGGATAGTTGGCTGGCTGTTCGAATATGCACTTAGACTAATGGGCATGCAATCCCAAAGCCTCAGGCGCCAGCCACGACGCGCGGAAAACTTCCCGCCGTATGCAGCGGCCGGCATGCCACAAACTCCTTGCCGGATTTCCGCGATGAACGTCAGTGCGCCGCCCTGGTCTTTTGGCGACTAGACCTGACTGCCCTCAGTAACGCGCGCTCATTGGTTTGAGCATTCCTAAAGATCCCCACCACCATCGACGCTAGTATTTCGGCTTCCCGGCTTAGAGGATCGAGGTGTTCATCTGCACAAACCCGGTCAAAGACGCGTTGGCAAACAGCCAGATCGTGAGGGCTAAGGCAGGTGCGGTTGAAACGTTGGCCCAGCATCTGTGCGAACCTTCCCAGGCTCAGCGCCCGTGCAAGGCAGCGGGCCCGAGGCGATGGAACGCTTAATTGATAATATCGTCCATAGCGTATCGTAGTAAATTTACTCAATACTTGGATAATTCACTGGTATTATTCCCAAAATAACTGCGCATTCGCGAGCGTGGTATTGCCCCGCTACCATCAATTGGTAATAATCTTGCCGTTTTTGTTCCGGGATATGGAAGCCGCGCCGAAATGCCGCCGCCTCCTTCGGGGTTCGAGTGCAACCGAGTTTACTGGCACTGACTTTCAAACTCGCCAGAGAGCATCCGAGCTTCGCCGCAATATCCTTCAACGGTTCGTTCTTGGCGTACCCATCAAGAATTATCTTGCGACGCGCTTCGCCTTTGAGCTTTGCGTTCATTTCGGGAGGCTCCTCAACTACGCTTTCACAATGCGCGATTCTATACGCATCAAGCTGAAGAGTGTCGTTAGCTTCGCATCCAGAAACTTGTCTCGGAATGCATTCCTTACTGTAATTCAGAGTGATCGCCGGCTCAGTCGACTAGAGTTCCATCACCGTTAGCGGGATTGTAGCTGCCTGTTCACCGAACGGCTTGCTGGACAGGCCATATCAGTCTCAAAGTCTTGCCAGATCGCGACCGGCATCATTCTGTCCGGTATCGAAATGATCAACATGATGCGCAATCGACAGGCGCAATATCTCGACACCTAGACTAAGCCGTTGAATGGGCAGTCATGGGCGCGAAGCAGGTCGCCGATTTGCACGCCATAGTACGCCGCAGCTCTCTGCGAGGCTGAACGGGATTTACCTCCGAAGCAACGACATGTCAGATCAGCCAAACGGTCAGGAAGGAGTGGAGGAAATGGCCGACGGCATTTGACGCGCACCGAAAACGTAGGACGCGAGGGCTGACGTTTCTACGCTGCTGCCGCTTCCCGCTACTCGATTGTTTCAGCCCATGATAGCCGACAGAGCGTCCGGTTGTGCCGTGCGCCCGTTTGATCAATCGCTTGAAGCATCAGACAGTTCTGGTATGCATCCGAAATTCTGATACAGTCACGTTGCAACGCGCTTTGGATGCGCCATGGACCTTCCGCTCAAGAACAACCGCAACTTCCTGACGATCAATGCCGAGGATGGGCTGGAGGTGCTGAAGGGTCTTTCCTCCCCCGTGCGGATCAGCATCCTCAAGCTTCTGCATTCGCGCGGACCGCTCAACGTCAACGAGATCAGCGATGTGCTGTCCCTGCCGCAGTCGACGGTCGCGACAAACGTTCAGGTGCTGGAAGGCTGTGACCTGATACGCACCGAAACGGTGAAGGCGACCAAAGGTCAGCAAAAGATTTGCGCGGCGCGCTTCGACGAGATCGTGGTGCGCTTCGACGACTACGATCTCAAGACCAGGTCGAACGTGATCGAGCTGTCCATGCCGCTCGGCCTCTACACGAATTGCAACGTTTCGCCACCCTGCGGCCTCTGCTCGAGCGAGGCCGTCATCGGTCTTCTCGACGTGCCCGATTTCTTTCTTGACCCGGATCGGATGAAAGCGGGGCTGATCTGGTTTGAGCGCGGCCATGTCGAGTACAAGTTTCCGAACAATGCGAAAATCCTGCAGGCAGAGATCGAGGCACTCGAGTTCAGCATGGAACTCTCCTCGGAAGTGCCCGGCACCGACGCCAACTGGCCTTCCGACGTCAGCGTCTGGGTGAACGACGTGCTGGTCGGCACCTGGACCTCGCCCGGCGATTTCGGCGACAAGCGCGGCATCTACACGCCGCGCTGGTGGAAGCTCGAGGGCTCGCAATACGGCCACCTGAAGACGTGGAAGATCACCGACGACGGGACTTATCTCGACAGCGAGAGAACTTCGGATGTGACTCTCGACCAGCTTCACCTAGCCGAGCATCATTCGATTCGCTTGAGGGTCGGCATCGACGAGCACGCCGAGCATCCAGGGGGCCTGAACATCTTCGGCAAGGGTTTTGGCAATCACGATCAGGACATCATCCTGCGCCTGCATATTCGGCGGGAACCCGAGCGCGGCAGCGCCCCCGCCTGAACTGGGCAACGGCGCCGACCGCTCGATTCTGCACTTGTCCTCCACACCAGATTAAGACGGGTTGACTCACCCACCTTATTCAGGATCAGATATTATGGATACATATCCAAGTATTTGATACAGTCAGGGGAAACGCGATGAAGGCGAAGGCTGTCGTCCACAAGGATTTTCGCATCGGCCGGATCGACGACCGCGTCTACGGTGCGTTTCTGGAGCATCTCGGGCGGGCGATCTACACTGGCATCTACGAACCCGGCCATCCGTCCGCCGATGAGCACGGGTTCCGCCGCGACGTCATCGAGATGGTGCGCGAGCTGAACGTTCCCGTCACGCGCTACCCCGGCGGCAACTTCGTCTCCGCCTATAATTGGGAGGACGGGATTGGGCCCAAGGAGAGCCGCCCCGTCACGCTCGACTATGCCTGGCGAACGAAGGAAACCAACGAGGTCGGAATCGACGAGTTCGCGGCCTGGTGCAAAGCGGCCGGCACGGATCTGATGTTAGCTGTCAATCTCGGCTCACGCGGTCTCGACGAGGCGCGCGGGCTGCTTGAATACTGCAACCATCCCGGCGGCAGCCGCTGGAGCGACCTTCGCATCAAGAACGGCCGGCGCGAACCGTACGACGTGCGCCTATGGTGCCTCGGCAACGAGATGGACGGGCCATGGCAGGTCGGGCACAAGACAGCCTACGAATACGGCCGCATCGCCAACGAGACGGCGAAGGCGATGAAGGCATTCGATCCGACGCTGCAACTCGTCGCCTGCGGCAGCTCACACTCGTTCATGCCATCCTATCCGCAATGGGAAGCCGATGTGCTCGACGAGTGCTACGACAATGTCGATTACCTGTCGCTGCATATGTATTTCGAGAATTACGAGGACGATTACCTCAATTTCCTCGCCAAGCCGGTAACCCTCGACCGCTACATCCAAACCGTGAGCGGCGTGATCGACTATGTTAAGGCCAAGAAGCGGTCGAAGAAGGACATCTACATCTCCTTCGATGAATGGAACGTCTGGTACCATTCGCGCCGCCAGGACCACGACAATTTCAAGAACTGGGATTGGCCGGAAGCGCCGGCGCTGCTCGAGGAGATCTATAATTTCGAGGACGTGCTCGTCGTGGGCTGCATCCTCAACACCTTCATCCGCCGCGCCGACCGTGTGCGGATCGCCTGCATCGCGCAGCTCGTCAATGCCATCGCCCCGATCACCACCGAACGTGGCGGGCGCGCTTTCCGGCAGACGATCTATTACCCCTATCTGCTCGCCTCGCGTCACGGGCGCGGCGAAAGCCTGGCCGTCGCGGTCGACGGGCCGCGTTACGACGCCAAGGCCGCCGACGACGTGCCCTATATCGACGTCGCCGCGGTGCTTGATCACGCGGGCAGCATGATCTCGCTGTTCGTCATCAGCAAGCATCCGGACGAGGAAACCGAACTCACAGTCGACCTTGCCGGTTTTCTCTCGGCACGGCTGATCGAGCATGTCGTCATCCACCATCCGGACCTGAAGGCGGTGAACTCCGCCGACGCGCCGGATCTGGTGAAGCCGCAACTGCAGAACGGCTCGGTGGTCGAGGAGGGCCGCCTTCTGTGCCGCCTCAAGCCGCGCTCCTACAATCTCATCCGGCTGTCGGTTTGATTTTGCCTTCGGTGCGCGTCGCACGGCCGCAACTTGGAGAAGCAATAATCTGGAAACCAGCATAATTCATATCGGATATTGCGATATGTATCAGGTTCTATTGACCCGGTTTTGTCCCCGGGTTAGCTTCCTTCCCCAACGACAACAAGCCATCGCATCACCGATGCGACCGGCACAGGGAGGAATGACGATGCGCATCATGCGAGTCTTGGCGTTCTTCGCGAGCGCGTGGTTGGGGGCACAGTCCGCTCTTGCTCAAGGTATCTCGAACCTGCCGCGCGAAGAGACCATCATCATCGAGAACCCGCAGGGCACGATCACCAACCCGCCCTGGTTCAACATCTGGATGGTCGCGCGCGGCGGCAACTCCACCGGCCTGCAGCAACTCGGCATGGATACGCTCTGGTATATCGATCCCGATGCCGGGATCGACGGCGTCTGGGACAACTCGCTTGCCGCCGACAAACCGCAATACAATGCCGACTTCACCGAGATGACGGTCAAGCTCCGGGACGGCATCTTCTGGAGCGACGGCGTGGAGTTCACCGCCGACGATGTCATCTTCACGGTGGAGACGCAGATCAAGAATCCCAGCATGATCTGGGGGCCTGTCTTCGCGGCCAGCGTCGACTCGGTGACGGCGCCGGACAAACGTACCGTGGTCTTCAAGCTGAAGCGGCCCAACTCCCGCTTCCATGCCACCTTCACGGTGCGCTGGAACGCAGCCTGGATCATGCCGAAACACGTGTTCGAAAAAGTGGAGGACCCGACCAAGTTCGACTTCAACCCGCCGGTCACGATCGGTCCTTACAAGCTTCACAGCTTCGACCCGAACGGCAAGTGGTACATCTGGGAGAAGCGCGAGGACTGGCAGCGCACGTCGCTCGCCCGCCACGGGGAGCCGGGCCCGAAATATGCCGCCTACATTGATCCGGGCCCGCCCGACAAGCGCGTCATCCTGCAGCTCAACCACCAGCTCGATATCATCCACGACACTTCGCCCGAGGGCGTGTTCACCCTGGTCAAGCAGTCGCCGACCTCGCAAGGCTGGTTCAAGGGCTTCCCTTACGCCCATCCCGATCCCACTCTGCCGGCGGTCTTGTTCAACCATCAGGTCGAGCCGTTCCAGAACGCCGACGTGCGCTGGGCGTTGGCGCTGCTGATCGACATCAAGGCAGTCTCGATGGCTTCCTATCGCGGCGCCGCGACGATCTCGGCCATCGGTGTCCCGCCAACCGGGCTCTATGGCAAATACTATTTCGACCCGATTGAGGACTGGCTCAAGAATTTCGAGATCGATACCGGCAAGAGCAAATACAAACCTTACGACCCGACCGTTGGCCAGCAGATCGCCGAAATGCTGCGGCCGTCGATGGGCGAGCAGATCCCGACCGATCCCAAAGAGATCGCTAATGCCATTGGCCGCGGCTGGTGGAAACCGAATCCCGAGGCGGCCACCCAGCTTCTGGAGCGCGCCGGCTTCACGAAACAGGGCGATCAATGGCTGAAGCCGGACGGGACGCCCTTCTCGATCACGCTTCTGGTGGAAGGCGACCAGCGGCCGGTCATGACGCGCGCCGGCACCATGATCGTGCAGCAATGGCGCCAGTTCGGCATCGCCGCCAAGACGCAGGCCTATCCATCGGACTTCTTCCCGCGCGTCGAATCAGGTGACTTCGAGGCCGCAATCGGCTGGAGTGTGGAGACCTGGGGTGGTCACCCCGACCTGTCATTCTTCCTCGACAGCTGGCACTCGGAATTCCTGAAGCCGAGGGGCGAGCGCCAGCCGCCGCGCAACCGCCAGCGCTGGACGCATCCGGAGTTGGACAAGATCATCGAGGAGATCCGCACGATCGACTTCGACGATCCGAAAGTACAGGAGCTCGGCCAGGAATATATCAAGCTCGCGGCCCGGGAGATGCCTATCATCCCGCTGATGTCGTACAACGTGTTCACCATGATGGATACGACCTACTGGACGGGATTCCCGAGCGCGGATGATCCCTACACCAACCCGGTCTCGAACTGGGCGAACACCAAATACATGTTCGTCAGACTGAAGCCCGCCAAGGCCCAGTAGCGGCGAACAGGCGAGCGAGGCGGCGCTCCCCCGCCTCGCTCCCAACCAGGTGCGAACGAAATGATGCAAGCCGCGGCACGGTCGAAGCGATGAGAACCTACGCGCTCTATCTCGTCAGACGCTTCGCACAGTTCATTCTGGTCGTCTTCATCGGCATCAATATCGCCTATCTCATCACCCACCTCACGCCGGTCGATCCTGTCGAGCAGGCGATCAGCTCCGTCACCATGTTTGGCCAGTCCAGCCCCGAGATGGTCGAGGTGATGCGCAAGACGCTGCGCGAACTCTATGGTCTCGAAGGCTCGGCGTGGGAGCAGTACGTCTTCTTCTGGAGGCGCATGGCGACGGGCGATTTCGGGCCTTCGCTGTCGGCGTTCCCGACGCCGGTCTCGACGCTGATCTGGCAGGCGCTGCCATGGACACTCGGCCTGCTCGTCTGCTCGACGCTTATCGCCTGGATAGTCGGCAATTTTCTTGGCGGCCTCGCCGGTTACTATCGCAAGAACAGCCTGCTCAAGGCCCTTGGCATTCTGGCCATGAGCCTGCAGCCGATCCCTTACTACATCGTCGCCTTCATTCTCCTCGTCGTCTTCGGCTTCCTCTGGCCGGTCCTCCCAATCAGCGGCGGCGCCGAGATGAACATCGACCGGCAGGGCTTTGCCTTCGCCGCCAGCATCGTCAAGCATTCCATCCTGCCCGCACTGTCGCTCGTGCTCGTCGGGTTGGGCGCGTGGTTCATCGGCATGCGCTCGCTCGTCTCCAACATCGTCACGGAGGACTACGTCACCTACGCCGAGCTTGGCGGCGTCGATCGCCGCCGCATCCTGTTCTCCTACGTCATGCGCAATGCGCTTTCGCCTCAGTTGACCGGACTTGCGCTGTCGCTCGGCGCCATCTTCAACGGCGCAATTATCACCGAATTCGTGTTCGGCTACCCCGGCATGGGCACGCTGCTGGTCCGGGCCGTGAACGCGGGCGATTACAGCCTGGTGCTCGGCATCACATCCGTGTCGATCATCGCGGTGGCATCGGCGATCCTGGTCATCGACATAATTTATCCGCTGCTCGATTCCCGCGTGGCGCGGAGCTGACCTGATGCTGAAGACAGTCCGCGACCTCTTCCGCTACAATCTCGAATTCGCGCTCGGCGCGATCCTGATCCTGATCGTTTTCGGTTTCGCGGCCGCCTCGTTCTTCTCGCCCTATCCGCCGATGGACAGCTACGTCGTCGCGCCGGACGTGCCGCCGTCATGGGCCTATCCCTTCGGCACCAATTCGCGCGGGCAGGACGTGTTCTGGCAGCTTACGATCGCCATCCGCAACTCGCTGCTGTTCGGCCTTTCCGTCGCCCTGATGAGCCGTATCCTGTCGCTGCTGATCGGGCTGGTTGCCGGTTATGCCGGCGGCATTACCGATCGCATCCTGATGACGATCAACGACACCTTCGTCGTGATCCCGCTGTTTCCGATCCTGGTGCTGTTCTTCTTCATGATGCGCGACAACATGTCGTGGCCGATGCTGGCCGTCGCGATGGCGTCGCTCGGCTGGCCCTATGACGCGCGGCTTATTCGCTCGGTGGCGCTCAGCCTCAGGACGCGTGAGTTTACCGCGATGAGCGTCTTTTCCGGCATGAGCACCCGACAGATCCTCGTGGAGGAGCATCTGCCCTATGTTCTTCCCATCGTCTTCTCCACCACACTCAACAACATGAACTGGTCGATCGGACTGGAAGTGACGCTGTCGGTGATCGGCTTTACCAATATCGAGACGCCGACGATCGGCACGATGATCTACTGGGCCAACCAGCACACCGCGATGGTCGCCGGCGTCTGGTGGTGGATCCTTTTCCCCGTCGTCCTGGTCATCATGACCTTTCTGGGGCTCTACCTGCTTTCGGTTTCGATGAACGAATATATCGATCCGAGAAGCCGCCTGACCCGCATGGGAGGCCAGGCGTGAACGCGCGGCCGCGCGCGAACGGGTCGGCGGACGTCATGCTCGACGTCAAGAATCTTCGCGCCTACTACGTCATGAAGTATTTCGGCACGCAGCGCGAAGTGCGCGCCGTCGACGACATTTCGCTGCAGGTCGGCAGGAACGAGATCTACGGCCTCGCCGGCGAATCGAGTTCCGGCAAGACCACCTTCATCAAGACCATCGCCGCGGCCATCCGGCCGCCGCTCACCGTCGTCGGCGGCTCCATCCGCTACAGCTTCCTCGACCGCGACATCTACAGGCTCGACCGCGCGGCATTATCGGCGATCCGCTGGCGCTATCTCTCCTATATTCCGCAAGGCTCGATGAATGTGCTCAATCCGGTCCGGCGCGTGCGTGAGTCCTTCATCGACTTCGCGCTCCCCCACATGGACCTGAAGAAGCAGCGATTCTTCGCGGCCATCATCGCGCATCTGGAGCGTCTCCAGCTCACGCCGGGCGTGCTCGATGCCTATCCCCACGAGTTGTCGGGCGGCATGCGCCAGCGCATCGCGATTGCGCTTGCCACCGTCTGCCGGCCCGATTTCATCATCGCAGACGAACCGACGACGGCGCTCGACGTGGTCGTGCAGAAAAGCGTCCTCGAACTGATCCGCGAGGCGCAGCGGGAGATCGGCTCGTCGATGATCTTCGTCACCCACGACATGGCCGTTCACGCCAACATCTCCGACCGCCTCGGCATCATGTATGCCGGGCGTCTGGTGGAGGAGGCGCCCACGGCGGAGATCTTCAGGAACCCGAAGCACCCTTATACGCAGCATCTCATCGCCAGCTTGCCGCGGATCGGCGACCTCTCGGCCAAGCGGGCGCTCACCGGCGCGCCGCCCAGTCTGGCCGAGCCGCCGAGCGGCTGCCGGTTTCATCCGCGCTGTCCGCTCGCCATGGACATCTGCCGCGAGACGCATCCCGAACTGGTCAGCATCGATCCTCGCCATCGCGTCGCTTGCCACGCAGTAAGTCCCGCCGTCGGGCCGGACCGGGTGTTCGCGGCAGCCGCGAAACAACGGACCGGGCTCGTTCAATGACGAGCGATCTGCTGAGCCTTGAAGGGGTGACGAAGAGCTACGCGTCGGGGGGGCTGCTAGCGCGCAAAACCTTCAATGCGGTCGACGAGGTGAGTTTCGCGCTCGATGCGTCGCGGCCTGAAATCTTCGCAATCATCGGCGAGTCGGGCAGCGGCAAGACGACGCTCGCCCGCATGATTCTCAACATGGTTCCGGCGAGCGCAGGCACGATCCGCTTCCGCGACAAGGCGCTGGCGACAATCCGCGGCCGGCGCGCGCGGCTCGATTTCATGCGCCAAGTGCAGCCGATCTTCCAGAACCCGTACGAGGCTTTCAATCCCCTGAAGCGCGTCGATCGTTACCTCTACGCCACCGCCCGCCGGCTGGCTCGGGTCGGCAGGACGGAGGTGGACCGCGTGTGCGACGAGGCGCTGCGCAAGGTCGGCCTGTCATTGGCGGAGGTGCGCGGGCGCTTTCCCCATGAGCTGTCCGGCGGCCAACTGCAGCGCACCGCGATCGCCCGCGCGCTGATCTCCGGTCCCGCGCTGCTCGTCGCCGACGAGCCCGTCTCGATGGTCGACGCGTCGCTCAGGATGTCCATCGTCGAACTGTTCAAGGCGCTTCGCGACGAACTCGGCGTGTCGATCGTCTACATCACCCACGACCTCGCCACCGCCTACCACATCAGCGACCGCATCATCATCATGCAGAAGGGCCGCGTGGTGGAGGGCGGCGATGCCCGGACAGTGCTGGACAATCCGCAGCACCCCTATTCGAAACTTCTGAAAAGCGCGGTGCTTTCACCCGACAATGCCGAAACCGATGAGAAGGTTGCTGATCACAGCGTCTCGCCTTTTGATACCCGCACGGTCTGAGCCCGCGCCCGCAGGCCGGAGTTTGCCGCTTGCGAGGTGTCCTGGAACGGTCGCATTCCAGACAGCCATCTCACTTCGTCATGAAGTAAGTCCGAAGCCCGACGGACTGCTAGTAAACCTTGAAAGCGCCGGCATCGGCTCGTGCATCCACATCAGTGATCAGCATATGCCCCGGCGATACCGTGATCGAGGTCGCGAGTTCGGCACGAGCAAGTGCATCCTGTGCAGTTATGCTGCTGGCCCAGAATACAGGGACCTCCCCGTCCATGATTTTGACCGCATCGCCCCAGTCGGGACCCATCAAGTCGGCTATTCCGATGACCGTGGGATCTCCGACATGGATAGGAGAGCCGTGAGCATGCGGGAAGCGTGCGGTGAGGGCGCGAACCTTGTCGACGTCGCAATGTCTGATCGGGCGCATCGAGACGACCATTTCGCCACCAAACGGTCCGACACGACAAGTCTCGATCCTAGTTCGGAACTTGGGTGAGGCTTTGCCGCAGCCGATGCGGCGGAGTTTCACGCCCTTTTCGGCAAGTGCAGCCTCGACGGTAAGCGAACTGCCAAGCGCGAAAGCGGCAAAATCATCCCGCCAAAGGTCGATAACGTCCGTTTTCTGACGGGTCAGCTCCCCGAAGTGATAAATGTTGTACTGGGGGGCATCGGTGCGGATGTCGATATCGCCCAGCGCTGGGATCAATGGACTACCGGCGCGACTCACGCCCACCAACGGACAGGGTTTCGGGTTACGGATGCAAAACTGGTGGAAATCGACGGCAAAGCTGCGGGGCACAATCACAACATTAGCCTGGAGTTTGCCGCGCGCAAGCCCTCCTGTATGCCCCTCATAGGCGCCCATTCTGACAAGTCTGCGCAGCCTATCCGCATCGACCAGTCGCAAGTCCTCGTAGATCGGTGAAGTGGTCTGGCGAGCCATGGCTTCCGAGGGATATGCGCGTTTCAGAGACAAGTCGGGAGGGCGTAAGATCGTTGGCAGTTCGGCCGCTTGTCAAATTGTCAGAATCTTCCCTCAACGATAAATTGTATTTATTGGCCGACCAACGTTAGCTTCTATTACGATCCGCTAATCTTCCCCTTCTCATTGACAGCTTCGGCAGCCGATCGCTTCTATCTGTCGGCCTGCCTCGTGCAGGAAGCCAAGGTCCCGGTTCATGTAGAAGAGCAGGAAAGCTGAATAGAGTACAAAGACGAGGCTAAACACCAGCGTCTTCACGATCAGCGAAAGCGCAAAAACATTCAGGTGCGGTGAGGCGCGCGCCAAGAACGCCAGCACAATGTCGGACAAGAGCATGCTGATAATGAGCGGGAAAACGAGGGTCAATGCCATCATCAGAATGCGGTTCAGCAGATCGAGGAAGATTCCGGCTGCATCCTTGCTGAACACGGGCAGAAGTTGGTCAATCGGCCAAAGGCCATAGCTGTCGTAAAGGCTGGTCAAAGAAAGTTCGAGGCCGCCTGCAGCCAGGTAGATCGTGACCATGATGACGGCGAGCAAGGTGCCGGTGGCACTCGTCTCATGGGTCATCATCGGATCGATCAGCGTCCCCATCGTGGAGCCGCGCTGTAGGTCCAGGATATCGCCCGCAGCCTCGGCCGCCCAGAACGGTATGCCCATCGCCAGCCCGAGCGTTACCCCGACCACGACCTCCTTGAGCATGTACACGACGATCATCGTCGTCGCGAGGTCAGTGTTTGTCAGTTTGTTCACGATCATCGGAAAGACCGGAACCGCCAACGCCAGAGCAACGCCGTTGCGCAGAAGGCCGGACAGCGGCACACGCGAAAAGAGCGGCATCAGGAACATGAATCCGGTCATGCGTGCGAGCGCGAAAGCCCCCGCCAAAAGATAGAACTGAAGCTCTTTGACCGACGCGAAGAATGGTTCGACCGGCATCTGCGTGCCTCAACGCGTCACGACGGGGAATTCGTCCAGCGTCGTTGAGGCCTGCTCCGCGATCTGCTGGCCAAGCAGCGGGCCGAAGACCATGATGACCAGCAGGATGACGACGAGCTTAATCGTCTGCGGCAGGGACTGGTCCTGAATTTGCGTCAGCGCCTGGGCAAGGCCGACGAGGATGCCGACGGCCAGCGCCGCGATGATCGCTGGGCTGGACGCGAACAGCACCGTCAGAAGCGCGCTTTGGACCTTCGCTAGGATGAAGTCATTGCTCATGCAAACCTCCCAGCGGCGTCAGCCGTAACTCAGGATTAGGCCGTGCATCAGCCGCGACCAGCCATCTATGGCGACGAAAAGGAACAGTTTCAGCGGGATCGAAATGAGGACCGGCGAGACCATGATCATGCCGAGCGTCATCAGGATGTTCGCGACAACGATGTCGATGATGAGGAAGGGAAGATAAAGCAGAAAGCCGATTTCAAACGCGCGAGTGAGCTCGGATGCGACAAAGGCAGGAACAAGTATCGAAAGATCGTCGTCTTTCAGATTCTGGCGTGCCTGTTCCGGCCACAGGCGGTTCGTTCCGTCAAGAAAGAACTGCCGCTCGTCCGGCTGCGTGAATTTGATAAGGTGCTGCTGCAATGGTTCCCTGACCAGTTGCGCCGCCCTGGCGAGGTCGTCCGTCGTCTGGAACTGAACCTGCCCTTCCTGAAGCCGGCCCGACATATCGCTCAGCAACGGCGTCGTGACATAGACCGTGAGCACGAGTGCTATGCCGTAGAGTACCAAATTGGGCGGCATCTGCTGGACGCCGAGCGCGTTACGGATGAGGAACAGCACGACCGAGATTTTCAGGAATCCGGTCATCGTGACGACTGCCAGCGGCAGCAAACCGACGAAGCCGACGGCGATCAGAATCCCAAGGAGGTTGGGCGAATTGTCAAGCATTGTCGAACATGCGGGCGATCCGCACGCCCAGGCTCTCCCCAATCCGCACAATCTCGCCACGGCCGATGCGTTTGCCATTGGCGATGATGTCGACCGTTTCCTCCGTCACATGGGCGAGCGGAACGATAGCGCCGGGTGCAAGCTGCCTTACCTCGCGCAGAGGCATTGCCGTGCGGCCGAGCTCGAAGGCAAGCGCAACCGGCAACTCGTCCAGAGTTGACTCTTCCAATGTCTGGTCGGCATGCGGCGGCGTGTTCTGATTCATGGTCCACTCCCATTTCGATCCAGCGATTGCAGTCGGGGCGGCAAGCAATTGCGGCCCGCCGGCAGTCAGGGCGGCCGGGGCATAAAGGCGCTCGGCAATGACGAGCGCCACCACACCTTCTTCCTCCGCGTCATCGAAAAGCACCACATCGTCATGATGCAGGCTTTGAAGCTCGCCGAGGCTGATCGTAAGCGCGTTACGCCAAAGGCAGACCGGTAGCGGGAATTCGCCCGGGATCGGTAGCTTCGCTTTCCCGATTTCGTCGAGAAAGCGGCCGATCCGCAGGACCAAGCCGGCGTTATTCGTGTTCAACGTGCAGTCTATCGTTTCGTCCTTGCCGGTCAGGACGAAAGCCAACGCGGTTTCATCCAAAACGGTGTCTCTTCGTTCGATGGACGTGATCGCGATGTTCTCGCCCAGCTTGCTCTCGATCCATTCGAGATCTTCTTCGAATACGGACTCCAGCAGCAGTGCGGCGTGAGCGGGTGCCAGTCGTTTTATGTCGACTAGCTCGTCGGCCCTGGCAAGACCCCGTTCGGCAACAGAAAGGGGCAGATGCAATTTGCCCGCCGTGTCTCCGACGGTGAACGCAATCGTGCACAGCGGCTGGTCCACAGGGTTCGGTACCGGCCAGACCGCCGCTACCGCCATGGTTTTCCCCGCTATCGTGATCTGCGCAGGAGCACGGCGGCGGTAAAAGGCGTTCAATGCCTCAACCTCCGCAGCCGTAATAGATTCCAATGTCAGCGGCTCGCCAACGCTCGAGCGTGTGGCCGCGCGTCTCACCGGTCCTATGCGCGCTTTCTTTTTTGCCGACGCCAAGGCCTGAGGCATCACATTTCCATATTCACGATCACTGATTGGACTATCGTTCTACAGGCAAGCGCAGTGCGCTGCGCTCGTCTTCCTCGGAAAGCTCGGCAAGCGCGAGGCGACGACGCGCAGTGCGCTTGGTCAGATGCTCCAACAGCCCGTTCAGCTTCGTCACGGCCTTCATGCTCGCGCGATGATCGTTGCGGGCTGCCGATAACTCCGCTTTCCGTCGTTGCTCGGTGACGCCAGCCATCTTCTCGTTTTCCCGAAGCTGCTCGGTTTGCCTGGCGGCGATCTCGAACTGTCCCTGAATCCTATAAAGGCTGGCGGCCTTCACCGGTTGTCCAACAAGCGAACCGAACGCTGCATCCTCGGCGTCGGCTGTGCTCTGGAGGTGTTCCGTAACCGCGGCAGCCGCCTCCTGAACTTCCCCGGCGGCCTGGTTCGCAGCGGCATATCTCCTTATGACCGCTTCGTTTGCGCGCCTCTCACCGCGGCGCCTGAGGTCGCGCAATCGTGCGATTATGTCACGATCTTTCATTGACGATCCCCCGCATGCGTTCGCGTGTCTTCTCGATGGTTTCGTATGTGGCGGACGGCTGTCGCAGGAAGGCGTTGATGGTGTCGATCTTCGCCACCGCCTCGTCCGCCACCGCATCGCTGCCCTTTTCGTATTCACCGACGCGCAGCAGCAATTCGACGTCGGCGTAGCGAGCGAGCAGCTCCCGTAAGCGGCCGGCGTCCGACCGATGCTCAGATGGCACCACCGTGTCCATAAGGCGGCTCCGGCTGCGCAGCACGTCGATGGCCGGGAAATGATTGCGCTGCGCAAGTTCATTGGACAGGAAGACATGGCCATCGAGAAGAGCCTGGATTTCTTCGGCGACCGGATCCAGCGTGCCGTCGCCTTCCAGAAGAACGCTGTAGAGGCTTGTGATGGAACCGTCGCGACCAGGCCCTGAGCGCTCAAGCAGACGTGGCAGGACCGCAAACAGCGAAGACGGAAAACCGCGACGCGTCGGCGGCTCGCCTGAAGCGAGCCCAATCTCGCGCTGAGCACGGGCAAACCGCGTAATGTTGTCCATTGCCAGCAGTACATGCTTGCCCTGGTCGCGAAAATATTCGGCAATGCTGGTCGCCACGTGGGCGGCCTTGACGCGCTCTATCGCCGGCCGGTCGGACGTCGCGACGACGATGATTGCCCGCGCCAGCCCTTCCGGCCCGAGCTGACGCTCGATGAATTCGCGCACTTCACGTCCGCGTTCGCCGACAAGAGCAACCACGGCAACATCTGCGTCGGTGCCGCTGACGATATCCGAAAGCAGGTTCGACTTGCCGACGCCAGGCTCGCCGAAGATGCCGACGCGCTGCCCCCGCGCGCAGGTGAGAAGCCCATCGAGGGCGCGGATTCCGAGTTGGATAGGCTCGGTAATCAAACTGCGCTCCAGCGGAGATGGCGGATAGGCGTTGACCGGATAGCTGCCGGTAATGCCATCCGGCGAAAGCGGCTTGCCATCCAATGGCTCGCCGAGCGCGCTGATCACCCGACCAAGCAGGCCAGGCCCGACGGGCACCAGTTGGGCCTTTCCGGTCGGAATGACCTCGGTCAGGCTTGAAAGACCGGTCAGATCGCCAAGCGGAACAAGGATCGCCATCTCGTCCATGAGCCCAACGACTTCCGCCTTGGTCACCCTGCCGGTCCCGGGATCGACGAGTTCGCATATCTCGCCGATCCGCACCTCCTCCACCGTCGCGTGAATGACGGTGCCAGTCACCCGCCGTACACGCCCTTTCCTGGGTCGACTGGCATCGTCGCGCAGGCCGGAACGCAGGTTCGGAACGATGGATGCGAGGCGGCTCTCGATCTTGGTGGCGGGGCTTGTCATGCCGGCGCCTCGGCCTTTGATGAAATCGCAGCGGCAATGGCATTGAGCTGTGCGTCGATACTGGCGTCAATGACGGCAATGTCGGTCGAGAGGATGCAGGCGCCCCTCGCGAGCGTATCAGCCGCGTCGATCTCGACCGTCAGGCCCAGGTTACTCTCGCGCAGGGCCGCATGCAGTTCGTCGCGAACCCTGTCAACGGAAGCGGGATGAACTCGGACCTTCAGATATTTGGCGCGGCGAATTTCTTTGACGGCCTGCCCGGCCGCCTTGGCGACAAGCATGCTCACGTCGAATTCTCCCAGCACGCGCCTGACGACATCGAGGGCTAGATTGATGATTTCGGCTTCCAGCCCACCAAGATAGCGATCTACCTTGACCGCGGTCTCGCTCACCAAACGCGTGGCATCCGCGTCGCCTTGCGCCTTACCGTCTTCATAGCCCTGCGCATATTCGACCGCATAGGCTCGCCGAGCGGCGTCACGCAACTGCTGCGCATCGCGTCTGGCTTCGTCGAGAAAGGCGTGCCCATCTTGCCAGGCGCGTGCCTCAGCAGCGCGCAGGATGCGGCCGTTAGGGCGCCTTGGCACACCAGTGGTCGCTTTGCCCGGTTCGACCATCTCGTCTAACTCATCGCTCGTCGAACAATGGCCGGACCAGTCTCGGCAAATGGCGCGGCTGTCTGGTCAACAAGCTCGTGCGGCATCAGCTTGAGGCGAACTCGCATGCTCGTATCGCCGGGCATCGCCTGACACCAGGCGCCGAGGCAACTCAAGCCGTCGGCATAGACACGACTATGAATATCTTCCAGGGGCTCCAACGGCTGCATTGGACCGGCCAGATCGCGGTTGGCGACTGCAAAAGTGCAAAGATCCGCGCCGAGTGCCGCCTGCAACGCGGCCGCTTCGCGCCCATCAATGATGGCGGCCAGACTGCCGGCCCAGTAGATCGCGCCCGCGCGAAGCGCAAGTTCCTCCAACTCCTCACCCGATGACAAAGCGATCGCCCGATCCACCTCATCGGCCGGTTCGTTGGACACAGCGCCGCTGAGTCCGTAACGGTCGAGCAGAAGCTCCGACAATCGCTCATGCAGGCGTTGCGACTGTAGCATGCGCTGGCAGGCAGCCTCGCCGATCGTGCCGTCAAAGCATTGCGCAAGTCGGGCCGCATCCGCATAGCCTGCGGGATTGGACGTGAATGTCCGCCATTCCGGGCTGGCAGTTTGCTTCGAGCCGGTCTGGATCATGTCTTCTTCACGGGCATTGCAGAAGCGTCGAGCGCATAGACACCGGGCCGTCGATACCAATGGAGGTAAGCCAGCCGGGCAGCCAGCGCGAGTATGGCCGCCGCCATGCCGTAGAACAGCCACATCGCGGCGGCGAGGCTGTCCGGATGCAGCCAGAGGCCGAAGAATGTAGTGAAACCCGCCTCACCGGTTTCCTGCTCGGGGGCTGTTGCGGCCACCGGAATGAGCGTGACGGATACATTGTCATAGGTCAGTCCGGCGATGCCCTTTGCCACCAGCATCTTGACCTGCGGGATCAGCTCATTCATCGGAACGGATGCGCGATGCCGGATGAAGACGGAAGCGGACGATGGCACCAGTCGCTGTCTTAGGGGATCGTTCTCTGGCAAGACGAGATGAACGCGCGCCGAAAGCACGCCGTCGATGTCCGAAATCGTCTGCGACAGCTCCTGGCTCAGGCCATAGATCATCGTCGCCCGCTCTTCGACCGGCGAGGATACAAGCCCGTCTCGCTTGAACACATCGCCGAGCGTCTGGAATTCCTGTTTGGGCAATCCGCTTTCGTCGAGAATCGCCATGGCTTCGGCGAAACGGTCCTTTTGTACGGAAACCGTCATTTTGCCGTCCTTGCCGGCCTCGCGTTGGGCCGGAATCCCGTGACGCATCAACGTGGCCACTATCTCGTTGGCCTGCCGCTGGTTGAGGTTGGAATACAGCTCAACCGAGCACGCCTGGAGCACAAGCATACCCACCACAACGAGCGCGACACGGCACCGGACGCCGCATCGATTCAATAGTGTTGACTGCCGCGGCGAGGGTAGTGTGTGCACGAACACTCCGTAGCGCTTACTGTTGCTTGATAAGCGTGCTAGTGGATGACGTAACGGCCGTCACGCTGCTCGTAACCACCTCGAGATTGGCGGCTGCCCACATCACCGAAATGGATCGTTCGAGGAGTTGCTCGGCATTTTTTGCGGTGGCGTCTTCGCCTTCCTTGCCTGACGGGGCGGCCTTGCCGGCGGCCTCCTGGACGGTGGCCGTTTCAGCATTCACGGGGGCATTTGCCTGGCCAAGGGCCTTCTGGACCTGCTGCATGGTTCCTTCCAGCGACTGAACCGCAGAACCGAACAATGCCGACGGATCCGTGAACGCCCCGCCCCCTGACTTTTCCACCTCGGCCAGATAATCGAAGAGTTTGTGTTCGACCACCGGCTCGGTCCTTTCCAATTTGGAGGATTGTCCGGCCATTGCCGGATTGGCTCCCGAAGATGCCTGCGCCACCTGCTGGCCTGCCCGTGTGGCGACATCACCGCGCTCAGGCATAGCAGCCTTGGCGGCATCATGCTTTTCCTGATTGGCACCCACCATTCGGTTACCCGGCTGCGCTGCCGTGCCGGTGGTGATCTGCTGCTGCGAAGCTACGCTGGTGGTCAAGTTTGCCAGTGTGGCTTCCAGGGCTCCAATCGGCGCGATTTGCATGAACCTGCCCTCCTGCTTCCTTAGTTCGGTTTGCCGGAGGGGACATTCTGCGCCTCCGCCTGTTTTCCGCGGAAAACGCGGACCGGAACGACGTTGCCAGGATCCTGCTTCGTGGCCGGCGCCGCAGGAACTCCCAGTGTTTTCTTGACAAGCTCAACGTAGGATGGCGGCCCCGATACCGAGACAACATCGTCTTGTTTGGAAACCTTTATCGGAAACTTCGGATCGATGACCCCCAGCCGCGAAAGCCGATCTTCCGCACTGGCAGCCGCATTGGCATCAAGCGGAATCATTTCTGTCCGGACTTCAGCTTCGGTCGCGACGTTCATGACGATGCCGTCGAAATGCCAGACCAACCCGTATCGATTGCAAATCTCTTGCAGAAACTCGCGGGCCGTTCCAACCGGCATGCCGGCGCTTAAACGTCCCTTTACGAGCTTGCTGACACGCATGGGCACCCGCATGTTGCGGCCTAGCTCAACCAGCGCGTCGGGCACCGACTGGTCGACGGTGATGTATTTGTACGGGCCGGCAGGCCAGCGCGGTTCGGCGGCATTGGCCTGCGACGAGGCAAGGCCGAACGCTAGGATCGTCGCAAGACGGCAGGCGACGAAGGCAGCCCTCGATCCCGAGAACCGATCCGCATGGCAGGTGTCGCGTCCCGTCAACATTGGTCCTATCACAAAGGGACGCATGAGCGATGGCCCGCGTCCCTTGTCTTATGGTTTACCCGCCGATTCACTCTATCGCGCACGTCGCAGAATTGGAAGTCCAATTGGATTGCGCATGATCATTTGGTGCCAAATGTTGCGAACCGCCAGCAAAGCGATATGGTGCGCGCTGGAATCAGGTGATCGCTGGCTGGACGCCTGGATGCAGAAGGGATCGGTCTTAGTGGCGGCAAACATGATCCTGCATGCGGACTTGCCTGTTCCCGGCAGCGTTGCGGGATGCAAAGTCCTGGTCAGCCCGCGCCTTATCCAGAGATTGTGTGCATCAGTTCTAGTTGCTGCCACGATTGCTGCCATGGCGCCGGCGCAGGCCCAATCGAATAGTGGTTATGACCCGCGAAGCTGGACTTACGATCCGGCAAGAAATGTGCTGGTCTCCCCTTCCGCTCCCGACCAGACTTCGGATGGAGAAATCCGGCCCGAGTGGTCGGCAATCCCTAGGGAGATCGTGCATTTCAGCGAGGCTCAACCGAAGGGATCGATCGTGATCAACACCACGGAACGGCGCCTTTACTACGTCCTGGGGAACGGCAGGGCGCTGCGATACGCGGTTGGCGTTGGAAAGGAGGGATTGGAGTGGTCCGGCCGTGACACGATTTCGAGCAAAAAGAACTGGCCAGATTGGCGGCCGCCGGCCGAAATGCGCTCCAGAGAAGCATCAAAAGGCCGCTTCCTGCCCGCGCATGTCGAAGGAGGACCGAACAACCCATTGGGTGCGCGCGCACTGTATATCGGCAACACGCTTTATCGCGTCCACGGGACGAACCAGCCCTGGACCGTCGGACAGGCCAACTCCTCCGGTTGCATTCGCATGACCAACGAAGATGTCATCGATCTTTATGACCGAGTGAAGATCGGTACCCAGATTATTGTACGGCATTGATGGTTTGACGCCCCTTCCCCCGAAAGCCGCAGATGAGCGATCGACCGTCATGATACCTTTCAACATCAAGCAGCTCGAAACTTTTCTCCTGGTGGCCACCTTCGGAAGCTTTCGAAAGGCGGCGGAACGCCTGAACACCACGCAGCCGGCGGTGTCCACACGAATTGCCGGGCTGGAGGAAGCGCTGGGTGCCAGGCTGTTCGAGCGGCAGAGCAGCACCGTCAGGCTGACCGCCGAGGGACAACGGCTGCTACCGGCTGCTCAACGGGTTCTGCGCGTAGCGGAGCGGCTGCAACTGATGGCCAGTTCTCTTTCAGAGCCTTCAGAGACGACGAGGGTGCTGAGGCTTGGGGTTGCCGAAACGGTCGTGCACACTTGGCTCCCGGATTTCCTCAAGGCACTGCAAGCAAACTACCCGCTTGTCGAGACGGATATCGTCGTCGATGCGACGACCACCCTTCGAAACGAACTCATGTCACATCGGCTCGATCTAGCGGTGCTGATGGGCCCTGTCCTGGAGTACAGCATCGAGAATATCGCGATGCCGTCCTTTCCTCTTGTTTGGGTCTGCTCGCCGCAATTGGAATTGCCCAACCGACGCAAGGTGACGCTAAACGACCTGATGCAGTTTCCAATCATCAGCTACGCGCGCGCCACGAAACCCTATAGCGAGCTCTATCGCAAACTTACTGGCGAATTCGAAGAGACACCGCGCATCTTTCCTGCCAATTCGCTGGCCGCTTCCATCAAGATGACACTCAACGGAATCGGAATAGCCTCCCTGCCTGAGGGAGTCGTCGAAGATTATATCGCAAGCGGTAAACTGCGCATCGTCGAATGCGAATGGCACCCGTCCGACTTGCAGTTTACCGCCTCCTACTCTTCCGAACCATCCAATCCGATAGCGGAGCGGGCGGCAAAGCTGGCGGCCTGCGTTGCGCATGCATATGCTGCGAGAACCGATAAGCTTAGGCTCGCGGTTTCTCAGCCGACCAAGGTGGCCGGCAGGTAGATGCGGTCGCCTGAGAAGATCAGATCCGGGCTCAGGATATGATCCATGTTGAGCACCACCGTCTGCGCCACATCCGCAGAATGGGTCTTTGCGATCAGGCGAATGCTGTCGCCATCCTTGACCTCGACCCACTGATAGCCGTCTTTCTCCAGCGTTGGGTTCGTGCGGCCCTCAGGATTGCTGCTGCCCTCGGCATGAGCCTCGACATAGTCGCCGGAAACCCATCCGCTATGCATTTCGCCGTCTGGTCCGAAACCCTCGACGGGTATCCAGGCCTCTCCTGACGGATCGGTCGATGGCTTCGCGGTCTGTTCGACGAATGCGCCGGGTTGCAGAACCGTTACCACGGTCGAATCCCCGTCAGGCTGGGTCCGCAAATTCAGGCCGTCATCGGCGACCACGACAAGTTGCGGGAAATCCTCCGGCAGGGTTTGCGGCTCATCTGGGACATCCGAAGGATCATCGGGTTGCTGGGACGAGTCATCGCCATTCGGTTTTTTCGGATCGGGTGGAGGGGTCGTCTTCGGGCCCTCCCAAGGCTCCGCGAGCAGGGCGTCCAGCGAGAAGAGAAGCATTCCAACGCCGAACGTGATGCCCAGAGTCCACCGATCCAATGCAGCCCATCTTTTGTCGGACTTTTCCGCCGCCGCTATATCAGCATCGGTTCGCGGCACTGAACGGCGATTCGCCTGGTCCGTCCTGTAGGCGGATGCCCAGAATTCCGCGCAGCCGAACGTGAACATGGTGCCGGCGACTGTGGCGATCGGCGCCGGCCAGGACTGCACCGTATAGAAGGCGCAGCCAAGCACATAGCCGGGTCCAGCCAGATATTCGGCCAGGTTTCGGATCACCGGTCTGCCGGTGAACGACTGCAGCATCGATTTCGTGCCATAGACGATGTTGCCGAGCGTGAACGTGCTGTTGACGACAAGATCCTTACCCTGGATCATCCCGGTCGCGGCACCTGGCGCTGCGGCAATGAATGTGGCTCCGCCGAGCGCGTTGAGGAATCGCCCGAACGGCTTGTGACTTGCGGTTGCATTGGGGAAGAGCGCCTGCGCACCGAAAACGACACCTCGCACGCCAAATGCCACCGCTCCGGCGGTGGCGGTCCAGGTTGGCGGCAGCGAGCTCCACAGCATGTAGGACGTGCCCGCCATGGTGCCGAAGGTGTCCAGCGCAGCCTGATATTCCTTGGTCCGCGAATAAACCAGCGCGCCTTCCACAAGTGTCCGCTGATCCGGCGTCATCGACGTTTTGTGGGTCGCCCGAAATGTCGTCAGCTGCAGCACCGAGAGCGCATTGGTCTGATCCCCACTCATCCACCCGAACTGCTCAAGCGTGAACTTGCGGAACTGGCCGGGGCTCATTTCCCCGTACTGTTTTGGTGTCGCCGCTTCGATCTGCGGCTGGGTCAGAGCTTCGGTGTGGTGGATTGTGAAGGCACCCCATTGATCGCGGGTCAGCACCGGAATCTGCTTCTCGCTCAGCCACGGCACCTGCTTGGGATCGAGCTTCGCCACGTCCACGGAACCGATCATGGTTTCGGGGATGGCCGGAACCAGGCGCTCGGTGAGGTTCTTCAGCAATCCGGCCTCGCCCAGATCCTTGAATTGCTGTGATGTGAACTTCGCGACCTGGCTGGGCTTGAACCATGGAACCTGGCGCGCTTCCAGCGTCGACACATCAACGAACTCGACCATGTCTCCTTTTATCGCCCGCAACTGTGGTTTCGTCAGGTGAGGCGTCAAACCGGTTTTACCGAGATCCCGGAACTGCTGGTCTGTCACATTCCGAATGTGGCCCTCGGTCAGCCAAGGAATCTGTTTCCCCTCGAGGCCCGCGATGTTGACCTGGCCTATCTTTGCCTTCGGGATACCGCGCAGTTGGCTCTTGGTCAGATAGGGCAGCAAGCCGGCCTGATCCATGTCGCGGAACTGCTGTTCCGTCAGCTCGGCCACCTGCTCGCGCTTAAGCCATGGAATCTGGTTCGGCTGGAAATCGCCCATGACGAGATCTGGCACCTGGTCAAGCGGAACCGCTCTGACGCCATCGCGGGTGAGCGGCCCACTGTTCGGATCAGGCTGGCCCCTGGTAGCCGGGCCGGGACGACCGGTTTCAGCCGGGGGATGCGAGCCAGTGGACGCATAGTAGTCGTACAGTTCGTCCGCATACCTGCTATAAAACTCTTGGTACGTAACGTCGGCCGTGCTCGTCTCCTTTTCGCTGAACAGCGTCGCCATTTCCCCAACGGCTTGCGATCTATCGATGTCGCCGGCCTTGTAACGGGCGAATACATCGGCCTGCGCTGGATTCCACTCGGCGCCCAGAATGGCGGCCGGCTTGCCGCCATTGACTGTAAGCTCGTCAGCAGCGGTATATTGAACGAATGTCGCTTCGCCCTCGACGTTCAAATAGGCGGCCACGACGGCATCCTTGTATGCCTGACGACCCGGAAAATTGTCGGGATGGAGGTCGATTGGAGCGTCCGAAACGTGGGACAGCTCATGGCCGAGCATGTCGACGAATTCGGCAAGTACGGTGTCCGCATCCGGGGCATGGAGTGCCTCGGGATCGACAAAGACTACTCCCAATTCGTTGACGTATTGTGATCCGGTTGCGGTTAGATCGTCGCCGGAATTCGCGTCAAAAATCCGGAGGTCGTTCCGTGCCGGATTGACGATGCGTACGCCTTCTGCGTGGGAATGACGCAAAAGTTCCATCAGCGTCGGTGACCGGCTGAGCTGATCTGCAAGATCAGCTTTGGTCATTTCCGGCATGCCGAGATTCTGAGGCAACATGTGGTCCAGCAGGCTCGACGCTTCCTGGCGGTTGGCGGCGATTTCGGCGTCAGTCAGCGGTTTGGCGAGCGGTGAGTCCTGCACGCTGCCAGCCTCCATGGCGGACCTATCGAGGGGTGACCGGGGACCCGGGCTCCTCGGACCAACCGGGCCATCGCCAGCTGGCGGCAAGGCGTTCGGCGGCGGCGAATTTTGCTGCACGTCCTGCTCGAGCAGCCTGTTGAGGTAATGGGCCTGCGTGTCGGTCAATTCGATGCGGGCCTGCTGATTGAGCTGCTGGCGCAAGGCCTTCCAGGCAGGTCCGCTCATGCCGTCGGGCCGCCTGCCGACGGTGGCGAACGGGTCCGGGTAGGGCGCGGTGCCCAGTTCCGGGAACACATCCGACACGCGCTGGCCGGCGAACCTCAAATCGCCGTGCGGCGATGCCGCGACCTCGGCGAGGTAGGTGTCGAGATGATCCAGGACGTCCGGCGTCAGCCGCCCGTCCGATGCTTCCAGCGCGAAGAAAACCTTCTGCGCGCCTTCGGAGGATCCGGGGTGTGCGCGGGCGGAGCGCGTGTGCGGCACCAGATCCTTCCTCACCGAGCCGAGTTCCACCGTCGTTACCGGCCATTGCCCAAAGTTCACTGCAAAACCGGCGCCGTGATCCTTGCGGTCCAGGCGGTTGAGCGGCCCGGCGCCCGCCTCGCGCGGAACGCCCTCGAAGGCGGGGCTACCGCGCCAGGGTTCCTTGCCGCCTCCGAAGGGCGCAATGATGTTGTAGTTCCGGTAGAGGACACGATCCTCGAAACCGGGCACCTTGCCTTCGGAGCTATAGTGGCTGGCACCACCTCTCGTGG
The DNA here is from genome assembly GCF_003952365.1 of Mesorhizobium sp. M9A.F.Ca.ET.002.03.1.2. Lineage (NCBI taxonomy): Bacteria > Pseudomonadati > Pseudomonadota > Alphaproteobacteria > Hyphomicrobiales > Phyllobacteriaceae > Mesorhizobium > Mesorhizobium sp. M9A.F.Ca.ET.002.03.1.2. Next base: position 2,950,257 of record NZ_CP034443.1, on the reverse strand, counting down.
CCTCCTCCCAGAAGGAGGCCGCCCTTTGGCTGAGCGGGCCAGGCTCCCTGTGCGTATACCCCGGCCGACCGCCCTCGCCGCCGAGATAGAGCAGCGTGCGTTTGACGTAGGCCCCACTCAGAGAGAAGCCAGCGATGGATATGGAAGCGCCAACGGCGTTTTCGCTCTGGAACGTGTTCTTCGACAGCATCGGCGCCGATGCGACCCACCGGGCGGATGGAGCCGCCGCCTCGTCATAAGCGAAATTCGGCCGGAATCCATTGGCGAAGAGTTTTTGGCCTTTTGCGTCATTGGGGTGGACCGGAAGAAGAAAGCCAGTGCCGTCCGGGCCGTTGTTTTTCAGGCTGAGTTCTCCATAGACCTGCCGGCTAGGCAGCGGCACTTTGATGCCGAGCATCGATCCGCCGAGGCCGACTACTGTGGCGACCTGGTCGTTCAGGATCGGCCCACCCAAGACATTGGCTTCGTGTTCCTGCAGAAACCAGGAAACGGTGGCGCGGTCGGACCGCCAGACCCCTTGTGCATCGGTGAAGAATGTCGGGGCGCGCCACGAACTCGCCTTGTCGGCATCCCGCAACCGCTCCAGCAGGACAGGCACCTCGCTGTTGATTTCGGTCCCGGCCCTGGGCTTGCTCCCGGGCAGCGCGTTCTCCAAGGCGTGCGCGAGCGACTGGACCGCGGGGTCCGCGGATTTCTGCTGGTTGGCGGCGTAACCGCGCATCTCTCGCCAAAGATACGGTGTCCAGGTCTCGTGGCCGGACAGGACCCTCTCATTGTAGCGGCCTTCCGGCGAAAGCTTGCCGGCGGGGTTGAACGAAGACTCCGGTTGAAGCTTCGGACCGTAGACCCACGTGCTGCCACTGTCGGCCTCCAGGACTTGCATGAGCGCGTCCTGCTGCGCGGCGGTCACCGCCTTGCCGGGCTTCGTAGCGCGACCTTTGAAGACGGGCGCGGCGGCATTTGCCGCAGCAGCAAGACTGGGATCGGTGGAGCCCGACGCGGTCTTCAAGTAGTCGCCGACGATGCCGCGGCCGGCATCGGTCCAGCGCGCTTCTCCAGGCAGCGCGCCGTCGGTGAGGAGTTGCTCGCCGCTGGGCAGCCTGCCGTCGGACGACAGGCCAAGCCGGTCGATCACCTCTCCAGGCGCGACAGGCAGCTTGCCCTGGGCGCTGAACACCTGGAGCGTCGTCAAGCCGTTCATCGAAAGCTGGTCGACCGGCTTTGAGCCGGTGAACAGGCTCTGTCCGTCGGCGTCCAGCATCTCGACAAGCGCACGATGCTGGGCCGGCGTCATCTCCGTGCCGGCTTGAGGCAGACCCTTGCCGCCGAGTTGCACCCTGGTCCTGGTCACCGCGTCGCGGACGACCGGATCGCTGGAACGTTCGAGCGATCCAAGATAGTCGCCGACGAGCTGCACCTGCTCGGGCATCCACGTCGGCGCGGGCGTCGCCGCATCGTCGGGAAGCGCCGGCAAGGTCGCGGCGAGGGTCTCGCCGAGCGCCGAGCGATGGCTGACTTCCGGATTGTCGGCAGGATCGAACGTATGGACTTCCCGTGCCGGGGTGTTGACCCTGAGCTGGCCGTTCGGCGTGGTTATCGACCCGCGCTTGGCGCGTTCGACCGTCGGGCCGGAACCCAGGTAGCCGGCCTCCGTGGCGTGCTCGCCCGGCAGGACGATGTCGCGGGTCATGCTCGCCTGCGGGCCGGCCATGATGACCTTGGCCGGCAGGTATTCGCCGCCGGCCTCCACATAGATATCCTGTCCGGCGGTGACGCCGTCCTGCGGAACCGGCCGGTGATAGATGCTGTCGACCAACTCGCCGAGCCTCGGATAGTCATAGCGGGGTTCGGTATTCATATAGCGCGTGCCGACGCGCCGCAGGCCGGCTTTGACGGCATTGAACGTCTGGCCGAAGCTGTACGGGTTTGACGAGAAATTGTTGATGACCGGCGTGCCGTCGGGCCGAACCGGGCTGGGGTGCCCGGTGTCCGTCACGGCCGGCGGCTCCGTGCGGGCGTTCGGATCGGCTGTCCAGCGGCCGTCGGCGCCGAGATAAAGCACCGGCAAGGAAGGGTCGAGCTCGACAGGAGCCGGCACTGGCTCCGGCGCAGCCGTGATCGCCTTGGGTTCGGGTATGGCGACAACCCTGTGCCCCTCCGGTAGGTTGAAATCGACGAGCATCTCGCCGGTATGGCGGTTGCCGAGAGTGTAGCGCATCAACGGGCGGGTGCCTTCCGCCCCACCTTCCGGCAGCTTCGCTCCGGAAGGCCCCTGCCGCTCGGTGGTTTCGCGGCTCGAAACGTCGCGTGTATCCGTTTCGGACTGAAGCAGGAGCTCGTCCGGAGTGGCCAGCACGACCGGGTCGGAAGGGCGTGCGCCGTCGAGATAGCCCGTCTGCTGCGGATCCTTGCCGCTAGTGTAGGTGTATTCCGCGGGATTGGGCCTCGGCATGCCGGTGAACGTCTTGGTTGCCGGGTCCCAGACGAGCCGGAAGCCGCTCTCGGCCGGGCGCGTCGTTCCGTCGCCGCGGACCGGCGGAACCACGATCGGATCGCCGTCGGCGGGGACGCGCACATTCTGCTCACGCGCTTCCTGGGCGCCTCGGTCGCTGGCATTCTCGGGATCGCCGCGCTCGCCCGGGGCGCTCGGCGCTTCATCGTGGACGTTGACAACCGTCCCCTCGACGACGGGGTGGCTGGGATCGTGGAAGACCAGTTCGTCGGTCGGGCGATAGACGCCGTCGGGGCCTTGCTCATGCACGACGATCGGCCGCGACGGCTGGCCGTCGCCTGATGGATCACCCTTGCCGCCCGTGGGTGGCGGCGGGTTCGGACCATCGGACTCGCCGGCCGGCAGCGCGCGCTGACCGGGATTTCCGGCCTCCGCCGCGTTGCGGAAACCTCCCCGGTCACCGAAACCAGGCCCCTGCTGGCCGGACGTTTCTCCGACCACGTCGCCATCGATGATGATCTCATCTGGATCCGGCATGACCTGTTCGCCGGTGGGCCTGTAGACACCGTCAGGGCCCATCTCGTAGACGGCCCGCGGTTGCGGCCCCGAATCCGGTCCGCCAGGAAAACTGGCCGACGTATGAGTTCCGCTCCGAGTACCGCCCGTTCCAGGCATGTTGGACAACAGCGAGCGGCCGCCCAAGCCCGTGCCGACAGTGCCGACGCCTATGCCCATGACTGCGTTCGCGAGCTCGAGCAGGGACATCTCGCCGCCATGCGCCGCCAGATCTTCCACCGATTTACCGAGCAGTGGAACACCGGTAACCACGGCGCCGGCATCGAGGGTCCACGCAGCGTTCGTCAGCTTGTTGCCGCTCTGCATAAACTCCGAGACCTTACCAGCATAAGAGGCCTCCTGCACGTTCACCTGGAATCTGCCGATGCCCCAGCTGGCATCCTTCATGCGGGTCATCCCGAAGCCGCCTGCGAAGGCCTTGGAGGTGGACAAACCGGACTTGGCCAGGCCGAATGTGCGCAGGGCGCCGGCGCCTACGGGCAGGAATGCGGTTACGCCGGTTGTGATATTCCAGGCCGACTGGCTGTCGAAGTCGCCGCCCTGAAGAAGATGCTCACCCTCCCTGTACAGGGCCTTACCGCCCAGGGCCGCACCAGAGGTGATCGCGATTGGAATGGCCCATTGACCGCCCGGCACGAACGAGACGATGGTGGCGGCGCCCGCCACGATGCCAAGGCCAATGTCGGTAGCCTTGTCCCAGAAATCCACTTTGCGTGCGTCGGCCACTTCCAGTTCGTCGAGCGAAAAACCATCCTCGCCGAGCGACATGTCGCCGCCCTTGGCCATGACCAGATTGCCCTTCTCGCTGAAGATGCGATTCTCGTGCTGGAATTCATCGAAGGTGCTGTAATATTTACCAGAACTGTCGACATAGCCGGCTTCGTTTCCATCGCTCTTGATCGCGAACAGCGCGGTTGACGATTCCACCCCGCCGTCGAGGGCGAAGATCGGCACGATCTTGACCTCGGCGTTGTCGCCGGCGCGGTCGGTGATTTCTTCGGTGACCTTGTCGACGCCTTCGCTCGATGGGCCGAGGATCTGACCAACGGCAGTGCTGAGTTCGTCCGGCGTATATGTCTCGTATTCGCCGGTGAAGCCGGCCTCGTAGAGGTTCTCGAACTGAACCTGATAGCCGGCCAGCGCCTGGTCCCGGTGTTCTTCAAAATACTCGTTCTTGAGTTCCGCCTCGTGCTCCTCCAAACCATATTCGAGAAGCTTGGGGTGGCTTGCCGAAAAAGCGTACCAGTCGCGCCCCGCCACCATCGCCGGCCGCACGTTTTCTTCCCAGTTTTCCAGGCTGTCTTTGTCGGCTTCCGCCTGGCTCCGTTCGATTTCCGCCGCCGCGACTTCAGGGTGCACCCACAGCATCTGGCCGTCTATTTCGATCTGGACCGCCTTGCCGCTGGCGCCGATCGCGCCCGGTCCGTCCTGTTCGTAGGCCGCGGCAACCTCCGGCGCGACCCACAGGTCGTGGCCGTCCACCGTGATCTTCACCGCCGTCTCGCCCGGCTTCAACGTGCCGGCGGGCGCCTCCACGGTTCCCGGCCCGTGGTCGGTGATCGCCTGGTCGCGCGCTGCCGTCGCGTCGACGAGCGCCGTCTTCGCATCTCTCAGCCCGGCATCGAGCTGGTCGACCTGCACGCCGACAATCTTCGACTTGGCTGCGTCCAGCGCCGATTGCGATCCCGTACCGTTCGGTGTGCATACGGTTGCCGACGACGTGTCATGCGTCGAGGCCAGCATCTCCTGCCATTGCTTGTTGAGCGGATCGTTGCGGAAGTCTTCCCTGATATTCTCGTCGTTGAGGTCATATGTCAGGGCAGATTTATGTACGTTCGTGTCATCCCCATTCTCGTCGGTGAACGTGGCGTTCTCATAGACGGTAACGACATAGAGCTGACCGTTCTCCTCGATTATGTCCTGCGATTTTATCTTGCCGGTAAACTCACCATGTCCATTGGTATACCCTTCCCAATCGAAATGGTGCGGGTTTCTTTCCTGCGCCTGCGCAAGCAGTTGCTGCTTGAGAGGCTCCATGGTAACGGCAAGATCCGCCGCCTCTTTCTGCGCAACCCCATACTCCTGATATGCCTCGGCCAGGGTCACCTGATTGGCCGCGGCCCCCTGCAGCTCTTTCAGGCCCGTCAACCGATTGTCGATCTCTGTATACTCGGGGCTTCCAGGTTTGGCATCGGTAAGCTTCAGCTCCAGCTCGGTCGAGCTGATCATTTGGTCGATCGTGGCCTTGTTGCCGTTGGCGGTGTGTAGCGAAACGTTTGTAAAGAGCTCGGCGACCTCCGCGTGCGCGGCCTTTCCTTGTTGGTTGGTTTCCTCGGCACTGGGGCCATCCATGCTACGGGCAGCCGTCTGGTTGGGATCGCTGAGCGTCGGCAGGTCTACCTGTTTGTCGATCGCTTCGAGGAGACTGTCCTCCGCCTGCTCGTATTCGGCCCGGGCAGTGCTGGCGCTTTCGAGCGCGTTATTGGCGAGGGTCAACCGGTTTTGCGCATCCGCCAGCGTACCCTTCGGTTCGGGCGGCCCCCAATCCAGTCCATAAGGTGCCAGCACCTCGTCGAGCGTCGACTCGGCACCCTCCATGGCGTTCTTGTATTCAGGGTCCAGCGCATAAACATCGAGTTGCGCCGCGCTCTGCTCGGGCCTTGCCTGTGCCTCGCCGAGGTTCGCAATCGCCACGTTCTCGGCTGCGATCGCCTTGGCCACCTCCGGGTCGAACCATTTCCAGCTCCCGTCGACCAGCAATGGCACCCACTTCCCGCCCGAAGGAGCCGTGGGTGACGGTGGGTTCCCGTACGGACCAACCGACGTGGGACCACCGTCGAGAGTCGCGCCGGTTGCGTCTTGTCCCGGACCATATTCTTCCATTGCAGCGACCACGGCCTGCTGCTTCTCAAGCGCCTCCGTGGTCAGCTCTGGCGTCGCCCCGCCGAATATGCCGTCCAGCGTCGTCTTGACGACCAGATCCTCCTTGGCCTGCTCCGGGTCACTGCTGTTCGGATTGATGGAAAGCAGCAGCTCTGCCAGCGCCTGTTGTGCGGTGCCGGCCGCGATATCCGTGACGGCGCCGGTCGTATCGTTGGTCAGCGTAATCTTGCCGTCTGGCGACGTGGTCAGCGTGTAGCCGTTAAACGTCACATTGACGGTGGTCTTGGTACCGCCCTCGATCACCACGGTTTCCCCGGGATGAATAAGGTCGGGATCGCGCGGAGAGGTGAACAGCTCCGGATTGCTTTCGGCGAGATCTTCGAGCGTCACACCGTGCGCCTCGGCGATATCGCTCAGATTGTCGCCGGGCTGGACCTCGTAGTCGATCGGCTCGCCGTCATTCAACGTCTCGACGATGGTTTCGGTGCGTCGGCCGTCCTTGTCGAATACAATTGTCGTTTCGGTGTTGTTCCTGGGGTCGACGATGGTGGTGGTCTGCTCGCCGGTCTCGGTGTTGCGCTCGGTGTGGCTGGTCCTGCCATTGCCGTCGATCGAGTCGGTCGTCTCGGTATTCCCCTCCACGGTCGTCACCGAGGTCGAACCGTGATGATAGTCGTTGTTGTAGGTGACCGTCCTGCCGGTCTCCGGATCGGTGACGACGATCTGCAGGGTTTCGCCTGGGTCGCCGCCCTGCGTCACCTCGAGGCCGGCGGCATTCAGTTCGGCGATCACCTGCTCGGGCGTGAGATCGCTCGCCTCGGCGATTTCTTCGAAGCTCTTGCCTTCGGCAAGCTGTTCCTGGATCGACGGTGCGTCAGAGCCGTCCGCTGCCTGCGAATGCGCCAGGATTACTTCTTCGCCATCCGGCCCCGTGACCGTGGTTACCGGCAAAGCGACGCTGTTGTTGGGCGTTACCGTCTCAACCTTTGCGCCGTTCGGCAGGGCCTTCTCCACCGTGACGGTGCCGTCGGCGGCCGTGTGGGTAGTGGTGGTGGTACCGGTCTGCGGGTTCGACGTGCGTTCGGTGACTGAGCCGTCGCCGAGATCGTCCACGAACCTGGTCGTGATCGCGCCTGTCTCCGCGTCGACACTGGTGGTTTCCTTGCGGCCGAGATCGTCACGGATCGGCGAGGAGGTCGCCTGTCCGTCGGGACCCGTCACTTCGGTGTAATAGCCGCCGTGGTGATAATCCTGGTTTTCGGTGATCTCGCGACCGCTGCCGTCGGTGATCACCACCGTACGGGTGTCGCCGTTGGCATGTTCATACGCCGTCGCCGTCATGTCGCCGGCATTCAGAGCCGCCACCACCTCCTCGGGAGTCATGTTCCGCTCGTCGGCGATGTTGTCGATACTTTTGCCGCCTTCGATCGCCTCGAGAATGTCCTTCGCCGTGGTGACTTCCGGTGAAACACCGCCGTCGTCGGGCTCACCACTGGTCAGCAGGAGGTTTGGCGTACCGCCGAAATTCTGCGTCGTGAAAAGCGCAGGGGCGGCGGTGGTGCCGCCGTTGCCGTTTGCTGCGGTGACTGCGGCAGGCAGCCCCGGTGCTGGCTGCGCCGCCGGGGCAGTCGGCTGTGCCGTCGTCAGTTCCGCATTGACCTGCGTCAGCCGCTGGCGAGCGGTCGCGGCCGCGTCGGCCTCGCCCATCCTGTTGGCAAGCCGGATTTCATTTTGCAATTTCGTGGCTTCGGCCTGCAGCCGCGTAACCTGCTCGGCATTGGCCTTTGGGTCGACCCTGGGCGGCGGCGGAGGCTTGAGGGTGGTAATCGGGCGGATCATCAAACAACCTCCGGAGCCGGTCCAGTCATAGTTCAGGCCGTCTGCCTGCCGTCAACGCCCCCGCGCCCGACAGTGGAAGCCCCGGCCACTTACCGGGGCGGCTTCCAATAAACATCGAGGGCGGCGAGTTCTTCCTCGACCTCCCTCGCCTTCCCTTCGGCATTCGCGCCGGATTTGGTGGCGATCAGCGCGGCCAGTATTTCGGTCGCGGCAAGAGCCGGCGCCATGCTCCTGAAATATGACTGCGAGCCTGTGGTGACGATCATGCTCTCGCGCGCCATCCTGGCCAGTGGCGACACACTGCTGTCCGTGATCGCCACGACCGCCACTCGGCGTTCTGCCGCCTGACGCGCCACTTCGATCGTCGCCCGGGAATAAGGTGCCAGGCTTATCGCCAGCACCGCATCGCCGGCGCCGGCGCCGCGCAAGGCATCGATACCCATAGCGCCGGAGGCATCCAGAAGTCTCACCTCGCAGCCCAGGAAAGAAAGCGTGTGCACGAAATGTTGCGCGACGGCCTGCTCCGATCGCAGGCCGAGGCAGAATAGCTTGCGTGAGCCGGCGAGGACATTCGCCGCCGCGATGAACTGCGTGGCGTTGCCGTACTCGCCGAGACTGGCAATCTGGGCAGCAACCGCATCGGCTACGACGCCTACCGTCGAGAAGCCGCCGTCGCCGGCCAGCTGCGTCTCCACCAAGCGCGCGGACGCGCCGGACAGGCTACCCGGTTCGCGCATCGCTTTCGCATAAAGGCTGCGCATATCCTCGTAGCCTTCAAGGCCAAGCCATCGCGCCAACCGCATCATCGTGCTGTGCGAAACGCCGGCCTGATGCGCCTGCTCGCGCATCGACATCAGTGCGACATCCTTAGGATGATCGAGCACGAAGCGCGCGGCGACCCGCAGCTGCGGCGGCATATTCTCGAACCGTTCGACCAACAGCTCCGCCAACGGACCTTGTTCCATTCTGAAATACCCCATTCACCCCAATGGCAGGTTACTCCCCCAATGTCGGCAATGCAACAGTTGGAACTGAAGTGGTTCATATATTCCAAGTGGACTTTCATTTTCGATCAGGCTGCCTTAAGCTGCTTGCGCAACCTGCCGGATCGCATCGGCGTGATTCCGGAGTCTGTAACTTGAATGGTCCCTCAAGGAGACAATGATGGCGCCTACCCCTCCCATTACATCCGGCTCTGCCGGGTCGCCGGAACAGAACCTGGACAAGATGATCAAGCATCAGGAGCGCATGTTTGGCCTCGAGATCACAAAAGAGATCGCGAAATCCCAACATGACATGCTGATGAGCACCGCGAGGACGCTCGGCCAATCGGCTGAAAAGGCCTAAGGCGAGAGAGTCTCGAAGCCATGCGCCGCCGCAAGCACTCGGCGGCGTACTTTAACGGCAGGAATGTTTCGCGGCCGTCGTCAGGTTGTGTCTGAAAATGGTCATCGGCGGGAGATGAAGTGGCATGACCGCTAATTCTATCGGCAGGTATTGGGACGTGGCGCCCGCGCGCCGGCTCCGATCGATTATCGCCCGCTCCCCGGCATCCGGACATTCCATTGCGCTCAGCGTAATTCACGGATTTCACGCTGGCGCTGAACTCAGTCTGGTCGAGCCTATATACACAGTTGGCTCCAGCACAGAGTCGGACATTGTCCTCAGGGATGCCGGTATCGCGCCGGTCCACGCAAGATTACGGCGCAAGGGCAGCCAAATTGAAATCGAAGCCGTCGGCGGCGATGTCATACTCGCCACGGGCGAGACTATCCATGAAGGCCAAGGCAGCCGCTGCAGGCTGCCGCTCACGATAAGTATCGCCGATGCCCACATCCGGCTGGTCAACCGGGAACGCCCGCAGAATCGCTGGTCTGTTTCCGATCGCCCCCTCCTGGTTGCAGGCAGCGTTCTCTTTGCCGTATTCGCTGTTTCCGTCGCTGCGAATGGGTTCTCTTTCGCCAAGCCCGACATTGGCAAAAAGATATCCTCTCAAGACGGTGAACCGATCAGAGTGGCCTTCGCTGGTGAGGCAGGACAAAGCGTCCTGGACGATTCATCACCAACACAGATACACGGTGCCGCCGACGCGGAAAGCCAGCTCAAGCTGCGCCTCGAGCAGTCCGGCATCAGCACATTGACCGTTCAACGATCACCTGGACGGCTCGTGGTCTCGGGTATGATCCCCAATGACAAGAGTGGTGTCTGGACCGAAACGCAATCTTGGTTCGACCAGGCGTTCGGCGCGCACATCCCCCTCGTTTCCAATGTCATAATCGGCAATGCCGAGCAGGCTCCGCGCCTGACGCTGCAGGCGATCTGGTATGGCGAGCGGCCCTATGTCATCGCCGCCGACGGCGCACGCTATCATGAAGGTGCGTTCACCAATGACGGTTGGACCATCACGCACATCGGCGAGACGGAACTTCTCCTGACGAAGGGCGGCGCCACGGTCGCGCTGAAATATCCGTGAATCGCCGGCTTGAAGGGCCGCGATTCGATACGGCGAGGATGGACACAGCCGGCCGCGAGGTGCGGCAGGCGGAAGGCGTGCGCGGTCAGGCAATCAACCGGCGGCGGATGAATGGCATCGACAAGGCCGCAAGCCGTGCTCAGGGGACGACATCGGCCGCTGGCACGGAAAAGCCAGAAACCGCGGAATTCCAGCCCGCTCAAGGTACGACCGGCGAATCACTCGACGAGGCACTTATCAACTTCGTCATGCCCGGCATTCCCGAGCCAGCCATCCTGCGTCGCTCCGTACCTATTCTCCAGCATTTTGTAGCGAATCTGGTTCCCGATCTTGAGGGCGGCGAACAACTCAAGACACTCGCCAGAACGCTGATGGAGGATGAAATCGAGCGTCATCGCGATCTGCTTGACCGGATACAGGAAGGAATCGAAACCTGACCGATCCGCGTGACACAGTGCATCTGCTGCATGTCTTGGGCTATCTCTACGGGTGTGATGGGCAGGCGAAGCGGGGCGCGGCATACCTGCTTATCGCTGCACAGCTTTCGCCGGGAAATGCCGGCGTCCTGCGGACATTGGCGCATCTGCTCATACTCGATGGCGAAGCGGACAAGGCGCTTGCCACGATTGCCAGGCTGGAGACGTTGGAGGGAATGGATCACCCGACGTTGGCGTTGCTGAAGAGCCGCGCGTTGCTCGTGGCCGGCCGCAAGGCCGAGGCGCACAATGCCTTGCGGAGTTTCCTATCGCAGCGAGCCGCCAAATGACGGTGTCGGAGCGACTTCTGCACTTCCTTGCCAAGCTGTCACGCCGCAGCGATCTGGTCATTGCAGTCCTGATGCTGGTCGCAGTGGTGATGATGCTCATTCCATTGCCGACCTTCCTCGTCGACATTCTCATCACCGCCAATATCGCTGTCAGCGTGCTTATCCTGCTGGCCTCGTTTTACGTTTCTCATCCGCTCCAGTTCTCCTCGCTGCCATCGGTCATCCTCATCGCTACCTTGTTCAGGCTGGCGATCACGATCACGACCACGCGACTGATCCTGCTCCAGGCCGACGCAGGCGAGATCGTTTCCGCCTTCGGTACTTTCGTCGTCGGCGGCAGTATTGCGGTGGGCCTTGTCATCTTCCTGATCATCACCGTCGCGCAGTTCATCGTGGTTGCGCGAGGCGCGGAACGCGTTGCTGAAGTGGCCGCGCGCTTCACGCTCGATGCGCTGCCGGGCAAGCAGATGAGTATCGATGCCGAGTTGCGCAACGGAGACATCGATCAGGCGGAGGCACGCCGTCTGCGCCAGCAGCTTGAGCGTGAGAGCCAGCTGTTCGGCGCGATGGACGGCGCCATGAAATTCGTCAAGGGCGACGTCATCGCCGGCATTGTAATCATTCTGGTCAACCTAATTGGTGGTTTCGCGATCGGAACGCTGCAGCACGATATGTCGCTAGGGGACGCCGCCGCGACCTACTCACTGCTCACTGTGGGTGACGGGCTGGTCGCGCAGATACCGGCACTGCTGGTCGCTGTGGCCGCCGGTACGATGGTGACACGCGTCGGCAGCGCGGACGGCACGAGCGACCTTGGCAGGCAAATAACCAGCCAGCTGCTACGGGACTCCCGTGCGCTCGCACTTGCAGCGGTGATCATGATCGGCCTTGCCATAGTGCCGGGCTTTCCGTCCATTGTATTCCTGATCCTTGGTGCCTGCTTCGGCGCGGGCGCCTATGCAATCAATCGCCGCACCGCCGGGGAATCCGAGCTCAAAGACATCGGCCAGACCGCCATGACCGAACAACAGGGAACTCCGGCGTCGCTTTCGGCAACTCCCGTCGGAACACTGCCTTCTTCCTACCGCATCGTTGTACGCTTCGGAACCGAACTCGGACGCTCGATCCCGGAACCCGAATTCGCCGCGCTCGCCGATGGCGTGCGCCGCGAACTCTTCGGCGATCTCGGTGTCGACGTTCCGGCTATCGGCCTGCAGGTCGACCAGGTGCTTTCACCGAGAAGCATGCGCATCGATCTGGAGGGTGCACCCATCCTGGATACCGAAATCCCGGCTGACCGCGTTCTTGTCGAAGCGGACACAACACATCTCGATCTGCTCGATGTGACTTACGAAAAAGGTTCTCCGATTGTCGGTCAGCGCAAATTCATGTGGGTCGATGATCGCCACATATCGGCATTGAAAGAAGCCGGCTTCGTCTTCTCCACACCGACGGAAACCGCGGCCAAATGGACCGAAAATGCACTTCGGCTCTATGCCGGCCATTTCGTCGGGATCCAGGAGACACGCAGGCTCCTGTCGGACATGGAGCCGGATTATGCGGATCTGGTTAGACAGGCGCAGGAGATCGTGCCGCTGCAGAAGATCGCGGAAGTGCTCCGGCGACTTGTCGACGAAAACGTGCCGATCCGCAACCTGCGCCTGATCCTCGAAGCGTTGATCGAATGGGGCCAACGCGAACAGGACGTCGTCCTGCTTACGGAATATATCCGCACGTCCTTGAAACGCCAGATCAGCTTCCGCTCCGCTGGCCGTAACAACATCATCGCAGCCTATGTTCTGCAGCGCTCGGCTGAGGATATCCTGCGAAACGCGGTGCAAACCAGATCGACCGGTACATTCCTGAATCTTTCGGATGGTGATGCACAGGCTTTGGTCACCGAAATCGAACGAGCCTTGTCGCAGAACTCCACCGATGTCTCACCGGTTGTCCTCGCGGCGATGGATGTACGCCGTCATATGCGAAGCCTCCTCACGCATAATGCCATTGAACTTCCGGTTCTGTCCTTCCAGGAACTCGCACAAGAATTCAACGTCCAGCCGTTGGCCGCGATTGCTGGCCGCTCGGGCAAAGTTGGCGCACGCAATGTCTCCCAGTCGCTGCCATCGACTGAGGCGAAAGCCGGACAAGAGGCAATCTCATGATGCCAGCCGGACGGATTGGGACAGTTGGGGAATCTACATGCTCAGGAGGGGAACGGCATGACAATCCACGATACCGCAGCCGGCGCTCGATCCGCCGCTTTCGCCGGGCGGAAGGATATGCGCTGGCTCGCTATCACCGTGGTCGGCTTCTTGCTGGCGTTTTTGTTCACACTTGCCGACGCGATGGCACAGAACGTGTCGCCCTTGCCGAGCGAGCCAACGGTCGACCTGCCGGTCGGGCAAGGACGCCTACTGCGGTTCAATGAACCCGTCGAATCCGTCCTGATCGCGGATACCACGATCGCAGACCTTCAGGTCGTGTCGCCGGGGATGGTCTATGTCTTCGGCCTAAAACCCGGCCTGACCAACCTCATTGCAGTCACAGGCAATGAGCGGATCGAGGCAACGGCCCAGTTCCGCGTCACCCCCGATGTCGCGCCTGCCAATGAAGCGATGCGCGCAATGCAGCCGAACTCGGCAACAAATCTCTCGATTTTCGGGACCCGCATTGTTGCGACAGGTGAGGCACGAGGCGTCGATGAGGCAACGGATATCGACAATGTCGCCCGAACGTTCTCGCCGCCGGAACAGCCGCCGCTGAACAACATGACCGTGCACGGGTCGCAGCAGGTCAACATCCGAGTCCGCTTCGCCGAAGTCTCACGCACGGATCTGCAGTCGTACGGCGTCGATTGGTCTGTCGGATACAGGAGCGGCGGCTTCGAATTCAACATGTTCCAGGACAACGGCGTGCCCTCCGACACCGGGAATTTCGGTTTGAACATGGATCAGACGCACGGCATCAACTTCGACATTCTCATTGAAGCGCTGCAACGCAACGGCGTCGTCAAGATACTGGCCGAACCGAACCTGACAGCGATGACCGGTCAGACCGCAAGCTTTCTTGCCGGCGGCGAAATTCCGGTTCCGATACCGCAAGGAACTGACGTCGTTACCGTTCAATACAAGCCCTTCGGCGTTTCCCTCGGGTTCACTCCTACGCTGATCGGCCGCAATCGCATTGCGCTCCATGTCCAGCCGGAAGTCAGTTCCTTGTCGGAAGCAGGCTCGGTGAGCGCCAACGGTTTCGCCATGCCGAGTTTCATCGTGCGCAAGGCTGACACTACGGTCGAAGTGGCGAGCGGCCAGACCTTTGCGATCGCCGGTCTTTTCCAGCAGCGGACCTCGCGTAATCTGGAAAAGTTTCCGGTTCTCGGCGATGTGCCGGTGCTTGGCCCGCTTTTTCAGTCCCAGCGTTTCCAGCGCGAAGAGACGGAACTGGTGATCCTGATCACGCCATATCTGGTCGAGCCGGTACGCGACAGCCTCGCTACACCGCTCGATCGTCCGGCAGCCAAGCGCCACAGCCGGAAGCGCGCCAATGACGCGTCGGCGATGGGCCTGATCATCAAGTAGTGGGGAACCGAACATGACATTTCGCATCGTTTTGTGCTCTGTTCCTCCGGTGCTGCTTCTGGCCGGCTGCGTGAACAGCCCGCAACCGCCGCAGGAATATTCTCCCGGCTACAGCTACGTTTCGACCGACACCGGTGGCTCCGAGAAGGGCGTCGGCGGTTCCGTCCTTGCTCCCAATGCATGTCTGAACGAACCGGCCGATGACGACAACTCTGCCGCCGCGACAAATCTGACGATCGTCTCCGGCGTCGGCTCCCACCTGCCGTCCGGCTGCGCCAACGCCTATAATCTTCAACGCATGGCCGAAAGCCAGCGTGACCTCGTCGAGGGCCGGCGCATGGGGTCGGCGGCCGCCGCGCCGACTGCAAATGCCGCTCGGCGCTATCTCAATGGCGAAGAGGCCCCCATGGGTGGAGCCAATAGCGGGCCGCTGACGCCGCAAACAACGCTCCCGGTCGAGTGAGCCAATGCGGCCCTGCCCGCGTAGCACTGCTTTATCCGGTTGTTTTCGCGTCGGGCTCGACCCAAATCCGCTTTGCGCTTTCCGGTCCGATGCACTAGCCGAGGATGGAGCCGAGCGCTTTCGCCCTGGCCTGTGTGCTACCCTTCGACCGGATGGTTCTGGCACGCGCAAGCAAGGTATCCACCTCCTTGGTCGCAAGGCCGATCGGCGGCGAGGCCCTGACCTGATCGGCCTGGCCAAGAAGTCCGTAGACCACCACGACATTGCGCTTGTGATGCAACTGCGCATTGGGTGCGGCGGAAATCTTCTGGACCAGCGGGAGTGCTGTGGTGGAATTGCCTTCGAGTGCTGCTGCCAGCGCCATGTTGGTCTCGACGTCGAGATCCCCCGGCGCGAGTTTCAACGCCTGAGCAAAAGTGGTCTGCGCCTCCCCCGTCTGGCCCGCGAATGTCTGCGCCACGCCCAACCGATTGTAGGCGCTGCTGGTATTGACCAGCGGCGCTGCCTGGGCGAGCGCGCGCATGCCGGCATCGATATCACCCGTTTCTATCATCGCCGAGCCAAGCCCGAGCATTGCCCCCCCATCATTGGGAGCTTTTGCGAGCGCGGCCCGATAGGCTCTGGCGGCCTCGGCGGGATAGCCCGCTCGCATATAGGCCGCGCCCGCCTTGACGAAGGCGGTCGGCTTGGCATCCGGCATCGCCGCCGCGCGCTGGTAGAGCGCAATCGCGGTGTCACTATCTCCCCGCGCATCTATATCGTCCGCAAGCTTGATCAGGCGCTCCGATTGCGACGACGGGCCTTGTGCCTTTGCCTGATCGGCATCGGTTTTGGTCGTCTGACAACCGGCCAGCGCCAGCATGGCGACGACGGGCAAGAACACGACATGCAGCCGCATATCCACCTCTCCGTATTCAAGCCCGCCGCACCTTACACACGGCATTGGCCGACTGGAACCACAACAGTGCGATAAGATTGCAACATGGCCGAAGAAGCTGAGGAAAAAAACCTACCGGCGTCCGACAAGAAGCTTCGTGACGCCCGCCGGAAGGGCCAGGTTTCGCAGAGCCGCGACCTGGTCTCCGGCTTCACTCTCTTTGCAGCGCTTGCCTATCTTTATTTTGCCTGGCCGATGCTCGTCGAGCACCTTTCGGAACTCGTGCAGACCGTGACGGTCCCCGGCGGTTCGTTCGGGGACGTCAGCCTGCGGGCCATCCGCCATTCGTTCTCATTGCTGATCCTTGCCACATTACCGCTGGTCGGGATCGTTGTCATTCTGACCGTGGCCTTCGGCATGCTGGGAACGTTCGGGCCAGTCTTCTCGTTTGAGCCGCTCAAGCCGCAGTTCGATCACATAAACCCGGCGAAGGGCCTTCAGAAGATCCTGTCGCTCCGCAACGTCATCGAATTCGCCAAGGGCTTGGCCAAGGTGGTGTTGCTGGCAAGCCTCTTCGTATTCATTTTGGCTGCGTGGCTGCAGCCGCTCTTCGATGCTCCAGGATGCGGTCAGTCATGCCTGGAGCCGATTATCAAGGCAGTGCTGGCACCACTTGGAATTGCCGCGGCCCTGGCCTTTGTCGTTATCGGCGTGATCGACGTTCCTATCCAGCGCTGGCTGTTCCTGCGCGACATGCGCATGACGACAACCGAATACAAGCGCGAACACAAGGATCTCGAAGGAGACCCAATGATCCGGCATGAACAGCAGCGACAGCGGCGTGAGGCCGTGATGCAACCTGCGAAGTTGGGCGTAAAAAATGCCGTCATCGTCTTCGTGTCTGGCGACCGGGTAGTGGCGTTGCGTTACGTCAAGGGTGAAACACCGGTGCCGACGGTCGTCGGTAAGGGCCAGGGCCGAGCGGCCGACGAGATGATGGCGCAAGCGCGCCAGGCTGGTATTCCCGTGGTCGAGGACGCGGCCGTCGCCGAACCACTCTTCGAAAACGCGAACACCGGAGCTTACATCGGTCAGGAGATGTTCTCACCGGTCGTGCGCCATCTTGTCCGGCTCGGGCTCACTTGAGGCAAGATCCAGACTGTCGTGAATGGCATTTCCTGACGCGAAGCCGGCCTGGCAGGTTTCTGGTTCGGGCCCTTTACGACCCGCCGATTTGCACGCCCAAGTACGCTATCTTACTCTGCGAGGCTGAACGGGATTTACTTCCTAAGCGACGACGTATCTGATCAGCCAAACGGTCGGGAGGAAGCGCAGAAAACGGTCGAAGGCATCTGACGCGCACTAAAAACGGAGGTCAAGATGGCTGCCATTTCTATGCCATTGCCGCCGCGTCCCTTCACTCCCACTCGATTGTTCTAAATCTAGTTAGGACATTGATATAACTAGGTTTTTTATTCGTTGCCGCGCAAGAAGCCGCCCCATGGGCCGTCAAAGCGTTACAGTCTTGATTTCAAAGGGAAAAATAGCACGAAAATTTTTGGTGCGGTTTCGGTATCTATCGAAGTCGATCGCCTTTCCGGACCCACTTTGGGCAACTCAGGTGGGTTTCACAGCGAACGAAGAAAGTACCGTCGCTAACTTTCATAGCACAGCGCGCGCCACAACGCGACCCGCCGCGGCAGCGTCATCCAAGCGCCATGCCTCTCCGTCTGTAGGTGAACGGATACCGCTGTCAGTGCAAACTGGACACTCCCGGCAGCATAAACTGGACACCTCAAGACCCACCCGCTCCGAGGGCGCGACAGCACGGTTCAAGGTGCAATGTCGCGCCCTCCACTTGCTGAACTTCTTCCCGGAGGGGTCGCGGCAGGGAAGCCGGTGCTGGTTTATCAGAAGGCCTCGCAGGCGGCAGCGGCGGAATAGTCAGAGCCAGCGGCGAACCTCCGCCTTGTAGCGGCGGTAGTCGTCGCCGAACTTCGCTTCGAGATAGCGCTCCTCGCGGGCGATCACTTGCGTCTGGATTGCGATCAGCACCAACGGGAGCAAGGCGAAGGCGATCGGCCCGTCGCAGCCGATCGCAAGGCCGGCATAGACAAGCGCCATGCCGAGATACATGGGATTGCGGGTCCACCGATAGGGACCGGTCGTCGCGATGAGGGTCGTTGGCTGCGACGGCGGAATGTTGGTGCCCAGCCGCCGGAACAGCCCCGCTGCCGCAAGCATAATCGCCGCGCCGGCAACGAACAGCAGCGCGCCCGTCGCGGTCAGCAACCGCCAGTCGATGCCAAAGGAGCGCAGGGTGACGAACCGCTCCGCCGCCAGCCCCAACAGCAGCGCTCCCAGATAGACGAAGGGCGGAGGGAAGCGCACACCAGCGCTGTCGGGTTCGTCGGCCATGCTCCTCTCCAATCTGTGCTCTCAAACCAGCATTGACTGCTGGGCGAAGATGCCGGCCATCGCGCCGAGCCATATTTCCCGAGTCAGGCCGTGCAAAAGCCGGGAACGGCGACCTTCTGGAACAGGTGCGGCCTGGCAACGACCGATGACGGATATGCTGGAAGTTTCGCGAGGAACTCGGGATCAGTGAAGGCGGCGCGGACCGCCTCGGTGGATTCCCACACCACATAGTTCAGGTACGTCGGGCTATCGCCGATCGCTCGATGCAGTTGCATGGTAATGAAGCCCGGTTGCTTCGTTATGATCTCCGCAGCCGCCTTGAAAGCGTCCAGGAAGCCCGCTTCGTCGGCGGGATCGACGACCGTGAAGAGGTTGATGAGCACGAGAGGCGCGGCCGCGATACCGAGTTGGAGGTCAAACGGAAATTTCTCGTCTAGAGGTTTGAATGGTTTTATGGCGGCCATGGTGGCGCTCCTGTCTATTGTGAAATTGAACTGGGGTGATCGATGCTGCTTGCACTCAAGTGAGCATCGACTGCTGAGCGAAGATACCCGCCATCGCGCCTTGCCATGTTGCCGTGGTGACCGAGGGGATGCCGGGGTTGGCAAGGTCACCGGCGGCGTAGATGCCTGGCATGCTGGTTTCGCGGCGCTCGTCGGTCTTGAGGGCGATGCCGGTTGGCGTATTGACCGTGGCGAGGCCCAGTGCGTCATGAAGGCTTGCGGACGGCCTGGTACGCGGATGCGCGAATAGGACATCGACTGCGACATCGGGGCCGGTATCGATCTTGATGGTGGCACTATGGCTCCCGTGACGTGCGATTTCGGTGATCCGACCATCAACGAGAGGTACCTGGCGGCCCGCCAGATCGGCCCGTATGTCGGGGGTGATGTCGTGACCATTGCCGAAGACAGTCAACCTGTCGGTCCAATCGTGAAACAGCCTGACCTGATTCATCGACTGCGGGCCAGACCAGACGAGGCCCCAATGCTGGTCAGCAACTTCGAAGCCGTCGCAATAGGGGCATGGGATGACGGATGTGCCCCAGTTCTCGGCAAAACCCGGAACATCAGGCATTTGGTCAACAACGCCATAGCTCAGGATCAGGCGGCGCGCGCTAAGGGTTTCACCATCGCCAGTGAGGACGGAGAAATTGTCGATGGTACCGGAGATGCTGTCGGCACGGGCATTGACCATCCTGATAGCAGGGTAGCGCGCGAGTTGCTGCCGCGCCGCGGCCAGGATGTCGGACGGTGGCTTGTCATCGTGGCCGAGCACACCGTGCGAGCGGCCAGCGAAGCGGTTGCGCTGAAGGCCGGTATCGAGAACGATGACTTTGCGGCGGGCACGGCCAAGCTGCAGAGCGGCGGCGAGGCCAGCAAAGCTGCCGCCGATGATGATGACATGATTCATTGTGATGGGCTCCGTGTTGCGGATAGAGGGGGCTGGATTGGATTTTGCGGTGGCCTCAGCAGGAGGGACTCCAATGGCGGAAATTGCGGCCAGCTTCAGCAGTGTTCGTCGTTGCATGGCACCCTCGTGGCTTAGGTCGGCGGAATTTGACTTGCATATTTCAGATACTGAATGGTATCGTAAGATCAAATAACGATACTGTCAAGGATCGCAATAGCCATGAGTGAAAATGTCCAAAACCGACGCGGCCGGCCCGCCAACGAGGCGCTTGGTCAAACGATCGTCGACACCGCGTGCGAACTGTTTGAGGAACTGGGATTTCATGCGGCGACATTGGATAAGGTCGCCCAGCGCGCGAAGATATCCAAGCTCAGCATCTACAAGCACTTCGAGAACAAGGAGGCGCTGTTTGGCGCGGCCTTTGCGGCCCGCTGCCAGCAGTTAATGCCGCAGAAACTTTTTGAAGGCGTCGATGGTTCAGCCGAAGATCAGCTCATGGCGGCGGGATCGTCACTGCTTCGCACGCTTCTGCGCCCGGAGGTCCGCAATGTCGAAGCCATGGTCATGGCCGACACGCCAAACCAGAAGTCGTTGAGCAAGCTCCATTACGAAGCAGGCCCCGCCCATATCATCGCGCAAATCGAGGGCCTGTTGCGTCAGTTGCATGCAAAGGCGGCTCTGAAGGTGCCCGATCCTCTCCGGTCCGCCCGCTTGTTTGCCGCGCTTTTCAAAGGATGCGATCTCCTGATTATCGCACGCTTCGATGAGGCGAGAGCAGAGGACGACAACGAGATCGAATCCTATTGCCGGTCGGCCGTCGCCATGTTCATCGCCGCGCACGGTGGCAACGACCACGCGGGCGGATAGGCATTTGATTGCTCCTGGCAACTTGGCCGGGACCGTAGTCAAGGCGCTTCGTCATATTGGGCCGGCGCGCGCCGCCGAGCTTGCACGGGTCGCGGCACCTCATCTTTCTCCCAACGATAAAAAGACGCTCGCATTTACCGCGGTCCAAGCTCCCGCCTGGATACGGTCAACGCTTCTCTCCATCGCAGATCCGGCAGCAGTCGGGACAACATTCGATAGGTGATGCGACGGTGCCATACGACGATATGCGATCGTGTCCGGAACATCGATCGGTACCGCAGCCAAAGCCGAAACTATGTATGTCGATAACTAAAGTACCGTCAGCGCGGAAATGTCATGCTACAGGGCATTTTTGTTATACATTTCAAAGCGTTGATACGCAGAAAAGTACCGTCAAACCCTAAAAACGAATGACGGTACTTTTTAGAATGCTCTGTCGGATACGAAAAACACCGTCAAAAGTACCGTCAGAGTGATCTGCTACAAGCTGCGAGCCGCGCCAGGCACTCCGATAAACTTAACGATTTCAATGACTTGACAGATTTGTCAATTCCATTGATAATGTACCCTGGCTAGCAGTCTGCCCTGCCCGCAAATCATTGTATTTTCTACGAAATACTACGCTAGAGCCGCCTATCATCGCCGCGTCCCCTCATTCCCACTCAATCATCAATTAAGGCCGTACCTGATTGTTTCAATTACTTAATTTAAGTCACACAACCAGTGAGTACCGTCAAAAATACCGTCAGATTCTTACGCTGTTGAAAAGACTGAAACAATGTGGTCGCTGCCGCGGTATGCACACTTTTGATTGCATCATTTGCGAGCTGCCATTCGGCGAGGTAAAGCTGGAGTTCTCAGAACACAACAAGGACGGTGTTTGCTCATGCTCGACAGCTCTAGGTTCGAGTAGACGCGCGGCTGTATCGGGGGGAATGGGCTGGTAGGAAATGGATGTCGTGCCGCATCACTCTGTCGATCGACCAAGCTTCGCATTGCCTCATCTGCTGCTCGTGGCGATGGCCCCCGATCGGAGATGCGCTATAGGAACACGCGAATTTCGATTCTGCCCTCAACTCTCGGGACCACTCACTCTGAGTAACAACGTCACGCCGATCCCACCTTCCGACGCTATTTTGCGGCAATGCGGCCAGTAAGCGCCGCGCCCGTTCGCGATTTCCTAGTGGTGAAAGTCTGACATTTGGTACCCCACGCGTGGAGCAGCTTAGGCTGAAAGAGCACGTTGCACGACAAATAAACCGCCTATCAGCTAACCACGGACCAGATGGAAGGTCAGCCCCGCAAGGCGGTTTTGGATTTCCCCGAGACCTTGCCCAGTTCCGCTTCCCATAGATCGAAGGGGCTCGCGACAATGGCCACGGACTTTTCCTGACGCAGCGCGGCGCGGCTTCCAGCATCCTTGCCACGAACCTTGTCTCGACCTTCCACAATTCGGTCATGGCGGTGATCGAACCCGTCGCGGCCCTGCGAGATCCCGCTGATGTGCAGGTCGTAGAATTTGCGCCGCAGGTGAGCCCAGCACCCGGCGAGCCGGATTGTTTCATTGCTGCCGGCTTTGTCCCGTGCCTTGACCAGGTTGGTATAGGCCGAGTAGCCATCCACTTGCAGGATACCGCTGAACCCGGCGAGGTGGCGCGCGTGAGCGAATGGCGGATGCCGGTCACAACTCCTGGCGCTCTTTAACTGCCAAACCAAGCGCTTGGCTGAGTGGCACCGCCTTGGAGAACAGGAAGCCCTGAGCGGTTTTGCAGCCAAGCTTGTGCAGAGTTTGCCGATCCGCCTCTGTCTCGACGCCCTCGGCCATGACCTCGATCCCGAGCGTCCGACCAAGATCGATCACGGTTTTGACAAGCAGCCGATCCTCCCGCGATTTGGCTAAACCGCGAATGAAGCCCTGGTCTATTTTCACCTTCCTTATCCGACTGTCCTTGAGCGATGCCAACGTGGAAAAGCCGGTGCCGAAGACATCGAGCGCGATGGAAATGCCGGCATGTGAAAGCCGTCCGAGCTTTTCATCGACCCTGTCCGGGTCCACGGGCGATTCTTCTGTTATCTCAATTTCGAACATCGTTGCAGGGAGGTCCTTTGCCGCCAGACCATTCAGAACCATTTCGTCGATATCGCCGGCCTCCAATTCGCGCGGTGAAACGTTCATCGTCACACGAACATCACGACAGTCAGCTTTCACCAAGGCGTCGATAAAAGCGCAACATTCGGAAAATACAGCTTGAGTTAGCAGCTGGAGCATTCCGGTTTCGCGTGCCGCTGTCATGATTTCGGGCGGAGAGATGGAACCGTGAATCGGATGGGACCACCTTAGCAACCCTTCAAAACCGATCACAGCTTCGGTGTCGAGTCTTACGATTGGCTGGAACCAAGGGCCCAAGCTTCTCGTCTTTATCGCCGAATGAAGATCGCGTTCGATTGACTGGCGGCGTTGCAGTTCCCGGTCGAGCTCGGCATCGAACAGGCAAAATTCGTTCCTGCCACGGCGCTTAGCTGTGTAAAGGGCGATGTCCGCCCGCAACAACATTTCCGTCAGCCCCGGGTTTTTAGCCGAGTATATTCCTATGGATGCCCCGATCCGGACGGAGGCGACGCCAGGATAGGGGCGAGCAAGCTTGGATATGAGATTGGATGCGAGATTGCTGGGAGAAGGCGAATTTCTAAGCGAGGAAAAAACCAGCACGAATTCATCGCCACCGATGCGGGCGAGCGTTGAGCCCTCCGGTGCTTCTTCCTCTATTCGGCGGGCGATCCTGGCAAGCAGCTCGTCACCCGTTCTGTGACCGTAGGTATCGTTGACAGATTTGAACCCATCCAGATCAATCAGCATGGCCACAAAGGGCCCATCAGTGTTCTCAAACTGATCGATTGCATGTTCGAGGCCGCGCCTGTTGAGGAGCGCGGTAAGATGGTCCTCCCTGGAATTGCGCTCCATTTCCGCGGCAAGCCGCTCGGCTTGATGTCTCAGGCGGCTCGCGTCACGGAAGCGCGCTTGTCCAACGAACGAGGCTCGAGCCAGGCCGCCCTCGAAAAGCAGGACGGCAAAAGCCAGAATGTAGTTTTCCAGGGTTCCCTTCGTCAGCAAGCATGCGGCGGCAATGAGGAGTGGCGGTGTGATGAAGTATATCGCTGCCGCAGCATATGAGCTGCCGTACGTGACCGCGCCAGCTGAAATGCCCGCCAGAATTATTAGATGCAGCGATGCTTGAGACGTCGTGTACCCAGCCGTTAGGACGGCAAGGAATGACCAGGTGAATCCCGCCAGAAGAGCAAGCCTGCCAAACCAGCGAAGCCGCAGCCAAACCCGTGTCAGATCATCCTGGACTCCGGGTTCCTTCAGCTGATGACGGGCGAGTGCAAGGCGGGCGGCATTTATCGCATTAACGACCGAAAACCAGGCCGCGCCAGCAAGACCGTTCCCGGAAAGGGCCTGCACGGTCAAAATCAGCCCGGACAGCACAATGCTTATCGGCATTGAGACGAAAAGGCCTGCCCTCAGATCAGCGAGCTGGTCCTGAAGGATTCTCGCCTCCAGCGGATCTTCTTTTTCCAGGGCTGGACGGGTCAGCTTGCTTACTCCTGCTTGTCCGCAGCCTATGCAGCCCCCCTGAAGGACGGGTTAATTCTTCAATCGGAGATCAGCGTCGGGAGCAGGATTACTCCGGCGCATGATGCACTCTCTCCCATCGCTCGCCCAGCACATCGCGCAAAATGCAACTGCTGGTGCAGTATCACCGCTGGAGCTCCGCCGAAATCCCATGCCGGACAAGGGGAACATGTTGGGCAAAGCGAAGCCCCAGATGCCTTGCAAGCCGTGCCGCCAGGTGGTCTCTGGAGTAGAGTCCAACCAGTATGTTCGTTGCATGGTAGAGCGGCGCCGCCGACAGGCGCAGCCGCCTTTCGTATATGTGCAGCATGTCGGGGTCGCCAACATTGCGGCCGTCGCGGCACGCAGTCATGATTCCACGGGCGAGTTGCTTCTGGCTGCTGAGACCGATGTTGAATCCGTGAGCGGTCACCGGGTGCATGCCGATGGCAGCGTCGCCGATGAGTGCGGCGCTCGGGGCCCGGAATTTGTGCGCCCAGGTCGTGACCAGCGGATAGGTATGGCGCTTGCTTGCCAAGGTCATTTTTCCAAGGCGCCCTCGACACAGTTTCGTCAACTCCGACAGGAACAAATCGTCATCGAAGGCAAGCAGTCTATAGGCCTCGTTTGAGCGCAATGTGAGCAGCAGCGACGACACGCCCTCCGCGAGGGGCAATATCGCTATCGTCTGATGGTGATCGAACCATTCGATGGCGATCTGGTGGTGGGCGCGCTCGTGCCTCACTCGGCAAATCAGCATCGAGTGGCCAAGCCGGTTGATATCGGCGCCGATGCCCAGCAGATCACGCGTGGCGGACAAACGCGAATCCGCGGCAACAACAAGCCGAGCAGTTAAACGCGCGCCATTAGAGAGCGTTACGACTGCTCCTTCTTGGCTGTTTGTTGCATCGACGACCGAGTGGCCGCACAACAGCCGGGCGCGATCCTGCAAGCGGACGATTTTGAACAGCGCCTCGCGGATCCGGCAATTTGGAACCAAAACCCCCAGCGGTTCTCCAGAGTTGCTGGGAGGATCGAAACGAAGAGCGAATGCGCTCGAGCCGTTGAGCACGCGCGCGCCTTGAATTGCTGATTTGTCCGAAGCCGGGATGACATCCCAGGCGCCGAGCTCGCGAAGGGTTCTGATCGAAGCGTTGGTCAGCGCGATTTCGCGACCATCGAAAGCCGGATTCGCCAGACTATCGAATGTGTTCTGTTCAACAA
Source organism: Mesorhizobium sp. M9A.F.Ca.ET.002.03.1.2 (assembly GCF_003952365.1). Taxonomy (NCBI): domain Bacteria; kingdom Pseudomonadati; phylum Pseudomonadota; class Alphaproteobacteria; order Hyphomicrobiales; family Phyllobacteriaceae; genus Mesorhizobium; species Mesorhizobium sp. M9A.F.Ca.ET.002.03.1.2. The sequence goes on along the minus strand of NZ_CP034443.1, from coordinate 2,924,812 downwards.
CTGCCACCTTGAGTTCGCTTTGGGCAAGCGACGCAGCGAACGAAAGGCCGACCGGCCCGGCTCCAACGACAACGATGTCAAAATTGTCGTCAGAGCCCATCAGCGTGCCGCCATCCCGTCGGCTATCCTCGTGTAACGGTGGAACTGAGCCGACTGACATCCGCTGAGCTCCGTGCCCGCCGCCAACGCGTATGATGCTCCGCAGCACATTGACATCACGAGGATCTTCGGCGCTGGATCCGAGCCTTGGAACATTTCTACGAAGTCAGCCCAAAGAAGGCTACCTCGCCCACTGGACGAAGCGATCCCGTCTCCATTGCCGTGCCCAGCGATGTGAAGCACGTCGCACTTCGCCTTGTTCGCTTGGACTACAGCCTCACGAAAATGCTTTCGGTCCAAAGCAATGTGGAGCTCCGCGCGGATGTTGACAGTCTTTAGCATCTTCTGTGTGATCGGTCCGTCCGCCCTGTCGGCGAAGTAGTCATTCGCGTTGTGGCAGTCGATGATGTGAACGGCGCTCATGGGATTCTGCCTATTATTATCGTCGTGACGAGTGGATACCACGTGCGGAACACCGTGATCTGCGCTGAGTTTCGGTGACCGCATTGCTGCAAGGCGCAGGGCCGGAAATTGGCATGGATCGGCAATGAAGCATGCAACCCCATCAGAGGTGGACGCGTCTGGCCGCGATACATAAGTCATGCATTCTCCTTCGAAGACTGGCCTATAAAGCACCACTGATGCGAATATGACCCTGATCTGGATCAGCCAGGGCACGATCAACCGGCACTGGTAGTTCACGCTCGGGTGATCGATCGCGACGCTCAACTTGTTACCCGTGCGCACAGTGCGAAGCTCGTCCGGCCGCGCGAGGTACTCTCGCGGCATCAGCCGCCTCATACTGGGTGCATGGGAAGGCAGTCCTTCGCACGACAGTGGATTTTCACAAATCAATGTAGTGCCCAGCTTAGGTCAAGCTGGTCATGGAGCATGGACAGCTTGTTCCCGACCGAGCCGGCTCGACTGACGAGCGGGATCCGCGCATCTTATGCACAGCGGATTGAAATCAGCGTCCCGGTTTGTCGTCCCGATCAATTAGTATCCGCTCGGCGGCTCCGTCGAGATCTTCGTATTGACCGCTTCGCAATGCCCAGACGAAGCCGGACAGGCCCAGTGCACCCAGAAAAAGGGCCACTGGTATGAGATAGAGCAAGGTCGTCACGAGGATTGTGCCGAATAGCCGACTGCGGAGCGTCTGACTTTTTGAATAACTTGCACCGTCGCATTCGCCATGAAGCCGTGCAAGCGCAATGCGTTTCCAATAACAAGCAGCGATGAGGCAGACATGGCAATCGCCGCTATCAAAGGCGTGACGTGCCCGAGGATGGCGATTGGTACTGCCACCGCATTGTAGACGATTGCGATTGCGATGTTCTGCCGGATCAGGTTTCCTGCCTTGCGCGAGACGCCCAGGGCGAGCGGCACCGCCAGGAGGCTTTCGCGCAGGAAGACGAAGTCTGCCGCGTTGCGGCCAATGTCGACGGCGGTGGCCGGTGCGATCGAGACATGCGCCGCGCTCAGGGCCGGCGTATCGTTGAGGCCGTCGCCAACCATCAGAACCTTGTGCCCAACTTTCGCGAGGGTTTCGATGCGTTCGAGCTTGCCCGATGGCAGCAGGCACGGAACGAAGTCGTCGATATCCAGCAGCTTTGCCACTTCGGCGCAGGCTGCGGCGGTATCGCCCGACAGCATTTGCATCGACACCCCGGCATCGTTCAATCGCTTGATCGCCGCCGCCGCGTCGGCGCGCAGCGCATTCTCGAAATCGAAGGTCGCGACAATGAACCCGTCTTTTGTCAGGGCCGTTCCACCATAGCCATGTTTGCCTTCACCTCCGGTCCGGGCCTTCCATCCAGCCCATCCGCGTCGACCCAGCCGCCAGGTGCTTCCGGCGACAGTGGCTTCGATCCCGAACCCCGGATGCTCTGTGACGGCATCGAATTTGTGTTGCCCGCCAGGAGCGGCAAAGCCGGTCATGGCCTTTGAAAACGGGTGACGCGAATGCGCGGCCATGTCGGCGGCGATTGCCAGCATGCCCGGATCAATCGAGTCCGCATTGACCAGCCGGGGCTGGCCGAGCGTGAGCGTGCCGGTCTTGTCGAACACGGCAGTATCGATCGCCGCGAGGCGCTCCATGGCCGAACCGTCCTTGACCATGATACCGCTCTCGAAAAGCCGCCGCGCCGCGACCACTTGGACGATCGGCACGGCGAGGCCGAGCGCGCAGGGGCATGTGATGATGAGAACAGCGATGGCGATCGTCATCGCCCGGTGCCAGTCGCCGGTCGCCGCCATCCAGCCCAGGAATGTCACGAAGGCGGTGAGATGAACCAGGGGCGCGTAGAGTGCCGACACGCGATCAGCGATGCGGCGATAGTGCGCGCGACCGCCCTCGGCGGATTCCATCAGCCGAACCATCTCCGCCAGGAACGAATCCTTTGCGGCGGCTGTCGCCTGGATCGTCAGCGGGCCGGTAAGATTGAGCACGCCGGCCTGTACTGCTTCGCCCGGCGCCACGTTTTTCGGCGTGCTTTCGCCTGAGGCCAGCGAGCAGTCGAGATCCGACGTTCCCTGGATGATCTTGCCGTCGACGGGGATCCTCTCACCGGCCGCGATCAACAACCGCATGCCTGGTTCGATCTCGCCGACCGGCAGATAGTCGCGCGCGCCGTCGCCGCGCATCACCATTGCGCCACGCGCGGCCATCTGAGACAGGCCCTTCACGGCAGTCCGGGCACGCTCCCGCATCACATGATCCAGCGTGCGCCCGATCAAAAGGAAGAACAGCAGCGATACCGACGCGTCGAAATAGGCGTGGTCGCCATGATTGATCGTCTCATAGAGGCTCATGGCATAGGCGAGCGAAACACCGACCGCGATGGGCACGTCCATATTCATGCGACCATGGCGCAAAGCATTCCAGGCCGAACGGAAGAAGATTCCGCCGGCGAAGGCGAGGGCAGGAATGGCGATCAGCGCCGAGACCCAGTGAAACAGGTCGCGGGTAGCACCTTCGGCGCCGGACCAGACAGAGACCGAAAGCAGCATGATGTTCCCCGCCGCAAAGCCGGCAACAGCGACAGCGCGGATCAGTTCGGCAAGCGTCTTGTCCTTGTCATCGACCTCGGGTGTGAACAGATGCGCCTCGTAGCCCAGCCTGCCAAGCGCGGCGACGAAGGGTGGCACCTCGTCTCCTCGCCACCGGACCGCGACCCGCTTCGTCGACAGGTTGACGCGCGCGCTTTCGACGTGATCGAGCTTTCCAAGTGCCGCCTCGATCGTCTGGATACAGGCGGCGCAATGAACCGTCGGCACTGAAAGATCGGTCTGCCGAAGATCATCGCCAAGCGATCGGCTCGCCAACCTGATCTCCTGGCTGGATGGCAGGACCGACGTGGCGCCGTTCAGATCCAGCGCCATTTCAGCGCCCGGTGCACAACAGCTCATTGCAGCGCTCCATGAGAAATCATAATCCTGCGGACGTCGCGATAGGGTCGTGTCAGGCCGGCATCGGTGTCGACTTCGACGATCCAGACGCCGTCCTTCGGCATATGCTGGGCGGCGAACTCCTGGCCGGAGGCGAGGGCGAGCGTGACGGACTTGTCCTCTTTCTCGTAGGCGGGATGACGAAACAGCACCTTGACGCCGTGCAGAGGAACCGGCTTGCCTGCAGCGTCGGAGAGGCTGTAGCGGACTTCGCCCCATGCGATGGTCAGCTTGCCGGTCCAACCGAGCGCTGCTTGAGCGCGGCCGGCCTCGGCCTCCTTGTTGAATTGCTGGCTGGCCACATAGGTGTTCTCGACGACGAGGCCGGTCCAACTCGTATTGGCGAGCGTGGCCATGGTCAGGTTGACCGCGATGACCACCCCGAAGAAGGTGAGAATGATGGCCAGCATGTGCCTGCCGGTGAATTCGCGAGGCTTTTGGGCATTGGCGGTCATTTGGCGGCCTCTGGCGCGTTGAATGTGGCGGCGTACTCGTTCGACTCGAAGCTCGCCTTATCCTCGACACGGAACTTGAAGGTCTGTGCCGGGGCGTGGATCTGGTCCGCCGGTTGGCGAACGAAGACCTTCAACGTTTTCAGGCGGTCGGGTTCGACCGGGATGGCGAAAGACCGGCCGGCCGGGATGTCGTCGCCGACGACGACCATGTCGGCACCCTCCAGACCCTGCATGGTGACGACGATTGTCCTTGGCTCAGGGATCATGTTGAGCAGCTTGACGCTATAGCCATTGCGGATGGAGCCATCGGATAGTGTGACGAATTGCGGATTGCGGTCATGCAGCACGTTCAGTTCGAGCCGATCGCGCGTCAGCAGCGAATAGAGCAGGCCCAGCCCGATCAGCGACCACAAGCCCATGTAGACGTAGGTGCGCGGCCGGAAGATCTTGCGAATGTGAAAATGCGCCACCTGATCGGAGAAGGTGCCGACAGCAGTCCTGACCAGCGACGGATTGATTGAACTGGAGCCGCCTGCGGTCGCCAGCATCATGTTGGCGTTGTAGTCGGAGAGCGTCGCGTAGGAGATCAGCCCGCGCTCCTTGCCGAGCTTGTCCATGACGCCGTCGCAGGCGTCGATACACAGCGCGCAGGTAATGCATTCGAGCTGCTGGCCGTCGCGAATGTCGATTCCCATTGGGCAGACCGCGACGCAGGCATTGCAGTCGACGCAGTCGCCGACGGACTGCCCCGAGGCTTGCACCTTCTTGGCGTGGCGCGATCGCGGCTCGCCGCGCCAGTCATTGTAGGTGACGGTGAGCGAATTCTCATCGAGCATGGCTGCCTGGATGCGCGGCCATGGGCACATATAGGTGCAGACCTGTTCGCGCATCAGGCCGCCGAAGGTGTAGGTCGTCGCCGTCAGCACGGCGATGGTGATGTAGGCGACAGGTGCGGCGGTACCGGTGAAAAGCTCGCCCACAAGTGTTGGTGCATCAGCGAAATAGAAAATCCAGGCGCCACCGGTCGCCGCCCCTATGACAAGCCAGATGGCGTGTTTCGAGACCCGCAGCATCAGCTTGCGGGCGGTCCAGGGGCCGGCATCGAGTTTCATGCGGGCGTTGCGGTCCCCCTCAATCGCACGCTCGACGACAAGGAACAGATCGACCCACACGGTCTGCGGACATGCATAGCCGCACCAGGCACGGCCGACAGCAGAGGTAATCAGGAAAAGTCCAACACCGGCCATGACCAGGAGGCCGGCCACATAGAAGAATTCCTGCGGCCAGATCTCGATGAAGAAAAAGTAGAAGCGCCGATTGGTGAGATCGAGCAGCACGGCCTGGTCCGGGGCAAATGGGCCACGATCCCAATGCAGCCACGCAGTCAGGTAATAGATGCCAAGTGTGATCGTCATCACCAGCCATTTGAAGCGGCGAAAGTTGCCCGAGGCGCGCTTCGGAAAGATCTTTTGACGCGCGGCATAAAGGGGCTTGCGGGTTTTGGCGGCATTGACAGTTTCTGTTTCGAGCCGTGTCAACTGCGTCTTGTCACGCACGTGCAACTCCACTTTCCCAGCCAATGTCAGGGGCACCTGTCGAAAAGCCTCGCGGTAGGACAGCCTTGCCGGGTTGTGCAGATCGCATTAGGAATGGTGTCGAGGCCCGGCTCGCGCCGGGCCTCGTCCGCTTGGCAGGGGTGACCGAAGAATAGGGCTTCCATTCCTATTCTCCGCCGCCAAGCGAATGGACATAAACTGCAAGTTCCTTGACCTTGATCTCGCCGAGACGGCCAACCCAGGCCGGCATGACGCCCTGCTTTGGCGCACGAACCTGGGCGGCGATGGCCGTCTCGCCGGACCCGTAAAGCCAGATCGCGTCAGTCAGGTCGGGGGCGCCGAATTCCCTGTTGCCTTTTGCATTGTCGCCGTGACAAGCGACGCAGTTCTCGGCAAAGACCTTGGCGCCGGGTTGGATCAGACTTGCATCGCGGACCTTGCCGGAAAGGCTGGCCACGTAGGCGCTGACTTGTGCGATCTGGTCGGCGGTGATGATGTCGCCGAAGGCCGGCATTTCTGACAGTCGCGTGTCCGGATCGGAAGCAAAGCGGAGGCCGTGCGTGATCGTCTGCTTGATCTGGTCGGGGCTGCCGCCCCAGAGCCAGTCATCGTCATTCAGGTTGGGAAAGCCCTTCGACCCCTGAGCGCCGGAGCCGTGGCATTGCGTACAGTTGACCTTGAACGCGGCAGCCCCGGCAGCGACCGCGAATTCGCGCAAGGCATCGTCGGTCAAGATCTCCGAGACGCTCTTTGCCTGGATGGCTGCAACATACTTGCCCTTGGCGGCCTCGGCCGCGGCAAGGTCGTTCTTGACGTCCTTACGGCTTGAATAGCCGAGCATGCCCTTGGTTGCCGAGGTCAGCATCGGCCATGCCGGGTATGCGGTCGTATAGACGAGCGCCCACGCTATGGTGACGTAGAAGGTAATCACCCACCATCGCGGCAGAGGATTGTTGAGCTCCCTGATGCCGTCCCATTCATGGCCGGTGGTTGAGACGCCGGAGACCTCATCGATGTGCTCGTCGCTCATGATCACTCGTCCTCGAGCGGAATGCGGGCAGCTTCGTCGGCCAGCCTTCGGCTGCCGGGGCGTAGGGCAAAGGCGATGCACCCGACGAAGAACAGCGCCATCGCAACCAGGCCCCAGCTGTCGGCAAACGCCCGCATCAAATTGTAGGTCATCAGCGTTCTCCTCAGCGGTAGCCGGCGGCTTCGTCGTAATTTTTGAAGTCGACCAGTGTGCCAAGCATCTGCAGGTAGGCGAGCAGGGCATCCATTTCGGTGACCTGTTGCGGGTTGCCGTCGAAGTCGCCGATCTTGACTTTGGGGTAACGCGCCTCAAGGCCTGATGTGTCGGCATTGGGATCGGCCTGCGCCGCCAGATCCGCATTGGCGTGCGCGATCATGTCATCGGTGTAAGGGACGGCTACACGCCTGTTGGCGACCAGATGCGTCGAGAAATCCTTCACGTCGATCGGCGTGTCTTTCAGGAACCCATAGCTCGGCATGATCGATTCCGGCACCACCGAGCGCGGGTCGGTAAGATGCGCGACATGCCATGCATTCGAGTAGCGGTCGCCAACTCTGGCGAGATCCGGCCCGGTGCGCTTCGATCCCCACTGGAAGGGGTGATCGTACATGGACTCGGCAGCCAGGCTGTAGTGGCCATAGCGCTCAACTTCGTCGCGGAACGGCCTGATCATCTGGCTATGGCAGAGAAAGCAGCCCTCGCGCATATAGATGTTGCGCCCGACAAGTTCGAGCGGCGAATAGGGGCGCATGCCTTCCACCTTCTCGATCGTATTGTCGAGATAGAAGAGAGGCGCTATCTCGACGATACCGCCGACCGTCACCACGAGCAGCGAGCCAACGAGAAGAAGCGTGGCGTTCTTCTCGATGATTGCGTGTTTGTCCATCAAGCCCATTACCTGGCTCCTGATCGCGCAGGTCGGATGGCGACGGGGCTCGGCATCGGCTCCTCCTCGCGCTGGTGGCCGAGGATGGTCATGGTGATGTTCCAGGCCATGATAAGGGCGCCGGAGAGGTACATGGCCCCACCGATGGCGCGCATGACGTAGTATGGGTGCATGGCAGCGACGGTTTCGGCGAAGGAATAGACCAGGAAGCCCTGCTGGTCGTATTCACGCCACATCAGGCCCTGCATGATGCCTGACACCCACATGACCGAGGCGTAGACGACGATCCCGAGTGTCGCCAGCCAGAAGTGCCAAGTGACGAGCCGCAGCGAGTAGAGCCGGTGACGGTTCCAGAGCTTCGGCACCATGTAGTAGATTGCGCCGAACGAGATCATGCCAACCCAGCCGAGCGCGCCCGAATGGACGTGGCCGATGGTCCAGTCGGTATAATGCGACAGCGAATTGACCGCCCTGATCGCCATGATCGGGCCTTCGAAGGTCGACATGCCATAGAAGGCGACGGCCATCACCATCATGCGGATGATCGGATCGGTGCGCAGCTTGTCCCAGGCGCCGGACAGCGTCATCAGGCCGTTGATCATGCCGCCCCAGGACGGCATCCACAGCATGATCGAGAACGCCATGCCGAGCGTCTGCGCCCAATCTGGCAAGGCGGTGTAGTGCAGGTGATGCGGGCCAGCCCAGATGTAGAGAAAGATGATCGCCCAGAAATGGACGATCGACAGCCGGTACGAATAGACTGGCCGGTTCGCCTGCTTGGGCACGAAATAATACATCATGCCAAGGAAGCCGGCGGTGAGAAAGAAGCCGACCGCGTTGTGGCCGTACCACCATTGGGTCAGCGCGTCCTGGACCCCGGAAAAGGCGGAGTAGCTCTTGGAGCCCAGGAACGAGACTGGCATCGACAGGTTGTTGACCACATGCAGCATCGCGATGGTCACGATGAACGACAGGTAGAACCAGTTGGCGACGTAGATATGCGGTTCCTTGCGCTTCAGGATCGTGCCAAGGAACAGAATGAGGTAGGCGACCCAGACGATGGTCAGCCAGACATCCACATACCATTCGGGTTCGGCGTACTCGCGGCCCTCGGTGATGCCGAGCAGATAGCCGGTCGCGGCCATGACGATGAACAGCTGGTAGCCCCAGAAGACGAACCAGGCGAGATCACCGCCGAAGAGGCGGGCGCGGCAGGTGCGCTGCACGACATACAGAGACGTGCAAAGCAGCGCGTTGCCACCGAAGGCGAAGACGACACCGGATGTATGCAGCGGCCGCAAACGGCCGAAATTGAACCAGGGCTGGATGTTGAGATCGGGATAGGCGAGCTGAAGCGCGATCACCACGCCGACCAGCATCCCGACGACACCCCAGAACACGGTGGCGATCGCGCCGTAGCGGATCGGACCATCCATGTAAGCGGATGGGTCAATCGGAGCTGCTGGCTTGAACTCCGTGTTGCGCAACAGGATCGCAGTGAAACCAGCCACTGCGAAGAACAACACCCACATATGTCGGCGGAAAGGTTCATCCACGCCGAAGCCGGCGGCCACCAGGGCCGCAAAAGCGAACACGCTTAGAAGGACGATCTCTGTGCCGAATTTCATTGCAGATCCCGATCTCGAATCTGGTGGATGCCAAATCCGCAGCGCACTAATTGCGCAGCCGCCGCCCCCTCGCCCTGATCTATGTCAGGCCGCACGATTTTGTGTCGGCGGCGCAATCAGCAGGTGGCGAATGAACGAGGAACGCAGCGCGGGCTCACCCCCTCATGGAAGGCGTTCCCTGGGTTGGGCGGGCGCAGACGCGATCGATTGAGGCGAAAGCTGAGGCTCTGCGACGCGTTGGATGCTATTGCCGATGCCCTGCCAAACGTTGTTCGGATCCCATTGGAAACGAACGCGATCGTTCGGCCGAGCCGTGGCAGCTTAAGGACCGTGCTTCGCCGGTATGTGCCGAAACACACCTGGCGATTGGTCGTCGTCCCTATCAAAGCCCGAAAGCTGTCTGTCTCGACCGTGACGCCGCTTCTTCGAAGGCGCGGCGACATCGCATTAGAAGGCAAGCACGGCCCGCCCCGGAGCCATGCGACATGGGCCTCGCCGCTTAGGGCCGCTCGCGTCCGCCGCCACAGCGCTTCTCCAGACGGCTTATGCTGTCCACCGTCACATGGCGTGCGTTCTCAATCCGAATCACCCCGTCAGCCCGCAATCGCGTCAGTTGGCGGCTCACGGTTTCGTTGGTAATTCCAAGGAAATCAGAGATTTCGGCACGCGTCAGCGGCAGATCGAAGGACGCTGACCTGGAAGCCGCGTCGAGACTGGAATCGATATTCCGGGCCATCATGAGGAGAAAACTCGCCACCTTTTCCGGAGCTGTCTTGCGCCCCAGCGTCACCATCCACTCGCGCGCCTCATCGAGTTCATTCAGCGTCTGTTTGAGCAGGCGATGCTCGAATTCCCGTGACGCCTTCATCATCCGTTCGACGGCCGCTCGCGGAAACGAGCACAGCGTGACTGCTGTTGCCGCTTCCGCATTGATCGAGCTTTCCACCTTGAAAGGACGTCCCAGAAAATTCGGTGCAAACTGGAGACCGACGATCTGCTGGCGCCCATCCGACAGGCTCTTTGATAGCTTTACCACGCCTGAAAGCACGTTCGAGTAGCTGTCGACGTTCTGTGCCTCGCCGGTCAACTCCATTCCTGACTCGATCCGGCGACGCGAGCAAGTCTTGGCGAGCCCAACCAAATTGTCTGGATCGAGCGCACCGCAGACACCGCGACGCCGTGCCTCGCAAGGGAGGCAAAGAACAGGAATGCCGGAAGTATGAATGTCTTGCCGAAAGGTCATGCGTTCGCTTTACCCGATCCTAACTGCCGGCAGGATACCCATCCAGGGTAGAGAAGTCCTGCGGCGGTTTGTCCATGCGCGCGGCTGATCGAGATCAGGGTCTGCTTCAGCGATGCGTGCAGTGTTCGGCGGGCAACACGGTGAACGCGAGATGCAATCGGAAATAGCTGTCAAACTCAGCGAGAACGTCCCACGCTACACAAGCTATCCGACGGCGCCGCATTTCCATTCCGGGGTCGATGCTGCCATTTACCGTGGCTGGTTGGAGGCGCTGGAAAGTGGCGACGAAATCTCGCTGTATTTGCACATTCCTTACTGCGACAAGCTCTGCTGGTTCTGCGCCTGTCACACCAAGCAGACGCACCAATATGAGCCGGTGGCCGCTTATCTGCGCTCGCTGAATGCCGAAATCGTCACGATTGCCGGTCTGGTGAGCGGCAAGGCACATGTCCGTGCAATCCACTTCGGTGGCGGTTCGCCAACGATGCTGAGGCCCGATGACATGGTTGCTCTTGGAGCGGCCTTGCGGGACAGCTTCGACCTTCTCCCGGATGCTACGGTCAGCATCGAAATCGGAACCAACGACATGGACAAGGCGCGCCTTGATGCGCTTGCTCAAATCGGCGTAACGCGGGCGAGCCTCGGCGTGCAGGATTTCGATCCGCAAGTGCAAAAAGCAATTAATCGTGAGCAAAGTTTTTTGCAGACCAAGGCAGTCGTCGACGGGGTTCGTTCGCGGGGCGTTGAATCGGTCAATCTGGACCTGCTCTACGGGCTCCCGAATCAGACACGCGAGACGATCTGTTCCACGGTGGCGCAGGCACTGACCTTGGAACCAGACCGGATGGCTCTGTTCGGCTACGCACATGTGCCCTGGTTCAAGAAGCATCAGACGATGATCGACGAGGCATGGCTGCCGAGTCCCACCGAGCGTTTCGCCCAATCTCAACTCGCGGCGCGGGCAATTGTCGCCAAGGGATATGAGGCAATAGGACTCGATCATTTCGCGAAGCCCGACGATGCGCTGGCCATAGCGGCCCGCGCAGGGGTTTTGCATCGCAATTTTCAGGGCTACACCGAGGATCGCTGCCCGACACTGATCGGACTTGGCCCTTCGTCCATCGGTCGTTTTCGCCAAGGCTACGTGCAGAACATGGCTTCGACTGCCGGGTACGGGCGCATGGTTGCGGATGGCGGGTTGGCTGCCGTCCGGGGCGTTGCCCTTTCCGACGACGATCGCGTCCGTGGCTGGATAATCGAGCGGCTGATGTGTGATTTTGCCTTCTCGGCAGTCGATCTGGTGGAGCGGTTCGGCAAAGCCGGCGAGAAGCTCCTTCATCGCTCGAGGTCCATCGCCCTCCACGATCCTGCCCGAGCGCTTGAATTCGATGGCGACAGTTTCGTCGTACGGGCTGAAAGTCGCCCCTTCGTTCGAACCATCGCGGCCAAGTTCGATACATATTTCAAAGGGGGAACGGCGAGGCACTCGGTGGCGGTCTGAGCAAAGCACAGTGCGCTCGCCGTTTGGTCGATCGCGAACCAGCTGCGTTTCATTTTGACCGCTCATAGGCGACTACCGCATCCAATCGAAAATGCAAACTTAGGCTGTTGCGCGGTATTTCCTTCCACATCCTCTCTTACGCATACCTGCATTCCAAGGTGTTTGATCCTATGCTTCGCGAGGAGCAGGTAGGCCGCGACAGCTAGGCAATGTTCCAGCTGCCTCTAGCGGAGGAGTCACGATTTTTCGGCAAGCTCCGTCGGCAGACCTTCTTTTCGGGCCTTGGCAAAGGCTCGGTCGCCTTCCAGAAACGCCGCCAGCATGAAAGGGATGAGTTCTGCCACGGTTTCAGACTGACGATAGGTCTGACGGTAAAGTGCAGCATACTCCTTGAGTGTTTGGCCCAGCTCCGCGCTGACGGTAATGGTGATCTTCGAAGCTGTTCGGTCTGGAAGCTTTCCAAGTTTCAGGTCAGCCATGGTAACTCCTGCTCAACTCGCGTATGGCCGCAGCACGATGTCCTTGTGCACGATGACGCGCAGTGGCCAACCTGGGCGGACGATGATGGTGGGCTGGATATTGAGGTTTTTTTCGGTGATGCGCTGGCCGGCTCGACTGGCGTTCTGCTGGGCTGATTCCCGGATCGCCTTGACCAGATCGCTCTCGTTTTCGCCGAGGCTGAATTCCGTGCCGACACCGAGCAATGTGGCAAGCGCCACCCCCTTGATCAGCTGCCAGGTGTGGAAATCGACTTTGTCTTCCAGCCCTGCGTAGCCGGCGGTGTCGCTCGCGGGCAGATTGTCGATTTCGACCGACGAGCCGTCGGGCAGCAGAATGCGCTGCCAGACCAGCAGCGCTCGCTTTTGCCCGAACGCGACGACGCTGTCGTAGACGCCGATAAGACGTGAGCCCTGCGGAATCAGCAATATGTTGCCCGTGACCGTGTCGTGCACATTCTCGGTGACTTGCGCGACGACAAGGCCCGGCAAATCGGAATTGATGCCGGTGATCAGGCTGGCGGCAATCACGCTGCCAGCCATCAGTTGATACGGCGAGATCGGCGTCTGCAGCGCATGCGGATTGTAGATCCCGCCAGTGCTCCGCTGGCTGAGGAAATCAAGCTTTCGCTGCTGATTGTTCTGGTCGCCTTCCGCCGGCGCCACCGAGGCTGACGCGCGTGCTGCTTCGGATTGGGGAAGTGCCTCAAATGGATGCTGAGCAGTTTGCACGCTCTCACCGACATCTGTCTGTTGAGCTCGATTTTCGACACGGAAAAGCACCTGCGATTCACGCGCTTCGATCGCCTGCTGCGCTAGACGCTGCTCCTCGGCCGAGATGTCTTGACCCGGCACGATGCCGAGCTGGCGCTGCCGCTCGAGGATGGGGCGACCGAGGTCGCCCGGCAAAGGTGGCCCAAGGACGGGAGGCTTCGGCTTCATGCCGGAATAGTCATGGGGAAGCGTATCGAGTCCCTCGACGGTTGGTTTGCGCTCAGTGCTGTAGGGATCTTCCGCCTGATCCCTGATGCGAAGGGCCGGCCCCTGGAGCGCCATCATGGCAACGCCGAACACAGCGCCGGATCCGAGCGCTGCGATCGCGATGATCACACCGCGCCTGAACCGCACCACGCGGCGGGGAGAGGCCCGAAGCTGCAGTTCCTCGGGATCCAGTTTCGGCGGGATGCCAGAGCGGGAATTTTCGATCATGAGCCCTCACCTCACCGGCTGGAACGCGAAAAGAGCGAGATCCGCCGTAGCGGTTGCCTGTCGTCAATCCTGCTGATGCGGATCACCTGCTGCTGCTTGGTGCCGAGGCGAAGTTCGGCCGCGGCGAAGAGCCGATCGACGATGTAATAGTTGCCGCGCACGCGATAGTTGACGAGCTCGCTGCTCCCATCTGCGCCGACGATGAAGAGTGGTGGCGCCTCGCCCTGATCTATGCGACGAGGGAACTCAATATAGACCTTGCTGCCGTCGTCGAAGGCTCGCGTCGGTCTCCAGGGCGGTGTGTCGCCACTGATCGAGTAGCGAAAGCGAAGGTTTTCGAGCGCGATATTCGACGCGACCGGTGTAACTGCCTCGGCTTGAGCATTGCGCTGGCGAAGCGCGATGATCTGGTCTTGGCTGTAGGTCCAGGAGATTGCCGCCATTGCTGTCTTCTCGGTGCTTTGAAGCTGCAAATGATAGGTCCGCCGGTCCGTCGTAATGACGACATTGGTGGCAAGACCCGGCGCGAAGGGTTTCACCAGAACATGGGTGCGCTGATTGTCACCGGTGCCGCTTGCGGTATCGCCTATGACCCAGCGCACGGTGTCGCCAGCCGACACGGCGGTTAGTTTCTCGCCCGGCTGCAGAGCGATGTCGGTCACGCGCTCCGGCGCGGCATAGAGCTGATAAAGCGCGCCATCGGTGAAGGGGTAGACTTGCACGGCATTAACATACCCGTACTTGGTGGGTTGCTGGGTCGCGGCTTTGTTGGCATCAGCGACGCGTTCTTCAGGGGGGCGCTTGTCCTCGGCCTTGCCGGACTCGGGCTGCAATTGGCCAGGCAGCGGCAGTGGTTTTGGCACCTCGACAATTCTAATCGGCCTCTCCGGCGCCTTCTCGATCGCGGCCGGTTTGAAGTCAGCAGCGTCATAGGAAATCTCAGGCGGCGGCACCTTCTTCGATGCACAAGCGGAAACGACCGCTGCCGACACCGATAGGATCAGCACGGCACGAATCGGTGACATTTTATCTTTCATTGGTGGACTCCGTCGGAGAAAGGGGGGTGGGACGGCGCTGTCGAGCTCGCGTGACCAGTCAATGGCGTTGATGAAGACGCCGAGCGGATTCTTGCGCAGCTGATCCGTATTGCTTGGCGAGCGGATCACGATCGTGAGGATCGCAGTCCAGCGCATCGTGCTGGCAAGGCTTCCGCGCTCAAACACCTGCTCGGTCCATTTGACCTGGAATGAACTTTCGGAGGCCCTGACCACGCTGGTGACCTGTACCGAGACACTGCGCGTTCCGATCTGACCGAAGGGGTCGTTCGCCTTGGCGTATTCGTTGAGGAAGAGCGCTGCGCGATCGCTAGCAAAGTCGTAAGCTGCGAACCAGTTCTGCCGTACCAAAACCGGATCGGTGGAAACGGAACGGACATTCTGGATGAAGCGGCCGAGATGCCAGGCGATCTGAGCATCCGAGGGCTCATAATTCCGGATTGCCGGCGCGACGGCGCGCGTCTCGCCGAAGCCATCGACCTCGACGACGTAAGGCACGACACGGCTTTGCATCGACTGCCATACGAGTCCGCCGGAAAGTCCGGTCGCCAAGGCCAGGCACCCAAGGGCCATGAGCCGCCAGTTCCTGGCCTGCAGTCGAGATGAGCCGATGCGCTCGTCCCACAGCTGGGCGGCTTTTTGATACGGCGTGACCGGTTCGGGTGTTTTGCCGTAACGGTGCACGGGTCGCTTGAAGAGCATCTAGTCATCCTTGTCGTTGAGAGAGGGGTTGGCGCTGCCTCCCGGCCGGTCTCCGTCTCGGACAGCTTGCATGGCAGCGTGGCGATGTGCACGGGCGGTCTGTTCAGAACGTAGGCGCCTTGCCCACGTCGGCGCCGAAACAGTGGCCGAACCGGCAGAGCGCTCGGTCATTGACGCGGTCGGCGTGCCGCCGGTCGCGGTCCACGCGGCATCGCGCCCGGCATCGGCGTTGCGCCCAACACTTGCAGTGGCGGATCGCGCTACGCGTATAGCGGCGCCGCCAGCGGCACTGGTTACACCATGCATTCCAGCAGCCACACCGGAGAGGCCAACGTCGGGCGAGGTTGCGCGCCCGATCTGCCAGGACGTGGAAGCAGCCGATCCCATTGTTGTGCCGGCGCGGATGGCGGCGAGACCGCCGCTGGTTGCCATACGCGCGCCAGAAAATGCCGTGCCTCCAGCAACGAGTGATACACCCGCTGCCGCCGCGGTCGTGCCGAGGGCGGCGCCCGCGCCAAGCTGCGGTGCGCCTGAGACAAGACCCGACGCGATCCCCGGCCCAAAAATGCCAAGGCCAAGCAGTGCCAGTGCGCCCAGTACCTGGGACATGGCAGCGGCCAGATCCGGCTCCTTGCCTTGCAATGCGGAAGCGAACTCCCCGAAGAGCGTGGAGCCGATGCCGACAATGACGGCGAGCACCATCACCTTGATGCCTGACGAGATAACATGGCCGAGCACGCGTTCGGCCAGGAACGCTGAACGGTTCCAAAGTGCGAATGGAACCAAAACAAAACCTGCCAGCGTGGTGAGCTTGAACTCAAGGATAGTGATGAAAAGCTGGATGGAAAGGATGAAGAAGGCGATGATGACCAGGAACCAGGCCATCAGCAGCACGAAGATGGTCAGTGCGTTGCCGAAGATTTCCGGGAAGCCCAGGAGCTGACTGGCTTGGTCAAGCATTGGCCAAGCACCTTCGAAACCGGTCGCGGCAATGCGGCCCGGGCGCAGGAGATTGTCTGCCGACAGATTGCCGGCCGACGCATTAATCCCGAGACCGGCAAAAGAACGATAAATGATATCGGCGAGGTTCTTGAAATTGTTCAGGATGAAGGCGAAGACGCCAACATAGAGCACCTTGCGGACAAGCCGGCCGAGAACGCTGGTCTCCTCGCCGAGCGCCCACGCCAGGCCGGCAAGTGTGATGTCAATGCCGATCAGAATGGTAGTGAGGAAGGCGACGTCGCCCGAGAGCAGACCGAACCCGCTGTCGATGTAGCGGATGAAGGTCTCCATGAAGCGATCGATGACGCCAAGGTCGTTCATGCCGCTGCCTTCCTCGTCGTGATGAACTCGTGATTAATTGCCGGGATAAGCCGAGCCGGTACCCAAGAATCGCTTCGTCATCTCGCGGGCGGCTTCCTCTGACTGGGCCTTGCGGGCGGCATCCTCGGCCTCAGCTCGAAACTGCGTTGCGAGCAGCGTCTGGATCTGCATCTGCTGCTTTGTCGAAAGCGCTATCAGCTGGTTGGTGGCCTGGCTTGCCTGAAGCGCACCGGCCGCCCCTTGGCTGCGGTTGACGAGATCGGCGAGCAGATCGCCGTCGGCGCGGACGTTCTCGACGATTTGCGACTGGACCCCCATGGTCTGGCGGAACGCCTGCATGGCGCTTTGCCAACGCTCGCGCGCAGCACTCGCCACATCGCTGACCTTGATCGTGGCGTCGTAGCTTTCCGGATATTGGCTGCGCCACTGGTCTTGAAGCTTGCCCAGATCAAAGCTGAGGCCACTCGCCTGGTCCATCAAGCCGTCGATGCGATGGAGCGAACCGGTGAGTTGGCCAACGGAAGAGAAATCCAGACGCTGAAGATTGCGCGCCATGTTCTGCAGCATGGTCGCCTGATTCTGCAGCGACTGGATCTGGTTGTTGATCTGCTCCAGGGCGCGCGCGGCCGTCAGCACGTTCTGCGCATAATTGGACGGATCGAACACGATAAGGGCGTAGGCGGGCTGCACATAGTCGGCCATAGGCTTGGCGATCAGGGAAACGGTGATCAGGCCGGAGAGAAGGCGTCGCCGCATCATGCTAATTGCTCCTTGTCTGGTTGAGGGAATTGCTTGAGAAGTTCGCCGGCCCAATCGAGGCCGCGCGCGATCAGGAACTGCGAGGCAAAGCTGCCTTGCCCGTCTTCGGACAGGATCCTGTCGATCAGAGTCTGCGTGGCCGGATCGGAAGCACCGCAAAGCGCAAGAGCGATGGGGCCAAGCCCGAGCTCGAACAGACGGTTGCCGCGGCGCGATTGCAGATAATACTGACGCTTCGGCGTGGCGCGGGCGATCAATTCGATCTGCCGCTCGCTTAAACCGAAGCGTTCGTAGGCTGTGCGCGCCTGGGGTTCCACGGCACGATCATTGGGAAGGAAAATGCGCTGCGGGCAGCTTTCGATGATTGCCGGCGCTATGGCAGAGCCCGCGATATCAGCCAGCGACTGCGTAGCGAAGACAACCGACACGTTCTTCTTTCGCAGCACCTTCAGCCATTCGCGGATGCGGGCGGCGAACAGCGGATTGTCGAGATAGACCCACGCCTCGTCGAGCATGATCAGCGTGGGCCGTCCGTCGAACCGTTCCTCAAGTCGCTGGAACAGATAGGTAAGCACCGGCAGCAAAGCGCCTTGGCTGTGCATCAGCTCCTCGGTCTCGAAACACTGCACATCCGACAAGGCCAGCCCATCATGATCGGCATCGAGCAGGCGGCCGAAGGGACCGTCGAGCGTGTAGGGCATCAATGCGGACTTCAGCGCATTGGATTGAAGCAGGACCGAAAGGCCGGTCAGTGTGCGTTCCTGCGCCGGCGCGGTGGCAAGGCTGGCCAGCGCTGACCAGATAGCCTCCTTCACCTCCGGCGTGACGGTGACGTTCTCGTGGGCAATAAGGCTGGCGATCCATTCGGCCGCCCAGCTTCGGCTAGCCTGGTCGTTGATGCTGCGCAGTGGCTGAAAGGCAAGGGAACCGTCCGCTCCTAGCGCGTGGTGTTCTCCACCCATGGCAAGTGTTGCAGCACGGGCCGAATTGCCTTTGTCGAAGACATAAACCTGGGCGCCGGCATAGCGCCTGAACTGCAGAGCAATCAGAGCAAGCAGAACCGACTTGCCGGCGCCGGTCGGACCAACAGCCAGCATGTGGCCGACATCTTCGACGTGGGTGGAAAGCCGAAACGGTGTCGACCCGCTGGTCTCGGCAACGAGAAGCGGTGGCGCTTCGGTTTGGGTGACTTTCGCGAGATACTCGTTTGTCGCAGGACCGGCCCAAACCGACGACAGCGGCATGAGATGGGCAAGGTTCAAAGTATGAACGAGCGGTTGGCGAACGTTAGCGTAGACATGGCCAGGCAATGAGCCGAGCCAAGCCTCGACCGCATTGACGCCTTCTCGGATCGTGGTGAAACCGATCCCATTGATGATGCGCTCGACCGCGCGAAGCTTCTCTGCAGCGGCTTGGCGATCCTCGCCCCACACCGTCACGGTCGTGGTGAGATAGCCGAAGCTCACATGATCGCCGCCCAATGCCTGAAGGGCTTCGTCGGCATCGAGCGCCTTGTTGTCGGCATCGCTGTCGACAAGCGGGACCGGCTCGTTGGTAATGACCTCGCGTAGGATTGCCACGATCGATTTGCGCTTGGCAAACCACTGCCGGCGCAACCGCGTCAGCGTCTTCGTGGCTTCCGTTTTCTCGAGCGGAATGAAGCGCGTCATCCAGCGATAGGCGAAATCCTGATGATTGAGGGCATCGAGAATCCCGGGCCGGGTGAGGTTCGGAAAGCCGAGGATGGTCAGTGTGCGAAGATGCTGCTCACCCAGCATCGGCTCCAGGCCACCGGCAAGCGGCGCATCGACCAGGATGGCATCCAGATATATCGGCGTTTCCGGGACCATGATAGGATGGCGTCGAGGCGAAATCGTGCCGTGGAGATAGGTCAACGTCTGAGCATCATCGAGGACGCGTACTTCGGGCATGAAGCCCGAGAAGAGATCGAGCACGCGGTTGGTCTCGTCAC
Organism: Mesorhizobium sp. M9A.F.Ca.ET.002.03.1.2; assembly: GCF_003952365.1. Classification (NCBI taxonomy): domain Bacteria; kingdom Pseudomonadati; phylum Pseudomonadota; class Alphaproteobacteria; order Hyphomicrobiales; family Phyllobacteriaceae; genus Mesorhizobium; species Mesorhizobium sp. M9A.F.Ca.ET.002.03.1.2. The sequence continues at coordinate 2,905,450 of NZ_CP034443.1, read as the reverse complement.
GGAACCTCGCCAGATCCTGGCGCCAGTCTCTTTCTCCTTGGGAATAATGAGAGTCGACGAGCGCGCTTTCCGCGCGCGCCTGGGCGTCGGGCGGTGGCATAAACACTAAGGTCACATGATAGCGGCTCTCGTAGTGCGCTACCTTCCCCTCGAAAGCAGCGCGGCGTTCTTCGTCGACCAGCCACGACGCGGCGTCAGGAAAATGCGAGTTCGGATAGCCCAGCGCTTCTATGCGCTCGGCCTCAAAGAACAATGCCCAGCCAGAGCCAAGGCGTCTGAGAGCATTGTTCGCCCGGCCGCAAATGCCGACGAGTTCAGCCTCCGTCGCACTTTCGAGATCCGGGCCGCGGAACCGCAACGTCCGCTGAAAGCTGCCGTCCTTGTTGAGCACGATGCCGGGCGCCACCAAGGCAGCCCAGGGTAGATGGTCGGCAAGCCGGTCGGCTTTGCTTCGATATTCCGAAAGGTTCAGCATGCAAGCCACCCCTTCAGACGAAGGTGGCGCACAAGCACGCTGGCGAAGTCCGGATCGCGTCTTGCGGCAAAGACCGCTAACGAGTGGCCCGCGATCCAAAGCACCAGACCAGCAATCCATTGCTGCAAGCCGAAGCCAATGGCCGCGGCCACTGTACCGTTGAGGATCGCCACCGCGCGCGGAGCCCCGCCGAGCAGGATCGGCTCGGTCAGCGCCCGGTGGACCGGTACTGCGAAGCCCTCGATATGCTGCTCCCCGGCGGCCATCAGACGAGCGCCCCACCACCGAAGGAGAAGAAGGAGAGGAAGAAGCTCGATGCCGCGAAGGCGATCGACAGACCGAAGACGATCTGAATCAGGCGCCGAAAACCACCGGCGGTGTCGCCGAAGGCAAGCGTCAGGCCGGTGGTGATAATGATGATCACCGCAACGATCTTGGCGACCGGTCCCTGCACCGACTCCAGGATCTGCTGCAGCGGCTGCTCCCACGGCATGCCGGAGCCGGCCGCATAAACGGGGGCCGTGATAAGAAACGCGAGCGCTGTGGACGAAAGAAAGCGAAGCTTCTTGCGCATGAGGAAGGCCTTTCAAAGCTGCTGGAGTTGCGAAAGCGTGAGCGGGGCAACGGCGTAATCGCCGCTGCCGTCGAGACCGGTGACCTCGGCGATTGCGTCGATGTGGCGCGACGAGCCGCGGCCGGCGATGAAGACGAGCAGGTCGACGGCATCGGCGATGAGGCGGCGGGGAACGGTGACGACTGCTTCCTGTGCGAGCTGCTCGATACGGTAGAGTGCGGAGCGCGCCGAATTGGCGTGAACCGTGGCGATGCCGCCGGGGTGCCCGGTGTTCCATGCCTTCAGCATGTCGAGTGCTTCCGCACCTCTTACTTCGCCGACGATGATGCGGTCGGGCCTGAGCCGCAGCGTTGAGCGCACGAGATCGGCAAGGGTGACCGAGCCCCGCCTCGTTCTCAGGGCAACGCAGTCCCTGGCCGCGCACTGCAGTTCGCGCGTGTCCTCGATGAGGATCACCCGCTCGTCGCATTCTGCGACCTCCGCCAGCAGCGCATTGGCAAGGGTTGTCTTGCCCGAAGACGTGCCGCCGGCGACCAGGATGTTGCGCCGCTCGCGGACTGCCCTCTTGAGCACATCGACCTGCAGCGGCAGCATGATCCGGTCCGCGACATAGTCGGCCAGCGTGTAGAGCTTTGCCGCTGGTTTACGGATGGCAAAGCATGGCGCGAGCACGACCGGCGGCAGCAGACCCTCGAAGCGCTCGCCCGACGGCAGTTCGGCACTGACAATCGGATTGTCCGCGTGCGCCTCGACCCGCACATGGGAGGCGACCAGGCGGATGATGCGTTCCGCCTCGGACGGGTGCAGATGCACGCCCGTATTGACTCGGCCCTCGCCCAGCCGGTCGAGCCGCAGCGCACCGTCGGGATTGACCATCACCTCGATGACGGACGGATCGGCAAGGGCTTCGGTGATTGCCGGACCCAGGGCGGTGCGCAGCATGACACGCCGCCGGTGGTCGGCCTCGGGATGAGAGCTCATCCTTCCCCTCCCCCACCATTGTCTTTGCTAAGCGACCTTTTGCCGGAAGCGATCTGGCGGCCGACCTGCTCAACGAATTTGTCAAAACGCTCCTGGGCAATCGCCTGGGTCGCCCTGTCCGGCACAGGCGTGTGGGCATGAAGCGTGATCGAAAAGCGGATGAAGAGCGCCAGACTCTCCAGGATCACCTCGGCATCGCGCCTGACGTGGGCAAGGTCGCGGGAGAGCCGGTCAAGCCTTACGCCGTAGCGCCGATCGAACTCGTTCTCGCCACGCCGCTCGATGAACGCCTCGACCGCCTTCGCCACGATCGCTGATTTGGTCGTTGACGGATCGCGACTGAGGTTGTCCAGTTTCTCGCTGAGCTCCGGCTCAAGCAGAAACTGATGGCGAATGCGGTGGGGCTTCATGCGGCTCGTTCCGACGGCCCGGCGTTGCGCCGGCGACGGGAGAAGGATCGGCCAGACGCTCAAAATTGCTTATGGCCGTTATCTACGCTGAGATGCGCTCTGCAACTCAGCGGACTTCAGAAGCCGGGAATGACATCCTTGTCGTCGCCCCTGCCCTCGTTGATACCGTAGGCGCGGGCCGCAGTGGAAATCCGATCCATGACACGCTTGTCCGCGAGCGCTTCGCTGTCATCGTCTGCGGGCTTCAACAGATCGGCCTGATCGGGCTCTTGAGAGACAACAACGTCTTCTACGGGCAGGCTTGGATGGCGTTGCTGCTGAACGCCTCCCTCGTCTTCAACTGGCGCGTCGGCGCTTTCGTCGTCCGCAGCAAGTCGGCTATCGACGCTGCACACTTGTCCAGTCCAGCCGTCCGGGCGTGATGCAGGGCAGTCCGCATAGGGACCGTCGCGCAGCACCGGCGCAGGCAGCACCCGGTCTGTGAAATTCTGATCCTGATAATAGCGCAGCTTCTTGGCGCGGATCGGCGGCAACCCAGAAACCAGGACCAATTCGTCTGACGGCGGCAATTGCATCACCTCGCCTGGCGTCAGGAGCGGGCGCGCGGTTTCCTGGCGGCTCACCATGACATGCGAAAGCCAGGGCGCAAGCCGATGGCCCGCATAGTTGCGCATCGACCTAAGTTCGGTTGCGGTGCCGAGGGCATCCGAGATGCGCTTGGCCGTGCGTTCGTCATTGGAGGAAAAGGCAATTCGCACGTGGCAATTGTCGAGAATAGCATTGTTCTCGCCATAGGCCTTTGAAACCTGGTTCAAAGATTGTGCGATCAGATAGGAGCGAATGCCATAACCTGCCATGAAGGCGAGCGCCGTCTCGAAGAAGTCGAGGCGACCGAGCGCCGGAAACTCGTCCAGCATCATGAGCAGTTGATGCTTACGGCTCTTCTTCGGGTCCCCCTCCAGGCGCTCCGTCAACCGCCTGCCGATCTGGTTCAAGATCAGTCGCACCAAAGGCTTGGTGCGCGAGATATCCGAAGGCGGCACGACCAGATAGAGCGACAGCGGTCGCTCTCCATCCACTAGGTCAGCGATGCGCCAGTCGCAGGACGAAGTGGCCGTCGCGACCGTTGGATCACGATAAAGCCCGAGAAAGGACATGGCGGTCGAGAGGACGCCTGAGCGCTCGTTCTCCGACTTGTTCAGGAGTTCGCGAGCCGCCGAGGCCACTACGGGATGGACCTGAGGGTTATGCCCCGTCCCGAGATGGTTTGTCGTCGTCATCCGCTGTAGCGTTGCGGCAAACGAGCGTTGCGGGTCCGACAGGAAGGTGGCGACGCGGGCCAGCGTCTTTTCCTCTTCAGCGTAGAGCACGTGCAAAATGGCGCCAACTAGGAGTGAATGGCTGGTCTTCTCCCAGTGGTTCCGTCGCTCCAGCGCGCCCTCGGGATCGACGAGGATGTCGGCGATGTTTTGAACGTCTCGGATCTCATCTGGGCCTTTGCGTACCTCCAGCAGCGGGTTGTAGCGTGCCGATCTCGGGTCGGTCGGATTGAACAGAAGGCAGTACGAGAATTTCGACCGCCAGCCGGAGGTCAACTGCCAATTTTCGCCTTTTATATCATGAATGATGGCAGACCCGGTCCAGGAAAGTAGCGTTGGAACAACCAGCCCCACGCCCTTGCCCGAACGCGTCGGCGCAAATGCCATGACGTGCTCCGGGCCGTCATGGCGCAGATAGCGATCGTTCAGCCTACCGAGGAAAACGCCCGCCGGCCGTAACAACCCTGCCGTCTCGACCTCATGAGTCGTGGCCCACCGTGAAGACCCATAGGTCGTAACCGACCCGCGCTGTCGCGCGCGCAAAAGCGAGCCAGCGATTGCGGCGGCACAGCCCAGGAATCCGCTGGCGCCTGCAAGCGTACCGGCTTTGTCGAAGACCTCCGGCGCATAAGCATCGAAGTGGAACCACCATTCAAACAGCTTCCACGGCTTGTAGATTGGCCAGCCGGCGAAGAGAAACCATGGTGCGCCGAGAGGCGTCTGGTAGGTCAGCATTTGAGCGCACCATTGGGTTGCCGTCCATACGCCGATAATGACAATTGCGCACACAACGGCGATCTGCCCGATCAGTAGCTTCGTAGGTGTCATCGGCTTGGCCCGCTGAACAACGCGACCTAGCATCGCGCGGCGCAGCCGGGACAGGAATGTTCCTCACATACGATTTGGGAGCAATGAACGACTTCCTACGTATCAGGTCGGTCAGCACGCGTGTTGCGCCTTCACGCGACACCATCCGCCACTCCATCCTTTCCATTCACCCTGAGGCCCGGCGCCGCCGACAGTTGCGTGACCGCTCCTCCGCAAAGTTATCTTCTGCGTTCAGGGAGCCACGGCGCCTGGGCTGGCTGATGAACACCGTCCGCTCGCGCATGTGGGGTCGAATTGATTTGTGCCCAAGTGGAGGCAGGCTCGTCTTCCAACAGTTGCCGCAGTTCCCCTGGCTCGAACGCCATCATCGGTGGGGAAGCGGGTTCATCCTCCAACAGTTGCCGCAGTTCCCCTGGCTCGAACGCCATCATCGGTGGGGAAGCGGGTTCATCCTCCAACAGCTGCCGCAGTTCCCCTGGCTGGAACGCCATCATTGGTGGGGAGGCAGGCTCGTCCTCCAACAGTTGCCGCAGTTCCCCTGGCTCGAACGCCATCATTGGTGGGGAGGCAGGTTCGTCCTCCAACAGTTGCCGCAGTTCCCCTGGCTCGAACGCCATCATTGGTGGGGAGGCAGGCTCGTCTTCCAACAGTTGCCGCAGTTCCCCTGGCTCGAATGCCATCATCGGTGGGGAGGCGGGTTCATCCTCCAGCAGCTGCCGCGGCTCTTCCTCGTGCGGCAAGCGCCTCCTTAGCCGGTCTTGCAGCGCCTGCCGATCGGCAACGAGGTTGTCGAGGGGCAGCGGCTCGTGGTCTGGCCGCTGCCCTTTCACCAATCGTTCAACCAGCGCCCACGTGCCCTCCAGGACAAATACGCCGCAATCATAATGGTTCGTCTGTCTGGCCATGGGGGCTGGCGCCAAGGTGGCATTCAGCAGTCCTGCGAGCTGTTTTGCAGGCACGTCGTTATATCCCTCTCGCTGGAGGGAGTCGTAGTGATAGGCGAACCGCCTTTCCGGGTCGCGGCGATCAACGAGCAGCAGCGACCAATGGGTGCCGGGGCTAGTAGCCGTGCCATTATTCACTGGCAAGAACAGGAAGTCGGCTGTGGCGTTGTTTTGATTATAGATGGACTGCAATATGCCTCGAGCGTCTTGCGGCGACGTGTGTCGCAGTAGATGGGATACGGAAGGATCCACCAGCCGAGTCCGGGCAGCGAGCGCCGGATTGATCCCCTGCAGTTGCCCCTCCAGCAAATTGTAATCTCTCTGGATATGGGCGTCGCTCAGCCATTCGGCGGCGCCGAGCACCCGCCCCGTTGCAACGTTGGACGGGGCTGTCGGATCGAGCGACCCGATCTGAGCCCCAGAGGAACTGGTAGTCAGTGTGGTCACATCAACCAGTGGAAGGCCGCGGTAGGTGCCTGGCAGCCTAGCGGTTGCTGGCGAGGCGGGTTGGGGAGCTCTTGCCGGTGCCGCTGGCCCAGCTTCAGCAGCGGCCCCAACGCGCCTGGTGACTGCGTCTGCCGGATGAGCAGAAAGGACAGTTTCGCGCCCGAGCACAATGCGCGGCAGGATATCCCGGAGGTGAGCCAATGCAGAACTGATACTTAGCCTATTACCATAGGAGACAGCCTTGAAGCTCTCAACATCTTTATCCAGCGATTTGTCGTGAATCCGAGCCGCAATCCCAAGCTTGTTATTTTGACGCAGGTACTGACTAAAATGTCTAAGAAAATTTGTATAGCCGCCCACGGTATCTGGATTCCGTCCGGTCGCAGGCGCTGCCAGGTACTCCTTGGTCGAAGCGGCTCTGTAATTTCTAATGAGCTCGGCATCGTCAGGATAGGGGATCACGACAGGGCGAGCCATAATCTGGGCTCCGCCTGTCGACTTCTTGAGGTAACGCAGTGCGCCAGCCACGGTGGAGGAACCACCCGTACTCTCGTACTCCTTGAGATCCTGATCCAGCGACGAATGGTAAAGCCGAGCAGCAAACCCTGGCTTGTTGTTTTGAAGGAGCCACCGACTAAAGCCGAAAAGAGAATTTACATTGTAAGTGACCGTGTTCGCTTTGGCCTTACCCGCGTGGAATGCTGCCCTCAGCCCTTCGATAGCGGTCGCATCGTTGGAATAGACAGGACGCTTGTCGGCACCGTCGGGGACTACAATTGGACGATCCGGCTGCACTGTCGAGGGCATCGACCCACCACCTCCGGGATGCGGTGCTGGGGTGGATTCGTGCTCATCCCTCTGCCTGACGAGCTGCGCCTCACATTCCGGTGTAGCCACCTTATGAGGATCCTGCATCGGTTCGATCCCCTCCATCTCCTGCTGCAACCAAGCCAAAGCTTGGCGAGCGGCCTGCGCGGCTTCATCAACCGCGGAGGATGTCTCCACACCTCTGGCGGACGCCGGCAGAGCCTGCTCCGCCCGCCGTCGAAAGAGCTCTGGCGAGGCGGATTTCTCCGCCCACAATCTGGGCTGCGTAGCGAGTCCCCGTCCAGATTTATGTGGCACCGCCTCGCTTGGCAGCGGGCTGCTCCTGTCCCGTGCAGCTACCAGCTCCTCCGGGGCGCCCTGGTCGCCGTGGCGCCAGTTCAAGTGAGGGACGGCCTCTCCAAAGTCGGGCGCTTGGTGTTGGTGCGCGGTTGGGGCGAGAGACAATGGTAGATCGGTGCCCTCCTTATAACCTACCGGCAGGAGCTCCTCTGGCCAATCGAATCCCTGCTGTGGTGCGGTATGCTGAGCAGCGTCGCCACGGGGACGAGCCTCCATGCTGACCGCGTTTTCCAGATGATTCCCGAGTATAACGCGCGGCGGGTTCTTGCGGAGATAAACCAGCGCAGATTCGATCGGAGCTCCACCATTAGAGGAGGCGGCCTTGTAGCTCTCAACATCTTTATCCAGCGATTTATCGTAAATGCGACCCGCAATTCCGAGCTTGTCATTTTGACGTAGGTAATGACTGAAATGGTTAAGAGCAGTTGCGTAGCCGCTCGCGGATCTGAAATGTCTGGTGAGCGCGGCGTCGTCAGGATGGGGGTTCAGGACAGCGCGACCCACAATCGGGCCGGCTCCGCCCATCGACTTCATCAATTGACGCAGTGCGCCAGCCACGGTGGAGGAACCACCCCTACTCTCGTACTCCTCGAGATCCTGGCTCAGCGACGGATGGTAAAGCCGAGCAGCAAGCCCTGGCTTGTTGTTTTGAAAGAGCCAACGACTAAAGCCGAAAAGAGAATTTGTGCTGCGAGTGACCGTGTCCGGCCTGGCTTTACCCGCAAGGAGTGCTGACTTCAGCCCTTCGATGGCGGTGGCATCGTTGGAATAAACAGGACGCTTGTCGGCACCGTCGGGGACCACAATTGGACGATCCGGCTGCACTGTCGAGGGCATCGACCCGTCGAGATGCGGTGCTGGGGTGTATTCGTGCTCGTCCCCCTGCATCACAAGTTGCGCCTCCCGTTCCGATGTACCCACCTGATGGGTGGGGAGTTGCATCATCACGCGAGCGCCTGAGTTGCCAACCTCACCTGGTTGCCGCTCAGTGACAGCATGCTGCAGATTGCTTTGGATCCTCTGCCTCTTCGTTGGTCTCAACTCACCTTTACCATGCGAGCCATTGACGAGGACCTCCTCGCCTGGCGCACCCATCAACTCGTCCGCCGCCTGCAGTTCGCCCAAGTGCTGCTCAAAACCGGCTTGGCCGGCCTGTCCGCTTGCTCGTGCGGTACGGCGTGCTGCACCTGCAGCCAAGCTGCCACGATGAATGTCTAGTTTGTACGGGTGCACGCTATCCTCACTTCCACAGATCACATGAGCAACCTACTCAGGCAAGCTTTCGAGAGGCTGACGAGGTCCGCCGCCGCGGAAGGCGAAGGCTGGTTTTCTGCTCAGCGGTTGACGGCCTCGCGTGTTGCGGCCGCGCCGGGTATCACGCCAATCAATCTGAATAGTCGATGCGTCAAACGAACCAGGATGGGATTTTCGTAGCGGGGCTGCTCTACTCACTCTTGTCCTGAGGGCAGAATTCAACCATATCGCCGAGCAACTGGATGCCGATTGGATACCCGATCCGGAAAGCTTCAGCTCCTATGTGACGCGATGATGAGGCCTGGTCTCGCAGCGGCATGCGTTCCGAGAGATGCTGCACCAGGTACGAGGCGACCTTATCCAACAAGGCACCACTTGCGCTGTTTTGTGGAGACGAGCGTCGGCATGCATCCATGCGGGTGCTTGAGTGGTGAAGACTCTGAACGACGGTTCCTATGGCGCTGCCGGCGCAATCAGCTGCTTGGGGACGCGTGACGCAGATCAAAGCTCCCCTTGCCGAGCACGGAGCAGGCGAGTGAGAGAGCAGATGAATAGGCGTGTCGCCAATATTTTCGCATTGCTCTAATCGATTATAGTTGTGAGGAGCAATTTGAGACCATTTACTTGCGGCTCAAGTCACCCATAAAAGAAGGCAAGCACCGATTCGGTAGCTTATCCCCTGTCTTTCGCGTACTCGCGGCCGTGGCGCCGGGTGAACGATTGAAGACCGCCGGTCTCACTCGCAGGTGGGTGCCAGGGCGTGGGGCGGTTGGCAAGCCACAGGAGTAGGACAATGTCGAAGGATTCGGGTAAGGGCGATAATCACGGCGGCGGACCGGGCAAGATCGAGATCACGGTGGTGGTGAACGGCCAGCCCACGCAGGTCGAAGCCAATCCCAACCAGCCGCTTCACGTCATTCGTACCAAAGCCCTTGAGAACACGCAGAATGTCGCCCAACCAGCCGAGAATTGGGAATTCAAGGATGAGGCCGGCAACTTGCTCGACGTCGACAAGAAGCTTGGCGATTTCGGTTTCCCGAATACTGTGACCCTGTTCCTCAGCCTGAAGGCGGGCGTCGCAGGTGCCTAAACCCCAAAGTGTGGATCCGGAGGTCTCCCGAGCGAAGTTTGATCGGGAGATCGGCCGGTTCCGGCCATATGCTGATGTCTATCGGGCTCAGGGCTGCTTCTTGATCGAGGCGACTTTTCCGCGCGCTTTCTTCATTTTCGCCAGCCCCAAGTTAAAGCCACGGGTGGTCAGCGCAGCGAGCGAGGTCGACTTCACCGACTACGACTTAAGACCACCGTCCGTGGTCTTCGTCGATCCGTTTACGCGTGATCCGATTGCCCGGAAAGATCTATACCTGAAAATGCTTAGACGTCCGCCGCTGCCCGGAACGCCGCCGGAGATGATAGGAGCTCTCATCCAGCAGAACGCCGTGCCGCTGACGGACTTCATCCAGGCCAACAGTCCCGAGGACGAACCATTCCTGTGCATGGCGGGCGTCCGGGAATACCACGACAATCCAGCCCATTCAGGTGATCCATGGCTACTTCATCGGGGTTCTGGCGAAGGCTGTTTGGCCTTCATCCTGGACAAGATCATCAAGTACGGAATCGTTCCTATAGAGCAGTTGCAGATTCAACTCCAACCGACAATCGTAGGAATGGTGGTATCCCCTCAGGCGATACAAGAATGACTGGTTTGAGAGATGTAACGATCGTGACTCTCCCGCGCGGCTGCATCTCGACCACGCATGGGCATCTGCGCTCAGTTGGTCGCGAGGGCAATGAGGGGATGGCACTTTGGGTCGGCGTTCAGGAAGACCGGCACTTTGCCGTAACAGAGACGGTTATCCCGGCGCAGCGTCACATTCGAACAAACGATGGCGTTTGCGTGATCGTTGCGGCCGAAGAACTGCACCGGCTCAATGTCTGGCTCTACAAAAGCGGCCTGAAACTCTTGGCCCAGATTCACAGCCATCCGGGCCGCGCCTACCATTCGACGACGGACGACGCTTATGCGGTTGCTACCACGGTTGGGTGTCTGTCGCTGGTGGTGCCGAATTTCGCCCGCGAGCCTTTCGATTTTGCTCGGGTCGCCGCCTATCGGCTTGACGAAAAGGCCAAATGGAATGCGCTCCCTCCCGCGGCACTGTCGCGAATGATCATGATATCGAGTTGAACAATGGCATTCGCTAACTTCATCGATCGCGCCGCCACGGCGGCATCTCAGGTCCTGGCCGATTTTCATCTGGGAGACTTCAAAGCAGCTCTTGAAAAGCAGGTCGTGGCAGTCGCCTTCGACCATCAGGCCGCTTCCTGCGCCGAAGGCCAGGCGACATTAGATCTTGCGGTGAGATTGCTCGCTAGGCTCTACCCGGTTCTGGCGATACTCCCGCTGGACAGCGCGGCGAGCTCTCAAGCCCAAGCGCTGGAGCGCTTGGCAAAGTCGATCAATCCAAAAGTCGGCATCCGGCGTTCCGGCAAGTCTGCCACCGTCTGCGTCGTTGCAGGGGTAACGCGCCCATCACTCCGGTGCCCGATCTTTTTCGTGGGATCGGACGGTTGGGCGGCAAAGCTGTCGCGTACGGACCCGGTGGGCTCTGGCCCAAGTCTGCTGCCTTATGGAGCTGGCGCCGCCAGTTGCTTCGGCGCCGCCAACGTCTTTCGAACTATCTTCGCCGCCCAGTTGACCGGCGCCGAGTTGGACGAAACCATCGACCTCTCGCTATGCAGCTACGACAAGACCAAAGCCGGGGAGGCTGGCCCGATCGACTTTCCAGTCGACCTTGGCGAAACCCACCTCGTTGGGCTCGGTGCGATAGGCCATGGCTCGCTTTGGGCGCTAGCGAGACAACCCGATCTCAAGGGTCGTCTGCATGTAATCGATCACGAAGCGATCGAACTCTCAAACCTGCAGCGCTACGCATTGGCCGGCCAGGCGGAGATTGGTATGTCCAAGGCGGTTCTTGCAGCCACCGCCCTTAGATCGACTGCCCTTGAGGTCGAGGCGCACCCTCTGACGTGGGCAGAATATGTTGCGCGCCGGGGCAATTGGGTCTTCGACCAAGTGGGTGTGGCGCTTGACACCGCCGCCGACCGTCTGGCTGTCCAAGGTGCACTGCCGCGATGGATCGCAAACGCTTGGACGCAGGAGCACGATCTCGGTATCTCCCGGCATGGTTTCGATGACGGCCAGGCTTGCCTTTGTTGCATGTACCTGCCATCCGGAAAATCCAAGGACGAGCACCAGCTGATTGCCGAGGAACTCGGAATACCGGAAGCACACGAGCAGGTGAAAACGCTCCTGCAGACCAATGCCGGAGTTCCCAACGACTTTGTAGTTCGCGTGGCTACAGCGATGGCTGTGCCGTTTGAACCGCTAGCCCCGTTTGTCGGCCAGCCCCTGCGCTCCTTTTATCAGCAGGCTATCTGCGGCGGTCTGGTGTTCCAGCTTAGCGAAGGAAGTCGCCGCGTTCGAACTGTCGTTCCGATGGCCTTTCAGTCGGTGCTTGCCGGGATTATGCTTGCCGCGGATTTGGTCAAACATAGTGCGGGGTTTCCCATGAGCCCGACGACGAGCACTCGGGTGAATCTTCTGCGCCCCCTTGGCTCTCACTTGCACGATCCGAAGGCCAAGGACTCCAGCGGCCGCTGCATCTGTAGCGACGACGATTTCATTGCCGCTTACAGGCGCAAATACGGCGAGCCCGTTGATCAGGTAAGCGATGTCTCGGCCGCCTAAGCAGACGCGCACCTCTCCGTGGACGCAGGGGGCGCGGCTTGTGGGCGTGACCATGGGCGCCATTATGACACGCTTGGCCCGCTCCTTTGCCCGCCTATCGTCCTCCGCGCATGATCCCTGACACCTCCTTGCCGACGTGATGATCCAGCACCAGCCGCCATGGCACCAGAGGCTGGTCAAACCTCCGTTGTTGGCCGGTTTGGACAGTGCTGCATCAGGTCTCGACCGACGTCTCGACAGTCAGGGCTGCTTCGACGGGTGTGAAGATGTCAACATCGACCCCAGGCGCCCGAATCGTCACAATCAGGGCGTACCGAGCCAGAGCGTCGACGCGTTCCAGGTAAGGCTTCTCCTTCCACCAGCCCCCGACCGGGAACACGCCGATCGCGTCACGCTCGGCGAGATCGGCGGCGCTGCCCGACCAGAAATCGGCGTGCAACGAGCCGCGATCGCGGAAGGTGCCGAGCAGCCACTCTTCTCCGCCTCCAGCAGGCGCCCCTTCCTCCTCGTCCCGAGCGGCCTGATTGATGCGGGCTCGGAATTCGTCGACTGTCTCGGTCGCTGACTTTACTCTGAACCGAAGACCATGGGACGCGTAACGATGCCGGCGGGTCCATCCGCGTTCACCGGGGTTGGGTTCGATGAAATAGGACAGCGTGACGCGGAGCTCGACCTGGGCAGCGCCGAGCGCCGCGAGCTGCTCCTTCGGCCAAGGCAGGCGATGCAGCTTCATGTCACGCGTTTTGGCAGCCGCGCCGCCCTCGCGCTGGAAAGGCTGAAGCTCATCTTCAACGATAAGCGTGAGGTCGTTCACCGTTGACAGAAGCGCGCGCCCAAGATCTGGCACGCCATAACCATAGCGCCGCACGAGCGCCTGGATCTCGCCCTTCGCTCCGTTGCACGCATCGATGCGTGCGCGCATCGCCGGAGTCCATTCGGCCGAGTGGACGATCAGGGCGCGAACCGTTTCAGGCCACAGCTCGGGGCGCGCTGATAGAATTAGTCCCGCCATCCGTGCGGCATGGGCCGTTGCCGCGCTCGTATCTCCGAGGGTGGTGAAGTGGCGCAGTTCGGGTCGATAGAAAGTGGTCAATATCTGCAGATCGTCGATCGGCTCGCCAGGCAACACACCGTCATGGGCGAGATTGCCGCCTTCGAAGACGACCTCGGGCTTCACCGGCCACTGCCTGTCCCAAACGACCGAAGTGCGACTGCGCGGCGAGAGCTCGCCGACCGGCGCGATCGGAGCGTAGCCCGCAAAGTCGGTGTCAATGATATCGACCTTTTCTGTGAAAGCGCCGACCGTCAGCGCATTCCAGGCCTGAGAAGGATCATCGACTGCTTCCAGATCGTTGCGCGTCAAATGCTCGGCCGGCATGAGGTCATCGCCGATGTTGCCGGCAGAGAGAACGATCAAGCGTCGCTGTTCCTCTTCGAAACAGAGTTGGTCGATAGCGGCAGACCACGATGTGGGCCTTCCACGCGCCGGACTGGCGCTTGTCACAGCCATTGCGATCGCGCGGCGGCGCTCCGGCGCCTGCACCTCGGCGCGGGCGATCGCTTCCGCGGTGATCGCGCCATAGAGTTCTGGATCGTTTGCCTCGTCTTCTGGCGGAAGGATACGAACACTCTCCAGCCGAAAGGGCAATGGAACTGGATCGCCTCCGACCAGGAGCGGGACCAGATCACCGTACAGGCCGACACCTGCCATTCGCGTCCCGTGGCCGCTCCACGCAGGTGTGTCGTCGCTGCCCCATGCCGGTTTGACGGTGTGCCAGTCTTCAACGGCAAGTGCGGGTTCGATCAACGGGTGGGTGCGACGCACGCCGCTGTCGAGAATGCAGACCGCAATATCGGTTGAGGCGGTCTGACGCGCCCGAGAAGCTCGTCGCTCCAGTCCCTTTGCTCCGCGCCGCCAAGGCCCATGAAGAAGGACGGCGTATCCTTCGCGCGCCGCAGCTCGGCGACGACATCGCTGTGCGCAATCATGCGGTCGAGCATTGCCGTGCTGGCGAGTGCCAGCATGACCACCCGCTCCGGAAACCTGACCGCATGCGTGCGCAAAGTGATGTTCAGGGCTTCGGCAATGTGCTCGAAGTTCTCGCGGCGACCGTCGCGCAGCCAGACTTCCCACCACACCTGCTCGTCAGCGGCCTGGGGGAAGAGGTCGTCGTGGTCGGTAAACAACGATCGTGCAGTCGCCAGCCTGACTGTCTCCATGCGGGAGACGAGCGGCTCGTTGCGCGGTCTGCCGCGGTCAGTGTCAACGTCTCGATACGCCTCGACTTTCCGCAAATAATAGGCTTGCGCGCTTTGCGGCAGGAACACCGACGCTGTGATGGGAGCACCGGGTTGAGTTGGCTCATGGACGGCGACCAGCTCCATGTGCTGGCGACGATCGGCCAACTGGTCGAGGGCCGCCCGTCCGGACATGGGCAGATCGATCTCGAGATAAAAGCCAGGCGTGCCGACCGACAGCTGGGGGTCACGCGCCGCAATCTGCTGGCGTGCACTTTCGACCGCTTGTTCGATGGATTGCGTCAAGGCCGCAGCATGCGACGCCCGATCACGCGCCGGCAGCGGCGGTGCATGTATAAGTTGGTTGGGCCGCCGATAGGCTTCCCGAATGCCGTTGTTGCGAAGGTGGATATGGGCGCGGTCGCGCGGAAAATCGTCTGCCATTATGATCTGTGCTGTCGCTACTCAGACAGCGAAGCCTGCCGGCGTTCCTTCAGAGCGTCGATGAGCGCTTCCGAGGTGATCCGCCCCCCCCCGCAATATGATGGTTTTTGCAGCGTCGTCGGCCGCGCGGGTGATCTCGGCCTGCGACAGTCTCTCTGCCTGAGAGATCGCCTCGTTCCAGGCAAGCCCTCTGGTGTCGAAGCGGTCGAGTCGAGCCCGAAGCAGCGCCTCGATAATCGGCCGATCGGGCACGGCGTATTCGATGACATTGTCGAAACGGCGGAACAAAGCTCTGTCGAGCAGCTCGGGATGATTTGTTGCCGCAATAATCAGGCTGTGGCTGTCGTCTTGCTCGAGAAACTGCAGAAACGAATTCAGCACGCGCCGAATCTCGCCAACATCCTGGCGTTCGCCTCGACGCGCGCCGATGGCATCGAATTCGTCAAAGAAGTAGACGCCCCGCGTCGCCTGCATTGCATCAAAAACAAGCCGCAGCTTTCCGGCAGTCTCTCCCATGAACTTGGTGATCAAACCATCGAGGACGATCGTGAAAAGGGGCAGATGAAGCTCCCCGGCCAATGCCGATGCGGTCATCGTCTTGCCTGATCCTGGCGGGCCGACCAGAAGCAGTTTGCGACGGGGAACAAGCCCGTGCTCGCGCAAGCTTGCTTGTTGGCGCTGCTCTCCCAGCACGCGGTGCAGGCGCGAGCGCAGACTGTCCGGCAAAATCATGTCGGTCAGTCGCAGGTCCGGATAGCGCACATGCAGGAGCCCTGCGAGCTCGCCCTTTGGCTGAAAAAGGGGAACCGGCCGACTGCTCTTGGCAATCCGGGCGTCCCTGCTCTTGGCTGCGTCGACCAGATCCTTGAGCTCCTGAGCAAGCTTGCCATGGCCTTGACGTGCCTCATGCGCAGCAAGCTGCATCGCGATAGAGAGGAAACGATCCTCGTCGCCGGCAAAGTGGCTTTTAAGCAGCGTCACGATATGGCGGGCCGTGGTCATGGCTCTCTTCTGGGGTATCCGTTTACTTGGCGAAGCGCATGCAACCTAAACGCTTTCAACGGCGATTTGTATCGCGCAATGGTGTTTTTTCTCTTGTCGATGTTCGCCCGTGGCAACTTCAGCGGTGAACTGTTGCGCCGCGGTCATAGGCCAGCCGGAATAACGCCGGCCAGCAGACAACAGTCCGCATCTTCGAGCGCTCGAAGTCTGGCCACTCACGCAGCGTGTCGGGTCCGAACGCTCCAAAGCCGCCCCGCCTGGCAGGTCCATGCGACCGATTGCGGGCGTGCGGCCATAAGGTCTACGCGGGCTCGCATGGCTGCCCGCGCCGCTGGCTAAAAAAGCTGTACACCATCTCACGAAACACCAGGTCCGCTCCTTTGCCGGCCGACGGTCCATGAAATCCCCTCCCCACTCACGACACCGGAGACCTCCTTGCCCACATGGCGCTCAAGCACCGGCCGCCATGGCACCAGCGTGAACTCGCGCGACTTCTCAACGACGGCATATTTTCCGCTGGCAAGCTCGACGGAGCGGCGGAGCGTACCCTCTACTCGTCCTCCGGATCGCGCTTCGGCATAGGGCAGGCCAAGTTCCTCCGACAGTTGGCCAGCAACACGGTTCAGTTCTCGCTGGCGCAGGATCGAAAGCATGTTGGCTCGATAGACGATCCGATCCTGTTCTTCATGCGCGTGGCCTTGCGCGATCAGCCACTCCCGCCGGCGAGCTTGCGCCTCTCTCACGTCGCAGCCGAAGCCGGATCCGTGCAAAGGCTCGGGTCTATCGGCAACCAGCTCCCGGTCGAGCCAGGTGGCGCCGTTGAAGCTGACCTGTCGCTCCAGCGCCATTGAGGAGAGCTTGTCGACAACGAAAGGCTCGGCCCTGGCCCGCTGGCCCTCATAATTCGCGACGCGATCGAGATGGTCCGGCGCGATGAGCCAGGTGCCGTTCGGCTCTCGCTCAACGCCGCCGGTCGCGCGGCGGATCGCCTCCAGCCGCCGCACATGCGTTCGCGCAAAGCTCTCGGTGGCGGATGGGTCATGCTTCAGGTGGATATCGACGTCGTAACGGCCGCCATTCGCGGCGGCGATTTCGGCGATGGTACGATCGACCCGCCTCGGCTCGGTGTTCCTTGGCGCGACACGCACGATGCAGCCATTAGGCATCGTTTCCATCGCCTCGCCTCTACCGATGTCGATCCAATGGCTCTTACCGTCGACGGCGTCGACGATCATGTAGTGGCGGTCATTGATCTCGTCGGCCAGTCCACGCGCGACAACGCGACCGACGAGAGACTGGACGGGCTCGCCGGCTCGATCGTGGATCACCCAGTCGGCGGCACTGCGTGCAAGCCCCTTGCCGGCCAGTTCGCGGTGGATGGTCTTGATGATGTCGCCGCGTTCGCCGGTGCGGCGCAGCGTGGCTTCGAGCTCATCGTCGAGGCGCCAGGAGCCAGCGCCGACCTCCGCGGCCAGACCCATCCGCTCGAGCTTGCGCAGCCGTCCCTGGTGCAGCGTCTGGCGAATGGCGTCGGGACCGCCCGGCGAGACCAGCCCGTCATCATCACGCATGCTGAGCAGCCGACGGTCGATGCTGGTGAAGCGTTCCTGCTCCATTTCCCGGCGCAGGCGAAGCTCAATCTCGCGGTCGGTTCGCGGACCGAGATCGAGGCTGACCAGCTCGGCCGCCCGCTCGCGGATGCCAGATGAGATATATTCGCGCGCGATGACCAGGTTCTCGCCACGGTCGTCCCTGCCTCGGACGATGATGTGGCTGTGCGGGTGGCCGGTGTTGAAATGATCAACCGCGACCCAGTCGAGCTTCGTGCCGAGGTCTTCCTGCATCTGCGCCATGAGCCGCCGCGTCAGCGCCTTCAGGTCTTCATACTCGATGCCGTCTTCGGCAGCGACGATGAAGCGGAATTGGTGGCGGTCGCCGTCCGCGCGATCGATGAACGCCTTGCCGTCGACGCGGTCGCTGTCGGCGCCGTAGAGCTCGCCAGGCGCACCTTCTCGGGTGACGCCGTCGCGCTGAAGATAGCGTAGATGGGCACGCGCCCCGTCCGCGCCCTTGCCGGCGAGCTTGACGATCCGCGCCTTGACGATCACCCGGCGCTGGCGGAAGGCGGCATACCGGTCGCGCGATTTCAGCAGCGCCGCAGCCGCCCCGCCGCGCCCTGTCCGGCTGCCCGTGAAGCGACCGCCGGGCTGGGGCTGGCCGCCGGCTCGGTTGACGGCTGCCCGGACTTGACCGGCATAGCGTTTGCCTGCCTTCGAGCCGCGCGACCCGATTTTGCCGAGCTTCGGCCTGAACTCGTCATCCTTCATGCGAGCCTCCCAGACATATCAAGCAAAATCAGACACTTACACGTCCAACCCTCTTGGCACCGGCGGCAGCCTCCTGGAAAAACGATGTGCAGACAAAGATTTAACCGCCTCCTGGAGGCGGTACCTTTATCTTGCCTTACGCGCCCAGCCCCGCCAGACGCGCCCCCGTCCGCCCATGGCTAACGCACCGGCTCCTTCGGCTGCGCGCCGTCCTTGCCGAGCGGCACGAAGAGATCGCCGTTTCGCACGCCTGAGTGAACACCGTCATGAATGAAGAACAGCGACCGTCCGAGAGGAGCGATTTGCGCCTTTGGAGCGACAGATTGGCTTTCGAACGCCTCGATGTCGGCCGCCGAAACTCCGGCCGCCTTGAGTTGGTCGAGGTACTCGACGGTCTCTTCTGGCAGCGGTTTGCCACGCTTCAAATGCTCGTCGTAGCGCTCGGGACCGGCATTGTAGGCGCCAAACAGGCCAGGAAATCCGAAGCGGTCATACATGGCGCTGAGATAGGCCGTGCCGGCCAGGATATTGTCGCGCGGATCGTGGGGGTTAGGCCCAAGGCCGTGTTCGACCCGCATCTCCTCATAGGTGCCGGGCATCACCTGCATGAGGCCCATGGCGCCAGCGGGGGAGGTGATGGGGCGGCCGCCGCGCATTGTCTTGCCGCCGCTTTCGGCAGCCATGACGGCATAGATCCAGGCTTGGGGAATATGGAAGCGCCGGCTTGCTTCCGATACCAACGTCTGCCACTTTCGCAGCTGCGGACTTTGGGAGATGGCGACCGGCTCAGCGCCGGTCGAGGCGGAACAGGCGCATGGCGCAATGGCGATCATGCCCAACAAGAGGAGGGTCACTCGGTCCATAGCGGTACGAGCCTCCCGATGACATTTTGAGTGGGAACAGGCCCGAAATAGCGGCTGTCGAAGGAGCGGTTTTTGTCGCTGCCGAGCAGGAAAACCTCGTTATCCCCGAGCGCTCGGCAGCCGTTCCACCATGGCAAAGGTCGGCCTTCGGCGTCGATTTTGAGCCGGCGCGCGACGATGTCGCCGCCGATGATGATGGCGTCATTGAAGGCGCAGACATTATCGTCCGGCAGCGCTGCAAGACGTTTTGCCAGCGGCACATTGCGAGGCAGATAGCTGCGCTCGGCGGCGAGATACGCCGCGTATTCAGGCGGGCGCACGAGCACGAGATCGCCACGCGCCAGCGCTCCCGCAGCGATGCGGTAAAGGCCGATCGGCGCGCTGGCCGAGGCGTTCCAGACCAGCCAAGGGGTGGGCTTTCCCAGCGCCGTGAAGCCCAAAAGACCGAGACCGGCCGCGGCCAAGGCGACCGTCTTACGGGCTCGAACACGCCTCAGGCGGCTGCCGATCAGATGGATGGAAGGGCGCCGCCTCATGAACGGCCTCCCGTGCCGCCCTGGCCGGAACCGGCCTTGCCATCGCCGGCGGTGGAGTGCTGCGGGTGTCCTTTCGACCAATGGTCGAGTTCGTCGATGTGATAGCGGACATAGCGGCCGTGCTTGCGGAATTTCGGGCCGCCGCCCTTGAGCCGCATCTTTTCGAGCGTGCGCTGGGAGAGCCCGATATAGAAGGCGGCTTGGGCTGTGCTGAGAAACGGGCTGCCCTTTTTCGCGCGGGCCGCGCGTTCGTTTTCGTCGTCCATGATGATCCTCGTTTCGCTTCGGACAAGCGAGGGCGAGGATGGGCGAGGGAGATCGTCTCGGGGACGGGCGAAGAGTCGGGGGAGAGTTTTCGCCGCCCTTTAGGGCGGACGGGGTTTGGGTGGAACTCCTGGGAATGAGCCCCGCGCCGGGGCTGCGGCGCGAGGCTCTATCTCGGCCGGTCAGTCGGCCGGGTTCCAGATGATGGCGTAGGTGTCGTGATCGTCCTGGCCGGCGGCGCGGCCGAGATTGGCGTAGAGCTTGCGCGGTCCGAACTCCGGCGCTGCAATCGACAGGCTCACATAATCCTTGCCGGAAGTCTCGCCGGTGCGGATCCAGCCGGCGCCAACTTCGACTCCTTGCGTAAGCACCCGGAAGTCGGGATGGTTGTCGGCGCTCTTGGCCTGGTTGGGGACGATATCGATGTCGGCGCGGACGCTGAGCGTCTTGAGCTGGCCCTTGTAGGCGCCGTTTTCCTGCTTGTTGACGTAACCGATCGCGGTCATTTCGAAGTCTCCTTTTGTGGTTTCGCCGGGGACCATCCCCTGCGATGGCGCACCGTAATGGGCGCGTCAGGACCGCCTGAATCCGACAGGGCCGCAGCGACAGCGAAGGATCCGAGCGGGCAGCTTTTTTGTGAGCGAAGCGGCGCGAGGAAGCCGCCGCAGGCGGCGGGGAAAAAAGCTGATGGCGAGGGTTTCGGGCGGCCGGACCCGCCCATAGGTCGACAAGCCAGCCGCAGGGATGGTCCTTGGAGAGAGCATGGAGACCGCTCGCCAAGTGCGGTCTTTCAGCCAAGCAGGACGCCGGGATGAAACGGCCTGCAAAGATGCTGCGCCCTTATGCCGGATCGAGATCGTGCCAGCGGGTCGGGCGCCAGAGCAGACATCCGGCATGGTGCGATCTATGAAAGCAGGGCTCGCCAGCGGGAATTTGATACGCGAAGGGGCCAAAGCAAGGCTGGATGAGAAGCCGGTGCTACCTGCAGGTCCAGTGTCATGTGGCGGCGCTCGGGAAACCGCTACGCAACGTGACGCGCTCTTATGAGGCGAACAGACCGGCCCCAAAACCGATCGACCGGTGGTCGGCGCGAAACGCGTCATGCCTGTCCGAAAGCTGACAGTGGCAGAAGACGCATGTCGGGTTCCGCACAATTGACCATGCTGGATTTGTGAGGTTTTCAGGGAGAGCCATGCGTTCACTACCCAGTGAGCTTTGGCACGGCATTTGCACTTGAGATGTGGCAACACGGATCGAAGGTTGACTGCATGCACAAGCGCGAGATGAGCAATGCTCTCCTTTCCTGGAGGCTTGGCAGCAGATTCGATTGTGACGTTGCGAGGAGCTTCAGCCGCTCGCGGCGGAAGTGATCTCAAATCTGAAGGCACCGTTGGGGCCGCAGCCATCAAACACATCTTTCTCTTTTTCGCAGCTCGTCATCAACGCGATGCGGACTTCTTCGCGTCGACGGCGGCCGAAGGTGGAGAAGGGCTCGACTTGCAAAAAGGAGTTGTCAATGACGTCTTACGTTCGCACCAACAGCCCGGCGCAGGTGCGCTCACTGTCCACCTTTGGCAAGCATCTGCAAAGGAGCGTGCTGACGGCGACGCTGCTTGCCGCGGCTTCGACGGGAAGTGAAGCGCAGCCCCATGTTCGTGCTGACGGCAGCACGACTGACGACTTGGAAGCGGCGCGCGCAAGTTGGCGTCATGACGCCGAATTCAATGGAAATGTGGGGCTCGCAGCCATCAACGCGGATGCGCGTATGCGTTGGGTTCCACCGGGGAGGGGGCCAGAGCTCCTCGCCTGCCCTCGTCCGTCTTGACGAGTGCCCGCTTACAGCCTACCTCACTATCGCGTTAGCACTCGTCCATCGCGAGTGCTAACAAAAACCCCTCAACATCCGCACCAGGGAAAAATCCGAAAATGGCAAAGTCGAAGTTCCGCCCGCTGCATGACCGCGTGGTCGTTCGCCGGGTCGAATCCGAATCCAAGACCGCTGGCGGGATCATCATCCCGGATACGGCAAAGGAAAAGCCGCAGGAAGGCGAGATCATCGCCGTTGGTTCCGGCGCCCGTGACGAAGCCGGCAAGCTCGTCCCACTGGACGTCAAGGCCGGCGATCGCATCCTGTTCGGCAAGTGGTCGGGCACCGAAGTCAAGCTCAATGGCGAAGACCTTCTGATCATGAAGGAATCCGACATCATGGGCATCATCGGCTCATATCAGGCCCTTTCGTCAACTGAATTCCCGGGCTCGATTGAAGCCCCTGCCAGGAGCTAAAAATGGCTGCCAAAGACGTAAAATTCTCCCGTGATGCCCGCGAGCGCATGCTGCGCGGCGTCAACATCCTCGCCGACGCGGTGAAGGTCACGCTCGGCCCCAAGGGCCGCAACGTCGTCATCGACAAGTCGTTCGGCGCCCCGCGCATCACCAAGGACGGCGTCACCGTCGCCAAGGAAATCGAGCTTGAGGACAAGTTCGAGAACATGGGCGCGCAGATGGTCCGCGAAGTTGCTTCGAAGACCAACGACATCGCCGGCGACGGCACCACGACCGCGACCGTTCTGGCGCAGTCGATCGTCCAGGAAGGCCACAAGGCGGTTGCCGCCGGCATGAACCCGATGGACCTGAAGCGCGGCATCGACCTCGCGGTAACCGACGTCGTTGCGACGCTGATCAAGAACGCCAAGAAGATCAAGACCTCCGAAGAGGTTGCCCAGGTCGGCACCATCGCCGGCAACGGCGATGCTTCGGTCGGCAAGATGATCGCCGAAGCAATGCAGAAGGTCGGCAACGAAGGCGTCATCACGGTTGAGGAAGCCAAGACCGCCGAGACCGAACTCGAAGTCGTCGAAGGCATGCAGTTCGACCGCGGCTACCTCTCGCCCTACTTCGTCACCAACGCCGACAAGATGGTTGCCGAGCTCGAGGACGTCTACATCCTCCTGCACGAGAAGAAGCTGTCCAACCTCCAGGCCATGCTGCCGGTTCTCGAAGCCGTCGTGCAGACCTCGAAGCCGCTGCTCATCATCTCGGAAGACGTCGAAGGCGAGGCTCTGGCCACGCTGGTCGTCAACAAGCTGCGTGGCGGCCTGAAGATCGCCGCCGTCAAGGCGCCGGGCTTCGGTGATCGCCGCAAGGCCATGCTGGAAGACATCGCCATCCTCACCGGTGGCCAGGTCATCTCGGAAGACCTCGGCATCAAGCTCGAGAATGTCGGCCTCAACATGCTCGGCCGCGCCAAGAAGGTGTCGATCTCCAAGGAGAACACCACCATCGTCGACGGCGCCGGCAAGAAGGCCGAGATCCAGGGCCGCGTTGCCCAGATCAAGCAGCAGATCGAAGAGACCACTTCGGACTACGACAAGGAGAAGCTGCAGGAACGTCTGGCCAAGCTCGCCGGCGGCGTTGCGGTGATCCGCGTCGGCGGTGCGACGGAAGTCGAAGTCAAGGAAAAGAAGGACCGCGTCGATGACGCCCTCAACGCGACCCGCGCGGCCGTCGAAGAAGGCATCGTTGCTGGTGGTGGCGTCGCGCTGCTGCGCGCTTCGGCCAACATCAAGGCCACCGGCGTCAATGCCGACCAGGCCGCCGGCATCAACATCGTTCGTCGTGCGCTGCAGGCTCCGGCCCGCCAGATCGCGGCCAACGCCGGTGCGGAAGCATCGATCGTTGCCGGCAAGATCCTTGAGAACAAGGGCGCGACCTTCGGCTACAACGCCCAGACCGGCGAATATGGCGACATGATCGCCATGGGCATCGTCGATCCGGTCAAGGTTGTCCGCACCGCTCTCCAGGACGCGGCCTCGGTGGCCGGCCTGCTGGTCACCACCGAAGCCATGATCGCGGAGGCTCCGAAGAAGGAGTCGGCTGGCGGCGGCGGCATGCCTGGCGGCATGGGTGGCGGCGGCATGGGCGGCATGGGCGGCATGGGCGGTATGGATTTCTAATCCAGCTCTGGCAGCTTTCGCAACGAGGGGCGGCAGCAATGCCGCCCTTTTTTTGCGAACCTCGATCCGATAAACGATCGGCGCCAACGCCGGCCATGTTAGCGCAACCTCAAAAGAACTGTCGAGTTGGTTGCGCGGCTTTTGCGTCATCAGAGGCGCAAGGCGGCCGCGTGTGATGATTGCGCGCTTCCATAGGCGGTTTCGGCATGTGCCTCGCCTTCGACATCGGCATTGCGGCCAAGCAGGAAATCGGCGGCTTTCGAGGCATGGCTTGCGGCGCGGAAGATGGCGCGGTTGTCCTCGCGCAAAACCGTCAGCCATGAGCCGATGTAGTCGGCATGGCGCACGGTCGGCTCGATGCCGAGACTGCTGCAGATGAAGGCTGATGCGATTTCGGCGACCAGTTCCTCGCGCGCATAGGTGTTGGACCCGAAGGAGCCGGACAGGTCGCGCGCGAGTCGCGTCGGGTGGCCGGTCCAGTGGCCAAGCTCGTGAAAGCAGGTCCGGTAATAGTCGATCTGGTGGAAGAAAGCCGGCTGCGGCGGCACCTGTATGGTGTCGCTGCCGGGCATGTAGAAGGCGCGCTCGCCGCCGATGCGAAAATCAGCGCCGGTTGCATGAATGAGCGCCTCGGCCTGCGGGACCATCTCGCGCTCAGGCAGAGGCTCGCCGGCGGCATAAAGATGTTCGGGCAGATTATCGCACTGCGCGACATTGAAGACGGTAAAGCGCTTCAGGAAGGGCACCGCCTGCGGTTCGTCGCCATCGGTGTCGGCGCGTTGCTTTTCGTTCTTGGGAACAAAGCGGTCAGCGTGAACGATGGTGGTGCCGTGCTCACCCTTCCTGACATTGCCACCTAGGGAAAGCGCCTGCCGGAAGGTGAGCCAGTTCTGGCTGGGGAAACCGCGATCGATGACCCCGCCCCACAGGATCAGGATATTGATGCCGGAATATCGGCGCTGGGTGGCCGCATTCCGCGGCAGGCCGAGGCCTGTCCTTGTCCTGCCCCACGGCTTGACCCATGGCACGGTGCCGCGCTCCAGTTCGGCAATGATGCGGTCGGTGATTTCCTGATAAAGGCTGGCGCCGGTGCGCCCGCCACTCTCTGCGCCAGCCTGTCGGCTGCCGCAACGTTTGTTGTTTGCACGCATCGTGATGTCCTCCGCTCTTCAATCGCGCCCTCCCCGGAAGCGGGGTGGGCGGCGAAAGCGACCGGAAAGGCCCGACGTCGGAGGCGGACTGCATCCGCAGGACCGGAACGGAGTGGAGGACCCGAAGCGAAAGCGAAGGGTTGCGGGACGCCGCGGCGGGCCTAGAAGGGAGTGCTGCCCGCCCTGCGCCACCGGGGAAGGCCACGATAAAAACGACGCCGGCCGACAGGCCGGCGACCGTCAGCAGCCGAAGGCTGCCCCGCGCCAGGGGGCGAAGCCGCAGGGCCAAGACCGCCTGAGCCTGGCGAAGATAAGCGGGCTCGGTTCACGAGCACCCGGCCAGCGCCTTCAGGCGCGGGCGCTCAGGATTGTTGTTGGCGCCCACGGCAGCTGGATGACCGCAACAAGATGCCGAGGAGCAACAGCAAAGCCAGCTGCCACAAACGGCACGCTCCGGCAACAACAGCGTGGCCGATCTACAGATGCTGCCCCGCACGAGAGCCTGCACGCTTTGAGCGCGCATCGGCGAGCAAGCGTTGCAAGCTGGCCATGTCGACCAGGTGGGCGATCACTATATCGCCGACCACCAACGCGGGCGTACGGTCGATGTGCAGACCTTTCGCGAGTGCGCGGACGCGCGCAAGTTCATCTGCGATGGCCGGATCTTGCATTCCCGCTTGAGCTGCTCCACGTCAAGGCCCACACGCGCTGCGATCTTGAGAGTGATCCTTTCAATGATCCAACTGGGGGAAGTCATAAGGGCGCGGTGGAATTCGTCGAACTTTCCCTGTTTTCTCGAGGCGAGTGCGATTGGGAATCCGGTCCCAGGACCGGGAACCGTCTGATCACAAGCTTCAGATTGGGATCATTCTTGAAGGCTTTTTGGTAGTTGAGATCTGCCAGTCTGCAATGCGGACAGTTGTGGTAGTCATTGAATATGACCAGAACGGCATCGCCTTGCGGGTTGCCGGCGATTGGCGAAGGGGGTCGTTGTCGAATGCGCCGCTCCACTTTTGCCTGTCGATCGACCACGCCTGCCGGTGCAGGTTCGCGCTATATTGGCTCGCCAGCACGGCGAGGAGTAAAAGAAGAGCTGCGACAGTGATGGCAGTCGGCTTAGACATGAGTCTCCAATCCATGGACGGCGTGGCAGCAACGGCCCGCCTTTTGGTGTAAAATGCTTTTGATCGAGCCCCGCACTTGCCACAGGGCGCAGTCGCGAGGGCGCACAGCTATAGATGCCGGTGCGCTCTGGCGGTTTCTGGAAAGATGGCCTTGCGCCATCGGGCCCACCCCACCCAGCTGAGCGTCGTTCGCGCGGGCCGGGCAACCGCGACCGCCATTCACCACGCCGGGCGACTGACCGTCCGCCCGGCAGAGCGCTGAAGGGTCCCCGGACCTTCCGGGTTGCCGGCGATTTGGCGAAGCGGGGTCGTTGACGAGTGCGCCGCTCCACTTTTGACTGTCCATTGGCACGACTGCATGGGCGGGGGCGGCCTTTCCCGCGGCGGGTGCGCGCTATTATGGCTCGCCAGCACGGAAAGCAGCACGGCGAGGAGAAAAAGGAGAACCGCGAGAGTGGTGGCCGTTGTCTTAGACATGAGGCTCCAATCCATGGACGGCGTGGCAGCAACGGCCCGCCTTTTCGGTGTAAAATGGGTCGCTTTTGATCGTGCCCCGCAGTTGCTACAGGCGCACAGGTGCGGGTGCGATCTGGCGGTTTCTCAAATACGGCTTTGCGCCATCGGGCCCACCCCAATAGCTGAGCGTCGTTCGCGCGGGGAACTGCGTTCACCACGCCGGGCGACTTGACCGTCCACCGCCAGAGCGCTGAACGGTCCGCTAGTGAGGCGCTCCCCGAATCGTCGTTTATCCCGCTCGCCCCAGACCGGGCGACAGCCAGCGTTGCCGCTACGCTGCGGAGAAATATCGTCAGCGCGTGGCATTCGGACATAAGCTGATCGACGCCAAGAATAAGACCCACGGAGGTGACCGGTGCGGCCGGAACAAGAAAGAGCGTTGCAGCCATTGTGACGAGGCCTGCACCGGTAATGCGGGTTGTTCCGTTCGAAGGGAACAATGCGACGAACAGCATGAGGATCCGGCAGCCGATCGGCAGATCAGTTTTCGTCGTCTGGGCGATGAAGAGGGCGGCGAGCATCATATTCGTGCCGTCCAGATTGAATGGAATGAGACCCACGACCGAATGCGTGGCGCCGGCCTTTTCCATCTTCTCCATGAGCGAGGGCAGCGCGGCCTCCGAGGAGGACGTTGCGAGCAGCAGCTCGTCCTTGATGTATCGGACGAGAGAGAAGATCGAGCGGCCGTTGTAGCGGCAGACCGCGCCGAACAGGACCGAGAAGAACAAGACTTGCAGGATGTCGCCTTCCGCGAAGGCACTGGCAATGGTTGACGGGATGATGTTCATCAGGAAGCTGGTCACGGACTGCTCGTGAGCCGTGGCCACATAGCCCTTAACGGCTTGGACATCGAGCGAGGCCGGATCGATGTTGAGGCCGGCGCCAGGCTGAACGATATTCGCGACAATCAGTCCGACAACGAGTGCAAGCGTCGAGAAGGTGAGGAAATAAACCATCGCCTTGGCGGCAACTCGGCCGACCTTCTGCAGATCGCTCATGCCGGCAATGCCGGTCGCAATTGTCAGGAAGATGACAGGTACGGTGATTATCTTGACGACATCGACGAAGGCATCGCCGAGCGGCTTCAGGCTCTGGCCGGTCTCCAAATGGAAATAGCCGATTGCAGCACCCAGGATTATGGCGGCAAGCATCTGCACGTAGGCCCGGGCAAAATGGCGCTTGCGGGGCGCTGCGATCGCTATGGGGACTTGTGGAACCAACACCGTTTCTCTCCTTGACCGGATCGGGGTGGGGCTCCTCCTTCTCCCATGCAGTGCTCCGGTCGAACGCTGCGCCCACTTCGGCGCAAGCGATGTGCCAAATAGCAAAGAGGGGAAAACGCGCAGGACCTCTCACGCAGTGCTTGTTCGCTCTCCCGCACTCGCGCTGCGGTTGCCAGTCAACTATGGAAGGGTCCGTTCTTGGGAATTCCAAAGGTCGCTCTTTGCTTCGGCGCAGCTTGGCTGGCTGGAAGGTTCCCTGTTTGCCTTGGGGTCTGGGACCTGCGTCCAGATGGTCAACATTTTCCTGCGCGCCGCACGGGGCTCCAAAGATTCAATCGAGGACGGGCCCTCTTCGAAAACGGCGGCAGCGTTGGTCAAGCCCTTCCACCCTGCTGTCCCACCAAGGGTGTTCAGAAGCTCAGTTCACGATTAAGCGATGGATCAGCGTCATCTGGCGTTTGCGCCATCGCGGCGGCGTTGCAAGGGGTCTGCCAAGGATGAGCAAGCCGCGAGGCAGGGCCCGAGACCTAGACTCCATCCTCATCAACAGCGCTCGGCTCGCGTTAGGAATGTTCGAACCGCAGCACGATCAGGTGGCCACACCGTTGGTCGGAACCGGAACCCGACGAATGATCGTTCGTGACCGACATCTGTGAACAAGCAGTGTGTGTCATTGCAATCACCACCCATTGCGCGCAATTGCCCATATGGCCGTGAATGAACTGGATTTGGTGATTTTCCAGATGGCGGTGGAAAGCGTCCGCTTGCTCTCTTCAAGCTTTGATGAGAAGGCGGCTGAGATAGCCACGAGGAGCCGTGGTAGCCTTCTTTTCGACGTGCGGGTTGACGGTGACCTGGAGGTCCAGCGAGTCGCAGCCATTGGATATCCAGGCGACAAGATCGGTGTGGTGGCATTGGACCGAGAGGGCCTTGTTAGCTGCTGTTGCCTTGTCAATGGCACCTTCTCACCTTTCATTGCACCATTGGAGAACTGGACCAGCATGCCCCTGTCCATGCAGGCCCAGATCGATGTCACAGGCTATGCGAGGCTCCTTCTGGCCGCCCTGCGAAATGCTGGACATATGCTGGGCAGGTAGCATCACCGATGATGTCTGTGATGAGATGGTGCAGACGGCTGGATGAGGCGATCGCTTGCCGGCAGCTTTGGCCGCCAAGCGATCGGTGAGTTCGCAATGCTGGACACGTCCTGTAGACTCTGCCAGTTAAGTTAGCGGACAACCATCTGACGAATGCCCGATCTGACAGTCTGGACGGCGCGGCATGCCCTCCTAGGAATGCAGCCGTGGTTCTACTCCCTCGGCTGTTTTTGCGTCGAAGGCGACGGGCACACCGTGAACGATGGACGTCGCCGCCACCAATTCCTCAACTCGCGATCGGTCGCTTTGCACGCCGGCATAAGCGTTCGAATGGCGCGGATCGCCTGGGCGGTGGAGAGGAACCGGGCCTTGCCTCTGGACAGAACATAGGCTTCGGCGGCTTTTTCACCCGCCTCCCTGAAACTCTGACTGACACGATCTAGGACGGGAGTTCGGCAGCCTTCAAGCCTATGTCCGATACCGGACAATCAGGCAGCGGTGGCCAGGCCGAAATAACGTTGCTCCTCCTCGCCGTAAGCGCCATGCGTGAGTTCCATCAATCCGACGCGGTCGATAATCGTGACCTCGCCGCGCTTGGCACGGACAAGTCCTCGATATTCAAGCATTTGCAGGGCCGTGGTGACCCCGGGACGGCGGGCGCCGAGCATGGTCGCCAGAAATTCATGCGTCAGGTAGATCTTGTCTCCGTCAGAGCGGTCATGGATCATCAGCAACCAGCGGGCCAGCCGTTCCTCGATTTTGGAGTGGCCATTGACCAGTGCCGTCCGGGACGACTGGACAAGGAACGCGTGGGCATAGTCCAGCACTGACGTGCGCAGCGACGGGCTTTCCGCAACCGCAGGACGAATGATTTCAACCGGCAGGCGCCAGCCATTGCCTGCGACCTGGATATAGGTCTCGTTGGAAGAGCTGTCCTGTCCGAGAATGAGGGCAATTCCTGTCATCCCGTCATATCCGATAATGCCGACTTCACATTGCCGTCCGCCGGTCATGGTGGCGACCACCGAGGCGATGCCCCTCTCGGGAAAATATCCATTCCTGATCGGCTGATGCGCGATCTCCAACTGAGCCTTGATGTCCAGTTCGACGCGATGCAGCGATGGTCGCAACAGCGCGAAGTCCTCCGGCGAAAGGGATTTCAGCACCCGGTTGCGAAAAAGGGATTCGGGCAAGGCTCTCTCTCATGCGGGCAAGAGCGCGTACCTCTTACTGTCGGCTGCATCCGAAGTAACTGACGGCCGATGCCAAGCATAGGCTTCGAAACGCGCGATTGCAAAGCCCTGTCGGGGCAGTGCAGCCATGCTAGAAGTCGCGCGGCCTTACGATAGGCGCGGATGACATGATTCCCTTCTGCGGCCACCAAGAACGGCTCGGGCACGCTTTAATCATTCATACACAAGCTCGCAGGAATGTAAGCGGCGGAACAGTCGGGTGATTCGTGCCGCCCTGCCCTTTCAGAAATCAAGTCATTGGACGTCAATTCGGGCTGGAACGCCTCGTCGCGGAACGGCACAGGAAACGCAGCCGGATCAGCAATGGTGGTTCACCTTATGTGCGGTCCGGATGTGCGGTCCGGCGGCTCATCGCCCAATGGCTTGTCGAGGGGAAGTGGAACTCGTCATGTCGCCGCGAACCGTCACCGCGCTAAGCGGCGCTTTTGAAGACGCCGGTGTTTTCTTTGTGGAACTGAAACTGTGAGGTGATTGATGCATGACTCAAACATTTGCGTATTTCCGCTGCATCGGCGACGCACATTGGTCGAAAGTATCGCCCAGGCCCTCGAGACCAAGAACGGCGAGGCGGCGAGTGCGTTCTGGCGCTGTGCTGCCAAGAAAATGCTCATTCAATTGTCCGATGTAGGAATTGCGCCAGAGTTCGCTGCGCAGGAGGTTGGAAGGCTTCTTCATGCGGTCTTGGACGATATGGCCAACCGAACGGTAATGCACATAGCATAGGCTTGGGCGCTGTTGGATCGCGCGTCAGCTCGGGTCCTTATCGGGGGACTGCTCCGACTGGCCGACGGTCCGGCCAAACCGGCATACCGGCAAAGGTTTGAGGTTGGGATCGCTCACGGCGGCCGGTCCAATATTCCAAGGCGATCTCAGAAGCCACATTGGCTTCTTTCCAAGCGGACGGGCGCCACTTTGGCGTGCTCACGCTGGACTGCGGGTTGCGCCTACGGAAATCCGAAGTCCGGCCGCGCGAGTCGATCGACCGGAACAGTCGAATGCTCGTGGGGCCGGGTCCGCTCAGCTTGACGGCGGGCGGTGGCGGCCGTGAGCAGACTTAACCCAGGTCACGGCTGACCATC
Source organism: Mesorhizobium sp. M9A.F.Ca.ET.002.03.1.2 (assembly GCF_003952365.1). NCBI lineage: Bacteria > Pseudomonadati > Pseudomonadota > Alphaproteobacteria > Hyphomicrobiales > Phyllobacteriaceae > Mesorhizobium > Mesorhizobium sp. M9A.F.Ca.ET.002.03.1.2. Next base: position 2,874,233 of record NZ_CP034443.1, on the reverse strand, counting down.
CGCAGGCGCTATGCCGATTGGACGAGAACTGGTTGCCACAACACCGGCCCGTTCAGGCGTCCCCTCCAGCGGATGCGCAAGAGACTGGCGTAGGAAATCTCGAGGAAGCCGGCGACTGCCTCGGTGTTGCCGACCTGCTGGGGCTGTCCGATACGTGACAACGGCCAGGTCGCGAGACGAAGGATCCTTTCGATGCGCGTATCTGTCACCGTTACGATCCCGGAGAGATTGTTGGCCAAGCCGAATTCGATGATGCCCGCGAAGAGCTCGTAGGTTGCTTGTGCCAGGCCGCCAGCAGCCTTCGGCGCTGTCGCAGGGAGATCGAGCGCGAAACGACTACTCTCCCAGATATCGGCACTCGCAGGGACCACCATCTCATCCAGCAGCGCCGGAAACGTATCGCGCAACATAGTCGGTCCGGTGGTCGGCAAAAGGCGGACGCAGCCGCAAGTTCGCCAATCGGACCCCTTGAGAAGTAGGTAGACGGGGTTCAGGCTGTCAAACGGGTCCGTTTCCATTTCGCCTTCGGTCTGCACTTCCCAATCGAGCCGCTTCTTGAAAACCCGATACCTAAGCCCGTGCATTTCCCTGAGTTCGCTCGCGAACTCGGCGTAGCAGTCGGGTGTTATCAGCTGCATCATTGTCGTCTCCGTGCGGGATGTGTCCACGCAATCGAAGGGCAAAGCCGTCATGAATGCAGCCTGTAGACCTTTACAGCTAGCCTTGGAGAGGATCAGGATCTCGCCCGAGCAGCCATCCGCACTATGGCCTGGTTGATGGTTCGCACGCCAAGCTTCGCCTTGGCGTTTTCCTGATGGAAGGTCACGGTGCGTTTCGAGACACCGAGAATCTGGCTGATATCCCAGGCCGACTTGCCGCACGCCGCCCATTTCAGGCACTCGAACTCCCGCGGGGTGAGCGTTATGCCATCTACCACGCAATCTTCGGCGAGCCTGCGCCGGGCATGGATATGAACGTTGATCGCAACCAACTGCATTGCTTTTTCGTAGCGCGTCAGCGACCTCAAAAGTGGCGGATGCGCCTCGTTGGAGGCGAAGGTCAGTGCGGCGAACCGGCCGCGATGATCATGCATCGACATGGTCAGTCCGCCGCGAATGCCGAACTCAGCTGCTTTTTCCAGGACTTCCTGCTGCGAGGTCGGCAAATAACGGTGATCGCGGTCCACACCCCAGTCGAAGGTATCCCAGCCTCGCAGTCCCCGCAGGATCACGGGATCCACGCTGTGGTAGCGCAGTTGCAGGTAATGTGATGTCCATGATGATGGATAATTCGAGATCAATCGCGGCGTGTCGCCGGAAGCGGATGGGTAGGTGAAATAAGCGAAGAACGGAAAGTCGAACCCGGCTGCGGCGGACGCCATTGCCTCATGGAGATCGACGGCATCGACGCTTGCAGAGAGTTGCTCGACCAAGGTTTCAAATACGCGATGCATCTGCGCTTTGCCTACCTCGCGGAGGTTGCTGGAAGCCGGGCGGAGACGTGGTTCTAAATGATGGCCTGTCCCTGCAGGGCGTACGACGCGCCGCCGTCATCACCGCAATTGCTGTGCTGCTTCCGATTGGAGAGAGCTCCGCGCACCTGACCAACTACCGATGGGTGATATTGCGACGTTATCGATGAGCCGCGTGTCGCCAAGCCAAGCCGCAGCAAGCAAGCGTGCCGGTCGGTCAAGGCTTGCTAACGATTGCAGGTCTGTTTCTCCGCGAAGCTCCAGGTATTCGAGCTCGCGATAGCCGGCAGCCAGAATTGTTGCACGCGCTTCATCAAGCGTAGGCAGGATGGGAGAGCCGCGTGCAAGCCGCTCGGCCGTATCGAGCAGGACCGATGCTAGTTTTGGGGCAATGGCGCGTTGGGCTGGGGAGAGCCGCACGTTACGCGACGATAGCGCAAGACCATCGGCTTCGCGGACTGTCGGACAGGGCACAATAGTGATCGGAATGTCGAGGTCCCGGACCAAGCGCCTGACAAGCTGAAGTTGCTGAAAATCCTTTTCGCCAAAAAAGGCGAAGTCAGCGCCGGCCTGCAGGAAGAGCTTGGCCACGACCGTCGCCACGCCATTGAAATGGCCGGGCCGGAATGCGCCGCACAGGCATTCGCTGATGCCGGACACTGAAACGACCGTGGCGAAGCCCGCCGGGTACATTTCCTCTGCGTCCGGCACATAGAGCAGATGCGTGCCCAGCGGCGCGAGCTTGGCAGCATCTTCGCTTTCCGTCCGAGGATAGGCAATCAGGTCGGCGGGGCTGTTGAACTGCTTGGGGTTTACGAACAGCGTCACGATCACCCGCTCGGCCCTTTCAAGCGCCTTCCGCACAAGGCTCAGATGCCCGTCGTGCAAGGCTCCCATGGTCGGCACAATACCGATCGTGGCACCCGAGCGACGCCATTGCGCAACGACGGCGCGCAGCTCGCTCACAGTTCGAGCGATCGGCACGCTCATGTGAAGTCTCCGGCCTTCAAGGCGTTGACATAGAGATGTTCGACCGCCGGAAAGTGCCGGTTCCGCACATCGGTGGCGTAAGCGGCGATTGCCGCCTCAGCCTGCTCACCGAGCTCGGCATAGCGTTTGACGAACTTCGGCCGAAATGAGGTGAAGAGCCCGAGCATATCGTCGCTCACCAGAATCTGGCCGTCGCAAGCTGGCGAGGCACCGATGCCGATGGTGGGTATGTCGATATCGGCGGTTATCTGCCGTGCAAGCTGCTCCGGTATCTTTTCGAGCACCAAGGAGAAGGCGCCCGCCTCGGTTACCGCCCTGGCGTCGCGCCTGATCCGCTCTGCATCGGCTCCCCGGCCCTGCACACGATAGCCTCCGAACGTGTTTACCGCCTGCGGCGTCAGCCCCACATGGGCCATGACAGGTACGCCGCGCGCGGTAAGGAAGCGGATGGTTTCCGCGATGGTCTCGCCGCCCTCGAGCTTCACCGCTGAACAACCGGTCTCACCCATCACGCGCGCAGCGTTGCCGAAAGCGTGCTCTGGGCTTTCCTCGTAGGAACCGAAGGGCAGGTCGACGACCATCAGCGCGTGTTCAAGGCCGCGGCGAACGGCCTGTCCGTGCATGATCATCATGTCGAGCGTGACGCCCAGCGTCGACGACAGGCCGTGCCCACCATGCCGACGCTGTCGCCGACAAGAACGATGTCGCAGTGGCGATCGAGTAGCCTCGCGACCGGCGTGGTGTAGGCCGTCAAGCATACAAGTGGCGTTTGGCCTTTTCGCAATCGAATATCTGGAGGGTTAATCCCTTTTATCTCACCAGCCGCGCTCAACCGACGCCCCCTTCCCTTACGTTACCAACAGCGGGTGTCGCGTTTGGCATATTTTTGTGCGACTGCGAAGAGCTAAAAACAGTGCTTGAGTAGTACGGTGTTGACGTGCTGGCTGCCAAGGTTACATTCAATCGATTAAGGCGCTCCGTTGGGCCAACCCACTTTCGCAAACATGGATCCTCAGACAAGAAGAACCAAGAAAGGCAAAGCCGCCGTCAAAGCTGACGAAGCCAAAGTGGACCTGACTGCCGTCGTGGTCGCCGTAAACGACAGTGAGCCCTGTGTCCTCACCGTCGGTCATGCGGACACCCTCCCTTCTGGACCTTTTGCGCTTGAGCATCGATCGCTGCAGTCGGGTTTGAGGGGGTGGGTGGAGCAGCAGACCGGCCATGCACTGGGATACATCGAGCAACTCTACACCTTCGCCGATCGCGATCGCATCGGCACTGAGCGCCACCAGCGCGTCATCTCAATCAGCTATCTCGCATTGACCAGGAAGGAACAGGCAACGAACTCGGCCGCGTGCGGCTGGCAAAGTTGGTACGAATATTTTCCCTGGGAGGACCACCGCTTCGGCACGCCGCCTGTGCTGCTCGATAGATTGCGGCCCCGCCTGATTGAGTGGGCCGGCGGCGCCAGCGAGCCGACCACTCAACGCGAGCGCCGGCAGCGCGCTGCGATAGCCTTCGGCTTCGACGACCGCCATTGGAACGAGGAACTCACGCTCCAACGCTACGAGTTGCTCTATGAAGCTGCTCTGATTGAAGAGGCCGGTGGCGGCAGGGACGCGATTGCGGCCGCGGCTGGCAAACCAATGGTCGCTGACCACCGTCGTATTCTGGCAACCGGGATTGCGCGGCTGCGTTCGAAGATCAAATACCGGCCGGTCGTGTTCGAGCTTATGCGGCCTTCCTTCACGCTGCTGCAACTGCAGCGAACCGTGGAAGCTCTGGCTGGCAGGCTCATCAACAAGCCCAACTTCCGGAGACTGGTCGAGCAGCAGGATCTTGTTGAGGAGACTGGGGAGACCTCCCTCGACACGGGCGGCCGACCGGCGAAGCTTTATCGCTTCCGCCATGCCGTTCTCGACGACAGGGCTATCGCCGGGACAAAATTACCGCTGGCGCGGGCTTGACATACTTATAGTCAAGGTAGACATATTCCCTTATTGTCAAACCGAATATAATCGAGGCGCCAATGGCTGGGGCGTTACCTATGGCTGCGTCCCTGTATGAGCGTGTCCGGCGGGTGATCCCTCCCGTTGAATGGCTCGCGTTCGCCGGCGATATTGAAGCCATCTTAGCGCTGAAGCGTGAGCGCAATGCGGTGGTGCTGGCGCACAATTACCAGACGCCCGAAATTTTTCATTGCGTGGCAGACATCGTCGGCGACAGCCTGGCGTTGGCCCACAAGGCGGTGACGGTCGACGCCGACATCATCGTGGTTGCCGGCGTTCATTTCATGGCCGAGACGGCAAAACTGCTCAATCCGAACAAGACCGTGCTCATCCCGGATCTCAGCGCCGGCTGCTCGCTGGCCGAATCGATCACGGCAGACGACGTGCGGCTAATGCGGCTGCGGTATCCGGGGGTCCCCGTTGTTACTTACGTCAACACTTCGGCCGCCGTAAAAGCGGAGTCCGACATCTGCTGCACGTCCGGCAACGCGAAGGCGGTGGTGGAATCGCTTGGCGTGGCGCGTGTGCTGATGCTGCCGGACGAATATCTGGCGAGGAACGTGGCAGCCGATACAGACGTCGAGATCATCGCCTGGAAAGGCCATTGCGAGGTGCATGAGCGCTTCACCGCAGCAGACATTCGGGAACTGCGCGATGCCCATCCAGGCGTCATCGTGCTGGCCCATCCAGAATGCCCACCAGACGTTGTCGCGGAGGCGGAGTTCTCCGGCTCGACCGCAGCGATGTCGGATTATGTCGAGCGGGAGAAACCGACGCGTGTCGTCCTTCTGACCGAATGTTCGATGAGCGACAACGTCGCGGTCGCGCATCCCGACGTCGAGTTCGTTCGCCCATGCAACCTGTGCCCGCACATGAAGCGCATCAACCTGGCCAACATTCGCGCCGCGCTCGAGCAGAACCGGCATGAGGTCCGGATTGATCCCGAAATTGCCGGCCCCGCCCGCCGCGCGGTCGAGCGCATGCTTTCCCTATGAGCCTGGAGGTTCGCGACATCGCCGGGGCGCCGGTCGTCATCGGTGGCGGCATTGCCGGCCTGATGACGGCGCTTCATCTGGCGCCGGAACCGGTCGTGCTTTTGACCAACGCGCCGCTTGGAACCGGAGCCTGCAGTGAGCTTGCCCAGGGCGGTCTTGCGGCAAGTCTCGGCGGCGACGACGGCCCGGATTTTCACCTTTGCGACACGATAGCTGCCGGCGACGGACTCTGCGACGAGGCCACGGTGCGGCGAGTGGTCCGAGCTGCACCCGAAGCGATTAGGACGATCCAAAGGTTCGGCGTCGCCTTCGACCAGCACCCTGACCGCGCGTTGCGACTTGGGCTCGAGGCGGCACACTCGCGACGGCGGATTGTGCATGCAGCCGGCGACGCCACCGGTCGCGAGTTGGTGCGCGTGCTCATCGCCGCGGTTCGGCGTACAGCCTCGATCACCACTATCGAAAATGTGGAGGTCCGCCGGCTGGTCGTGCAGGACGGGTCGGTCATCGCCGTGGTCGCCGCAGGACGAGCCGGCGCGCTCGCTCTGCCCACGCGTCGCGCGGTGCTGGCGACCGGCGGCGTCGGCGGGCTGTTTTGCGACACGACAAACCCCGCTGGCTCATGGGGTCACGGGCTGGCGCTCGCCGCATGGGCGGGGGCGGAACTCGCCGACTTGGAATTCATACAGTTCCATCCAACTGCGCTCGACGGTCCGCGCCGGCCGATGCCGCTGGTGAGCGAAGCCGTGCGTGGCGAAGGCGCGGTGCTCATCGATGAGCGAGGAGAGCGCTTCCTCGCTGACACACCTGGCGGTGAACTTGCGCCTCGCGACGTCGTAGCGCGCGCCATTTGGCACCAGCTTGCCGTTGGACGCCGCGTATTCCTGGATGCACGGCAAAGTCTCGGCCCGAGATTTGGCAAGCGTTTTCCAGGCATCGCCGAATTGTGCCGGAGCGCAGGGGTCGACCCCGCGACCGACCCGATCCCGGTGCGCCCGGCGGCACATTATCACATGGGCGGCGTCGCCGTAGACAGCGCCGGCCGCAGCTCCATCGAGGGATTGTGGGCCTGCGGTGAGGTCGCCTGTACCGGCCTGCACGGCGCCAACCGCCTGGCCAGCAACTCGCTCACCGAAGCGGCGGTCACCGCGAGCTGGGTTGCCGAAAGCGTTGCCGGCACGTCGTATACCCGGCGACCGCGCAGATGCTCCACATTCGTCCCTCCACGACCAGACGCTTCCGCGGTCCGCCCAATTGTCTCCGCCGCCCTGGGTATCATCCGCGACGGCGAGGCAATGCGCGAAGCGGTGGCGACCCTGCTGCCGATCGCAGCTGACAATGTCGCTGCCTCTGGTCCGGCTTTGGTCTCACTGATGATCGCCGTGGCGGCCCTGGGGCGGGAAGAGAGTCGAGGCGCGCACTGTCGGTCCGATTTCCCGCTCCACGATGCCGACGCGCGCCCATCACGGCTGACACTGCACAGCGCAATGCGGGCCGCGGCCGCACTCGATTGCCGGGCTACCATACGGAGCACCTGATGTGATTTCATTCTCCCCCCTCCCCGCGACCCTGATCGAACCGATTGTGCGCGGTGCGCTCCTCGAAGACCTGGGCAGATGCGGCGACCTGACCAGCGATGCGGTTATCCCGCATGATTGCACTGCCACGTTGGTGCTCAGATCGAGGCAGGCGGGCGTCGTTGCCGGGCTCGATCTGGTCTCGTACGCCTTCCTGCTCGTGGAACCGGCGATCAACATCCAGATCTGGCGCCCTGATGGCAGCGATGTCGGGGCCGGGGAAACCATTGCAAGATTGTCCGGACCCGCGCGAGGCCTGCTCACGGCCGAACGCACTGCCCTCAATTTCTTATGCCGGCTGAGCGGCATTGCCACTGCCACAGCGGCGATGGTTGAGGCCGTGCGCGGTCACAAGGCGAGGATCGTATCGACGCGAAAGACGACGCCCGGCCTGCGGGTATTGGAAAAATACGCCGTGCGCGTCGGCGGCGGTGCCAATCACCGCTTCGGCCTCGATGACGGCGTGCTCATAAAGGACAATCACATCGCGATCGCCGGCGATATCCGCACAGCAATAGAGCGGGCGCGCGCCGCCGCAGGGCATATGGTGAAGGTCGAGGTTGAGGTCGACACGCTGAAGCAGCTCGATGCAGCGCTCGCGATTGGTGTTGACGCGGTGCTGCTCGACAATATGTCGGTCGAGGATCTTGCCCGCGCGGTTTCTATAGTGGGTGGCCGTACGATCACCGAGGCTTCCGGTCGGGTGACGCCGAAAACGGCGGCGGCGATTGCGGCGACCGGTGTCGATCTCATCTCCATGGGATGGCTGACGCACAGCGCCCCGATCCTCGACATCGGCCTGGACATGCCGGACCACCAGAACATCTGCAAGCATTTGAACTGAGGATTACGGCATGAGGAGCAACATCAGCTCGGCAGGCGTAGGAAGGCGGTGGAAAGACGTGCCGCAGCTCGCCTTTTAGCGAGTGCGCTCCAAAGCCAAGTCGGACCGAGCTTGCCGGTCGACAGACTCCTGAAGGCGTACCGGACTAGCAACAAAGGTTTGACGATGACGGTTGGAATGAACTCGGAGTTCGACGTGAACCAGACCATGCAATCGGTCGATGGAACGCCTCCGCGATGGAACCGCAAAGAGGCTGAGGCCATCTACGGCATGCCATTCAACGATCTGCTGTTCCTAGCTCAGACGATCCACCGCCAGAACTTCGATCGAAACCGAGTGCAGCTGTCGCGGCTCCTTAGCATCAAGACCGGCGGCTGCCCCGAAGATTGCGGCTATTGCAGCCAGTCTGCGCATTACGAAACCGGGGTGAAGGCGTCGAAGCTGATGAACGTCAAGCATGTCATCGACGAAGCGGCCAAGGCGCGTGATGGCGGCGCAACGCGCTATTGCATGGGCGCAGCGTGGCGAAGTCCCAAGGAGCGCGACATGGACGTTGTGGTCGCCATGATCGAGGGCGTCAAGGCGCTCGGCATGGAGACCTGCATGACGCTCGGCATGCTCGATCTTGAGCAAGCTGCTCGCCTGAAGCAGGCCGGTCTCGACTACTATAACCACAACATCGATACCTCTGAGCGCTACTATGGCGAGGTTATTTCAACCAGGACTTTTGCCGACCGGCTGGAAACGCTTGGGCACGTGCGCGCGGTTGGGATGAAAGTCTGCTGCGGCGGCATCGTCGGGATGGGAGAAGAAAAGACCGATCGCATCGACATGCTGGTCACGCTCGCGAACCTGCCCGAGCCGCCGGAAAGCGTGCCGATCAACATGCTTATTCCCATCGAAGGCACGCCGCTTGCCGCGGCCGACGCCATCGATCCGATCGATTTCGTCCGCATCGTTGCGCTCGCGCGGGTGATGATGCCGAAATCCTGTGTAAGGCTGTCCGCCGGCAGGACGGCGATGAGCGACGAAACGCAGGCGTTGTGCTTCTTTGCCGGCGCTAACTCGATCTTTGTCGGCGACACGCTGCTGACGGCGGACAATCCCGGCGAGGACAAGGATAGCCTTCTGTTCCAGCGTCTCGGCATCGAGCCGATGGAACTCGCCACGCAATGAACGAGGCAATTCTTGCCCGCTATGACGCATCCTTGCGCGGACTGGCGCGCAAGGACCGGTTGCGGACGCTCGCACCGCGCGCCGGTCTCGACTTCTCGTCGAACGACTATCTCGGACTTGCCGCCTCCAAAAGACTTGGCGAAGCGGTTGCGGCGGCGATTGCGCGGGGCACGCCGGTTGGCGCCACCGGGTCGCGGCTGTTGCGCGGCAACGCACCGGAACATGAGCAACTGGAGGCGGACGCCGCGGCATTCTTCGGCGCCGACCGTGCGCTGTTCTTTGGCAGCGGCTACATCGCCAACTTCGCCCTGTTGACCGCGCTGCCGCAGAAAGGCGACCTGCTGGTCCTCGACGAACTCGCCCATGCCAGCATGCATGAGGGCGCGCAGGCCGGGCGCGCCGAGTTCAAGCTGGCCGCGCACAACGACGTCGACGCTGTCGAGGACGCAATCACCCGCTGGCGCGCCGAAGGCGGCACGGGGCGCGTGTGGATCGCCGTCGAAAGCCTTTACAGCATGGATGGCGACCGCGCGCCGATGGAGAGCCTGGTCGCGATGGCCGATCGGCACCAGGCATTCATCGTCGTCGATGAAGCGCATGCCACCGGCATCTGGGGACCGGACGGCCGGGGACTGGCCGCCGCGTGCCAAGGCCGCGACAACATCGTCACGCTCCACTCATGCGGCAAGGCGCTCGGCGCATCCGGTGCACTCGTCACCGGGCCGAGGACACTGTGCGATTATCTCGTCAACCGGTGCCGGCCGTTCATCTACGCCACCGCGCCCTCGCCGCTGATGGCGGTCGCGGCGCGCGAAGCGCTGACTATTCTGTCCGACGAGCCCATGCGCCGCGCTCAGCTGCAGGAACGCGTTGCCTGCGCCGGCCGCCAATTGGCCGAGCGCTGCGGCGTCGTACCCAGCGGCTCGCAGATCCAGCCATTTGTCATCGGCGACGTTGGGCGCACCATGGCGGTGGCGGCGGCCCTGCAGGCACGCGGCTTCGACATACGCGGCATACGTCCGCCGACGGTGCCCGAGGGCACATCGCGCCTGCGCATTTCGCTGACGCTCAACGTCGACGAGACCGACATTTCCGCCATGGTCGAGGCTCTCGTTGAGGTGTTGGCCACAGCATGACCAAACGCATCGTCGTCACCGGAACAGACACCGGAATTGGCAAGACAGTATTTTCGGCCGGACTTGCCGGGCTGCTCGACGGCTTCTACTGGAAGCCGGTGCAATCGGGCCTCGACGAGGAGACTGACAGCGAGGTCGTCGCCCGGCTTTCCGGCTTGCCCGACGGACGCGTGCTGCCCGAAGTCTATCGACTGACGATGCCGCTGTCGCCGCATCGATCAGCCGAAATCGACGGCGTCGCGATCGAGGCCGACGATCTTTCATTTCCGGTCCTGCCGACACCGCTCGTCATCGAAGGCGCCGGCGGGCTGATGGTGCCGCTCAATCGACAGACAAGGTTCATTGACATATTCGAACAATGGCGGCTGCCGGTCATACTGTGCGCCCGCACCGCGCTCGGCACCATCAATCATACGCTGTTGTCGATCGAGGCCCTGAGAGCCCGCTCCATCCCGCTCATCGGCATTGCCTTCATGGGCGAAGAGGTGGCCGATACGCAAAGGACAATCGTGGAATTCGGCGGCGTGCCGCAGCTCGGCAGGCTGCCGCACCTCGGTCCGCTGACGGGTGAAACGTTGAGAGATGCAATGATTTCCGGCTTCGACCTGGCCATGATTGCCGGAGGCGACTGATGGCGCAGTCTCGAGTCTGGCATCCGTTCACGCAGCACGCGCTAGAGCCCTCGATCCCTGAAATCGTGCTGACTGAAGGCGCCTATCTCCACAAGGCCGACGGCTCCCGCATCCTGGATGCGATTTCTTCCTGGTGGGTCGTCACTCATGGCCACCGCCACCCCCGCATCATGAAGGCCATCGAGACGACCGCGTCGAACCTCGACCAGATCATCTTCGCGGGCTTTACCCACGAGCCGGCCGAGCGCCTGGCCGAGGCGCTTGTCGGCCTCGCACCCGCCGGCCTTGACCGGGTGTTCTATTCCGACAGTGGCTCGACCTCAATCGAAGTCGCGCTGAAGATGGCGCTCGGCTATTTCCGCAACATCGGCGCGCCGCGTTCGCGCATCGTCGTCATGGAGCACAGCTATCATGGTGACACGATCGGGGCGATGAGCGTCGGCGCCCGTGGCGTGTTCAACGCCGCCTACGAGCCCTTGCTGTTCGAGGTCGACACCATCCCCTTCCCGGCCGCCGGGCGCGAGCAGGAAACGCTGGATCGGTTCGAGGCACTCTCCCGCGACCGGCGCGCCGCCGCGCTGATCGTCGAGCCGCTCGTGCTCGGCGCCGGCGGCATGCTCATGTATCCGGCCTGGGTTCTGACCGAATTGAAGAGGATCACTGAGGCCGCCGGCACGCTGCTGATCGCCGATGAAGTGATGACCGGCTGGGGGCGCACCGGAACCATGTTCGCCTGCGAACAGGCGTCCGTCTCGCCGGACATCCTGTGCACCTCGAAAGGTCTGACCGGTGGTACCATCCCGCTGGCCGCCACGATCGCCACCGATGCCATCTTCCAGGCTCACTATTCCGAGGATCGCAAGAAGACGTTTTTCCATTCGAGCTCCTACACCGCCAATCCGATTGCATGCGCGGCGGCACTTGCCAATGTCGAGATCTGGCACGACGAGCCGGTGGCCGATCGGATCGCGGCCTTGAGCGAGCGACAGGCCGCCGGGCTTCGACGCTTTCGCGACAACCCTCGCTTCACCGATTGCCGGACAACCGGCACCATCGCGGCACTCGACCTACGCACCGGCTCAGCCGGTTATCTGGCCGAGATCGGGCCAAAACTGCGCGCTTTTTTTCTTGAGCGCGGCCTGCTCGTGCGCCCGCTCGGCAATGTCCTGTACCTTCTGCCGCCCTATTGCATTACCGGCAACGAGTTGGATGGGCTCTATGACGCCATCGAGGAGGCCGGCGAACGCTTCGGCTCAAAGCCATGAGCCGATCATCGCGCATTCTCGGGCTTGGCCATCATGCGCCCGCGCGCAAGGTGGAGAATCCGGAAATCGAAGATCGTCTCGGGCTTGAACCCGGCTGGATCGAGCGGCGCACCGGGATACGGTCGCGCTTCTGGGCAGCGGACGAAGACACGCTGTCGGCCCTTGCCGCGCACGCCGGCGACATGGCGCTGACCAATGCCGGTATCGACCGCGGCGACATCGGCCTGCTGTTGCTCGCTACCTCCACACCCGATCATCTTCTGCCGCCAAGCGCGCCCCTGGTCGCACATCGGCTGGGACTAGGTCGCGCCGGCGCGATCGACCTGACCGGCGCTTGCGCCGGCTTCATCTATGCGCTGATGTTCGCCGACGGGTTCACTCGCCTGCATGGCAAAGCGAGCCTTGTCATTGCCGCCAACATCCTCAGCCGCCGCATCAATCCGGCCGAGCGCGCCAGCGCCGTGCTGTTTGCCGATGCCGCCGGCGCGGTGGTGATCGGTCCGTGCGATGACCCGGATCGAGGCATTCTCGGCGCTTCGGTGGATTCGGACGGCTCGCGTTACGGGCTGATCCAGATTCCTGCCGGTGGAAGCAACAATCCGTTCCATGGCGGCCTCGACCTCGAGCAGACCCGGATGACGATCACCGATGGCCGCGAAGTGTTCGCCAAGGCCGTGGAGATGATGACCGCCTGCTCGAGAGATGCGCTCACTGCTGCCCGACTGAGGCCGCAAGACCTCGATCGTTTCGTGCCGCATCAGGCCAATGCTCGCATTTTCGACGCGGTCGGCAGGAACCTCGGCATCACAGATCACTCGATGGTCAAGACGATCGCCGAATATGGCAACTCTTCCGCCGCGACGATCCCGCTCTCGTTGTCGCTCGCCCATCGGGCGCAGCCGTTTCGGCCTGGCGAGAAAGTCCTCTTGGCGGCAGCGGGTGCGGGTCTCAGCGGCGGCGCGCTTGTCGTGGGAATTTAGCAAAGCAACGCTTGCGCATAGGACTGCTCATGAATGAGACTATGAGAATGGCTCAATACGCAAATAGTCGCCGGCAAGCTCCATAGAGCTGGGTTCCGTGCGGTGCTCCGCGATGTCTAAGTATCGACCCACTTGCTCAAATCGCAGCGCTCATCGAAGGCCAGCAAAACCTCATGCAGAGCGAAAATCCTCAACCGCCCGTTTCAAAGACGCTCGCCCCATTTCGAAACAAGGTGTTTCGCTCAATTTGGACGGCCACCCAGATTTCCAGCCTCGGTTGGCTAGTGCAAACGGTCGCCATCAGTTGGCTTATGGCAACGATTTCAGCGTCCGACCTTATGGTGGCTCTCGTCCAGGCCGCATCCACACTGCCGGTGTTCTTCCTCTCAGTTTTCGCCGGAGCCATTGCCGACAACTTCAGCCGCCGGTGGGTGATGTTTGCGGGACACTGCCTGATAGCATCGGCGTCGATGACGCTGATGATTTCTGTGGGTCTGGGATTTGTCAGTCCTTGGCTGATTCTCGGGTTAGGTTTCCTGGCCGGCTGCGGCTTTGCCTTGAATGATCCGGCCTGGCACGCTTCGGTCGGCGATATCCTTCACAAACGCGACATTCCGGCCGCAGTGACGCTTATGTCCGTCGGATACAACATTGTGCGCAGCGTTGGTCCGGCCTTAGGGGGCGTGATCCTGGCCGTCTTTGGGCCGCTGGCCGCTTTCGCCTTGGCTGCGGTGAGTGATCTGGCGCCTATAAGCGCGATATGGCGCACCAAATGGGAGGTCCGCTCTTCGCCTCTCCCTCATGAGAGAATGACGACGGCAATTCATGACGGAGTGCGCTTTACGGCGATGTCTTTGGAGATCAGGGCAGCGACCGCCCGAGCAGCTCTTTTCGGATTGGCAAGCATCTCCATTCTGGCGTTGCTCCCTCTCGTCGTCCGGGATCAGTTGAAGAGTGGGCCAATTGTCTACGGTATCTTATTGGCCGGCTTCGGCATGGGTGCTTTCATCGCGGGCATGGGCAACGGCTTCTTGAGGAAGGTCACGTCTCAAAACAGGCTGGTGGCCTTCGCCTCTGTGGCTTGTGCAGTCTGTTGCCTCTCCCTTGCCCTGACATCGTCGGTTCCTGTGGCGGCCATTTCGCTGGCGCTCGGCGGAGCGGGTTGGCTTATCACCTGGACGGGCATTGACGTGTCGGTGCAGTTGGCAAGCCCAAGGTGGGTTGTAGGCCGCACGCTCTCCATTTACTACGCCTTGAGCGCAGGCGGTATGGCTGCTGGCAGCTGGATCTGGGGTTCTGTCGCGCAAAACTATTCCTTGACCTCAGCATTGGAGGGCGCCGCGGGCGCTCTGTTGCTGGTTGCAGCAGCGGGGATCGTGTTGCCGGTCCGTCCCTGGGAAGAAACGGATCAAGAAAGTTCAGTTTTTCATCCGCCGGACGTGGCTCTCGATCTGAAACCCAGAAGTGGCCCTATCGTGGCCAAGGTCGAGTATTTGATATCGGAGGAAAATATCGAGGCCTTTCTGGGCTACATGCGCACGCGGCGACACGTCCAGAGCCGTGCCGGTGCACGAAACTGGACGCTCCAGCGAAATCTGCAAACACCGTCACTTTGGACGGAGACATTCCGCACCCCCACCTGGATGGACTTTCTCCGCCTAAATCATCGACTCACCGCAGCAGATAAGGAAGTCGGCCAGCATCTCCTGTCACTGCATGAAGGAGAGGTGCCTCCGCAGACAGTGCTTTCGATTGAACGAACGACCGAGGCAATTCGTACCCGTACCTCGACAATCTTTTCTCGTCCTCCAAGATGACGCCATCAAGCTGCTATCCAGGGACAGGGTGGATCACCGGTGCTTTGCAGAGCACAGCCTCACGCCGAGAGCAGCGTGCTCCGAGTTGTGCGATCGAGCGCACCCAGGCGAGATGATGATGAACGCGGCGTCAAGTGGAGTCCCCTGCATGCGCTTGCGGAGTCTTCTGCGAGAGCCCATGCCGACGAGCGCCAAACAAGGTCTGATGCCTTCGGAGTCGTGGCCTCAACTCATCGATTCGCGAGAAAAGCATCGAATGCAGCAGCAACGGCGCGAACAACAAAGCGGTGCTCCGGCCGCACGCGGATGAAGCCGTTTTCGACGTCCACGATCCCCTCCTCAGCCAGCGTCACCAAACGCTCAACTGAATCGAGAAAACGAGCTGGTTCGATTTCGTGGGCGGCACAGATGGTCGGCACGTCGGCCTCCAAATCGCACATCAGTCGCTCGATGATTGCTGCGCGCACCCGGTCATCGTCGGTCAGCCGGTGGCCCTTTGATGTCGCCAGACGTCCACTTGCGATGTGCCGGGCGTAAGAATCCCGTGTTACTTCGTTCTGAACGTACCCCTCGCCGACTCGGCCAATAGCCGACGCGCCGAAGCCGATCACGGTTTTGCAAGTATCGGCCGAGTATCCCAGCGAATTACGCCGCAGGCGCCCGGTCTTCTGCGCTAGCGCGAGTTCGTCGTCCGGCAGAGCGAAATGATCGAGCCCGATCTCCCGGTAGCCGGCGCCAACCAGTGTCTCGGCGACAGCTGCAGCCTGTTCGGCGCGAACATCGCCGTCCGGTAGACCTGCCTGCTCGATTAGGCGCTGATTCTTTATCACGGAAGGAATATGCGCGTAGCCGAACACCGCAAACCGGTTGGAGCGCATGGCGACCGCAGCCATCGCGGTCTGGATGCAGGACTGCACAGTCTGTTTCGGGAGACCGAAGATGAGATCGAAGTTGATATGGCCAACGCCATGCCGGCGGAGATTTTCGACGGCAGCGGCCGTCTGCACCTTACTCTGGATCCGATTGATCGCCTTTTGCACATCGGGATCAAAGCTCTGCACGCCGATGCTCGCGCGGTTGACACCGGTAGCTGCCAAGGGTTCGGCCATTTCCGGTGTGAACGTTCGGGGATCGATCTCCACGGCGATCGCAGCAGTTTTGCTGAAAGCGAAGTGGCGGCGTAGAAATTCCATCAGCGCCAAGTGCTCGGCTGGCCCGATAAGGTGAGGCGTTCCGCCGCCGAAATGCACATCGCTCACCGGCAGCCCTTGCCGAACTTGCTCCGACACCAAACTGATCTCCTGACGCAGCACGCCAAATAATTAAGGATCGGGCCGTTGCGACGGGTGACGGCGGTAGGGAAGCCGCAATACCAGCACATGGATCGGCAAAACGGAATGTGGAAATAGAGCGACACCGATTCGTCGGCCGGGAGGCCCCCCAGCCATTCCTCATAATCGTCAGCACCAACCGCCGCAGAGAAGTCTGGCACAGTCGGATAGATGGTATACCAAGGCGGCCGGGGGTCCCGGTACTTTGTCAGGATTGAGGTGTGCAAGGAGCTGTCGTCCCACGTCGCTGATCCATCATTGTTTCGTTGCGCGCTCGTCCTGTCTCTGACCTAAGTCAGTGCGTCCCGCTTTCTCCGCGTTTTCAAGGCGGAGGCGGCGATGTCGCAGTCTCGCTTGGACAGGACGGTATCAACCGAGCGCGCGTGCCATGGTCCGCCTGAGGTGATGGTGCGGTGCCGCATTCAACGTTTGAGTACGTGACGCCGATGCAGTGTGCTTGAGGCGTCTGCGGAAGAACTTTGCAATGCGAAATTCATGTCCGACGCCAAACGTCGCAACGCACCTGTCAAGCCTCGGTCAGACGCCATCCAGGTCCAGCCAGCGGCCTTCCCTGCCGGCCGAAAAACCATACCGGCTTTAGCCACCGAGACGCTCTAAAGCTGACGTCCGCTCATTTGATGAAAGGAAGGCGCCGCTAGGGGGTGCACAAGGCTCCCCAGCTTGACGTCGCTTCGAGCGATGAGCGGCGGTGTGGCTTGTCGTCAAGCGCCGGGCAGCGTGCCCCCTACCGATATCCCGAAAAGATCGACCAAGATCGCCATCCCGACGCCACACGCGGTCTGGATGAGGCCGACCATGAAAATGCGATTGGCGCGTTCGTAGATGGGGCGGCGCAAGGAACTCATGTCGAGCAGCATGGACAGCGCTCTCATCTGCAGTGCGATGCCGAGCAGGATCGGCACTACGGCGAACAGATCGTAGAGTTGCCATGGCAAGGGGTTCGCCGCCCAATGAGTGAGGAAGCCGAGCGAAAAGGCAAGCAGGATACCCACGGCAGTGATTGTGCCGTTGCGGAAAATGGTCTCGATCAGTTCTTCCTTCGGATCGTGCTCGTCCAAGCGGCTTCCTTTCGTTGCTCTTTCCGTCGAGACTAAGTTCTCGAGAATGCTGTTCATCGCCAATTACTCGAGGCGAGCCCTAGGCAACCGTTTCAGGGTGCGATCCCTTCTCGCTATCGGCCGCGCAATGTACCTGCACGGCGAACTTACAGCGGCGAAAAGGTGCTTCGGCCACCATGCGACACATCGGACGTGGACGCCCTCTGTTCCTGGCGCAGCCCTTGCGGACCGCACGCGCGCAGTAATCCTTCTCGGTAGCGCATGAAGCGGCCTCCGTTGCGGTCAGACGGGAAGCCGTCGCTGTTAAACGAGACTGTCACATATCGAACATGGCGAACCGTGTCGCACATTGCTTTTCGCAGTGACCCTCAAAAAAAGTGATTCCAGCGAGACGAAGGCGCGTCGGCCCAATTTTGGTGTCGGCCGCATCTACGCTTCAGGTTGGCATGTCGCTTGCTGCTCTATTCCGAGGCTGCAGCGGTCTGACCGGAGTGTTTCACATATAAACGATAATGAATCTCCTAGCAGAAAACACTATTCTAAGTACATGTGGCTTTTACGCTGGATAACCTCCCATGTCAAGCGCTTTTACGTCCACAAATTGGAGACAACACGCACAAAATTTAGAGTAAAGCTTGCTCTTACGCCTCTATCCTTTTTATTCCTTCATGGAGATCTAGACATGTACATCAAGATTCGTCTTCTCGGCTTAACTGCTCTGATCGCCGCCTCCGTCGTTCGAGCAGCTGGCGCCGAGCGGGAACCGGCCGAGTACATCAAGATCTGCGACGTCCTCGGCTCGGGGTATTTCTATATTCCCAACACCGAGACCTGCCTGCGCATCGGCGGCTATGTCCGTTATGATATCGGCCTGGGTGATGTCCGATCGTATGACAGCGCAAGAACCTCGGATGTGAGAACTGGCGAGGACCAAGGCACTTGGCGAAACAACACACGCTTCACGTTCAAAACTTGGAGCGGCCAGCAGACCGAGCTCGGCGCGTTGACGACCTATACCGAAACCCACGTGAATTTTGGCAATAGCGCTAACTCGCGTGACAGTCCTCAGAACTATGGTTTCAACAGCGGCCTCGCACTGGCTTCTGCCTGGGTCGAGCTGGGGGGCCTGCGAGTTGGCAAGGACGGGTCGGCCTTCGATACGTTTGTAAGCTACGCTGGCAACGTTCTCGATAGTATGCTCGTTCGGTCGGCCGGCTTCGACACCAACGTGGCTCAGTACTACTTCGACGCCGGCAACGGCATTTCGACCGTGATTTCGCTCGAACAAGGATCGGGCTCAGCCGGTACTATCGACAGCTATATTCCGCACGTTGTCGCCGGCTTGAAATACACGCAAGGCTGGGGCTCGATCACCGGCGTCGCGGCTTATGACAGCAACTACGAAGCTTTGGCCGGCAAGATCCGTGTCGACGTCGCTGTCACAAACCAGCTGTCGCTGTTTGGACTGTTCGGCTACGGTTCCAATGGCAGTCTCAACGAGGACTCAAACGGCGCAATCGCCAATCATGTGCGCGGCTCGTACAAAATCTGGAACGGCCAGTGGGCTTTCTGGGCGGGCGCCACCTACGAGTTTGACGAGAAAACTTCGTTCAACTTTCAGGTCTCGAGTGATCAGCTCAAGAATTCTGGTTTGGCTGCAAACGTCGTCTATATGGTCGTTCCTGGCTTCACGGTCACAGCCGAGGTCGATTACGACCGCTACGGCAACTTTGGCGTCGGCCCTGCCGACCCTACCACCGTCAAGGGCACGAGCAAGCCGAACAGCGTCGGCGGCATTCTCCGCTTCCAACGCTCATTTTGAAATCTCTCCAGCCGCGAGCATCTCTGGCAAAGGCACTTGCCTCGACAACGCACGCATAGAGAGCTTCTTTCGCCATCCTTGAAGTCTGCATCGACCGTCCACGGCCCATCGTACCAACTTGAGACTGAAAGGGGTGAGCCCTGTGTAATACAGCCTAGCCCTTGACCTGCCCAATGAACCGGCCAGGGGTGGTCAGTTCAAATTCGGGGCCGTTTAGAGGGCAGTGTGAGGCCGTGTCAGGTAAGTGCCACTGCTATGTCGGGACCGCGACACGCCTGTCGCTGTGGATGGCTGGAATTGCCCTTCGCGGCGCCATTCATTCTCTCAACATTTACGTGATAATGCACGCTTAGTCCGATCCGCGTGGCAGCACCCATCCTAGGTCGCTATCGGGTGGCCTTAAACCTGAACAGCTCCATCGTCGCGGCTGCTGCCGAAGCAGGAGCAATCACAGGGACCCGCACTGGTGCTTGTCAGCCGTCTGACCCGCTACTTCGTCTTAGGAAGAGCATTGTCTTTGCCAAAAGCCGGCCAGTATTTCGAGATTGCCAGTGTGGCGCCGGCTGAAGAGAAATGACCATAGTCGAAATACATAAACTCTCCTCTGTCGGAATAGGGGCAGCGTCCTGCGCTGCACAGGAATTTCAGCGGATCGATGAATGTGGCGCCTTTGGTAAATGAGCGCACACGTTCGTTGATGCCGGGGTCCATCGCCATCGGCCAGGACGTATCGTCCAGATTTTGGCGCTTGGCGAAGAACGCAATTTTCCGGACGTCAGTTGGGAACTGCGGAGACTGGCCGATGACAAACACGCGCACGCCCAGGGCACGAAGCGTATCGATTGTTTGCTGAAGACCGTCGAAGCCTCTGACCTCATAGTCACTCCATTTACCGCTGAGGATAACCGTCTTGATGTCCGCTTCCAAGATGATGTCCAAGGCCTTGCGATTGAACCGGACACAATCAAGACGAGCGTAAGAGTAGTAAGAGAGTATCGGCGGGCAGCCGGCGTACGTATATTCCACGATGTTCGCCTGCAACCGATTTATGTTAGCACCCAGGCCGGAAACATAGTGCGCGGCGAAGGAGTCGCCCCACAAAAAAACCGTTGTTGGAAAACCGCGAGTGCGCGTGCAATCCTCCATATTCCAGCTTTCGATCCGGCTGGTGCCCTCGTTGAAACAGATGCCATTCCTCCAGTCCCCGACGGAAATGCGCCGCTGGACATAGTCCGGAAACCGTTGCGGAAAGCCGTTGCCGAGCGCCCCCGCCGCTCCGCCGGCACAAAGAACAACGATCGCGAGCGCTGAAAAGGCAAAGATAGGCCCCGGGGCGGTGAAGGCCCTCTTCTGTCGAAACGGCTGCTCTACAAACTTCCAGGAGAATGCAGCCAATGCGAGGCTTGCTACCAACATCGCACCGGTCATCAAAGGATCGAGTTTTTGGAACGAAAGATAATGCGCGAACGCATTGAGCGGCCAGTGAACAAGATACAAAGAATACGAGATGAGCCCAATCCAGACCAGCGGCCGGACTTCGAGCATGCGGCTGGCGACCGTCGAGGGGGAATTTTGGCCAACATAGATCAGAAGGGCCGTTCCGATGCATGGATACAAGGCGTTGTAGCCTGGGAACGGGTCGCTCTCCGAAAGCGCGAAGAACCCGATGGCGAGAAGGCCAAATCCGGCCAACCCCACCGACTCCATCAGGAATCTGTTGCCCAACGGCGGGGGGCGTTTGAGCATGAGCAGGGCGCCCAACATGAGTTCCCAGATTCGGGTCGGCAGCAGATAGAATCCGGCGGTGGGCGCCAGCGATGTCGCCATCACCGCCATTACGAAGCTGCAGAGAATTATCGGAAGAAGTGTCGTCAGCCAGCGCTTCCCGATGTAGCGATAGATTAGGAACATCAGGATTGGGGCGAAGATGTAGTACTGCTCCTCTACGGAAAGCGACCAGGTGTGCAACAGTGGTCGAAGCGCGGCATCGATCGAGAAGTAACTTGACGTTTTCCAGAAAAAAACGTTCGACCAGAAGGTCGAGGCAGCTATGATGCTAAGACCGAATTCGCGCAGATCCGATGGCAGAAGAATGAACAATGCGGCAATGCAGGTGAGAAGCATCACAAAGACGAGAGCCGGCAGAATGCGCCGGGCACGGCGCCAGTAGAAGTTGACGATCGAAAATTGGCCGCGTTCAAGGTCATCCAAGAGGCTTCCGCTGATAAGGTAGCCGGAGATGACGAAGAAGATATCAACCCCGCTAAAGCCACCCGGGATCGCCGAAATTCCGAAATGAAAGAGTACGACCGGAAGTACAGCAACAGCCCTAAGGCCCGCGATATCGCGCCTATATTGCATCCAGCGGTTCCTTTGATTTTAGATCAGGACGAGATTGGAAGCTTTCAATCTCCGGTAGGAGTGCTGCCAAGATAAGGGCCGGTATCAGCCACCTTTATCCGTCCCGAACGTTCTGTAAGTGGCAACTGGTACAGAAGCACGATCGCCATCGCCGGACTTGACGGCCTGATTGTCGAGCAGATCGCGCGGATCGTTGACCATCACGGCCAGGTTAAATCCTGTCGAACAACCAAGCGGCTGTTTGAAGGATTCTTCATTGGGTAAGGCACCATATGAGGGACAGACCGGCGGACGGGCGTGATAGACAATCGCCTCAATTCGCACTGAGCCGGCGTCGTGTTGATCGAGCAATTGAATGTTGTCTGCTTCGATTGCCAACTGCCTGGCCTGATGGGCTACCCCTGCGCTGAGCTGGGGCGAACCGCTGATGAGGAGGTGGAGGGCATCGAATCGGCCGCGACTGGCCTTGTTTAGGAAATCACGCAAACGCTGCCGTTCGGAAGCGCGCAGGCTTTGCAACGTCAGGAGGGTGGTCTCCTCTCGGACAAGCATTGATGCCGATGGTTCGACATCAACTGGCGTAGTGCTTGTGCAGCCACTTACGCTTGGTGCCAGAGCGACAAAGAGGACTATAAAACGCAACATCATTGGACGACACTATTCGATGATGAAGCCGAGACCGCCCTGGGCGCTTGGCGCGCCCGCACGGATAGCAGCGCGGTCTCGCGGGGGACTTGCCACGGAATTCGTCGGAGCGCCCCCTCCGTTCAAAGCCGGTGCCGCCCGCTCCGTAGGTGCGCTCATCTGGTTTGGGTTGGAGCCTGGTCTTACAATGTAAGGCGTAACTAGAATGACCAGTTCTGACTCCTCTTTTTGAAACGAGGACGAGCGAAAAAGCGGTCCCAGGATCGGCATTTCTCCGAGCCAGGGAAAGGCCCTGACATCATTGTTGACGTTCCGCCTGATTAGACCGCCGATTGCGAAGCTCTGCCCACTGGCGAGTTCGACGACCGTATCGGCTCGGCGCGTGGAAACTGCCGGCACGGAAATTCCGTTGATTTGCACGGCACCTTGCGTCGACAGTTCACTGACTTCGGGCGTTACGTGAATGTTGATTTGATTGTTGCTGAGAACTGTCGGCACAAATTCCAGACTGACGCCGAAGTGACGGAATTCAACCGATACCTGCCTGTTTTCCTGCAGGACAGGAATGGGAAATTCGCCGCCAGCTAGAAAGCTGGCTTTTTCACCCGACATAGCGGTGAGGTTCGGCTCAGCCAGGACGGAAGCTATATGCTCCTTGGCGAGCGCGTCGAGAACCGCGCTGACGTTGACGACACCGTTGTCGAATCCGATTTCTGCTGTACCGCCACCCTGGGTTGAACCAGATCCAGCGCTTGCACCGCTTCCGCTTAGAACGCCCACTTTGAAATTGCCGATTTGACCGAAGGCGGACAGGTTGACGCCAAGTGACTTCATGGCGCTGCGTGAGACTTCGGCTACGCGCACGCTGAGGTTAACTTGCAGGGATCCAGCGACCTTGATGTTGTTGACGACTTGCGCTCCGTCGCCCAGATATTGCTCAGTGACTCTTTTTGCGGTGTCGGCGACCTCTGCGTCGGGCGCCGTCCCGCTAAGGATTGCGCCGCGCGGCGTATAGTTGACGCGGATGGGATAGTCGCCGACCTGCTCCCGCAACATGGCGCGTAAATCCCCGATCGGTTGCGTGACAACGATACGCAATTCGGCGAGAGGCTCGCCGTTGCCGTCCAAGGCGAATAGGCTGGTCCGCCCCGATTTCTTGCCAAAGACGAAGATTGTTTTGCTCGATGGTGCCTGAAAATCCGCGATCGTCGGGTCAGCAACAAAGATGGTCGTGGCTGGCGCGGGCAGATGAACGGTCTCCCCGAGCGAAGAGGAAAGGGTCAGCGTGGCATTGATGCTATTCGAAGCCGCACGCGGCGCGCCTTTGTCCTGCTTGTTTTGCGCCGCGACACCAAGTGGGAAAGTCACAATAAGCGCGCAGAGGAGATGGCCCAGGTAACGGGGCACTGCAGGTCTCGGAACCTTGATGGCGATCGCCCGCCAATTGAGCGCAGGGCAAGGATGTTGAAGGATCAGCAAAATAGATCTTCTTTCGATTCGACAAACTATGCGGATGACGCGTCAGTCAATTCTAGAATGTAGCCAATGCCACGGATGGTCTTGATCCGTGGCGTTGCACCTGATCTGGTCAGATGTCCACGTAAACGATAGATTCCGACTTCAAGCGCGTTGGCAGACACGTCGTCGTTGAACGAATAGAGGTGATCTTCCAACTGCGCACGGGGCACGATGCGGCCTGCCCGGTTAAGCAGATGCTCTAGAATACAGAGTTCGCGACGTGCGATCATCATTGGGTGCCCAGCAACGAAAACCTGCCGGGCGACCGGATCGAAGTTGAGATTGCCAAATACGAGCCTCAGGTCGGTCATCTGTGACGCCCGGCGCAGAATGGCTCTCATTCTGGCGATAAGCTCATCGGTAGAGACGGGTTTGAGCAGAAAGTCGTCCGCACCACCGTTGAAGATCGCAATTCGCTTATCGAGATCGTTAAGGCTGCTCATAATGACGGCAGGAACTGAATGCCCGTGGGTCCTCAACTGCCTCAGCCAACCCAAGCCATCGCCATCTGGCAGAGCCAATTCCAGCAGGAGAATTTCATAGCTGGCGCAAGAAAATGCACTCGAGGCCAGTTCCAGAGTACCAACGACATCAACGACGAAGCCGCCATCCCCGAGCGCAAGTCGCATGGCGCGCGCAAGATCCGCATGATGATCCACGAGCAGCGTTCGCATTTCATCTCCTATCGAAGAGAGACGCGTCACCGGCGGCCATCTGATCGGAGCACACGGCGCACAACTCGTCGCATCTCTCGGAACAGGTCCGAGTTGGAGGGACATGCAAGTCGCTCGGTGGCAATAGGCGCGGGTGAGGACCAACTGACGGGCTCAAATACGCCGGTCGGCGAACCCACGACGCCAGCAACCCGCGTGCGATTTCTCGTTGCATCATCTCTCCTACGTGCAGCCCCTGCGCTCGCAAGGCAGCGTCGCGGCCCAGAGCCCGATTCCCACAGAGGGTAGGGTTAGCTTTCGAGAAACTGATTGAACAAATCGATTATTTGGATCGAATGCATCCACGGTATGGATGCAGCGCCGCATCTTCAACGACTGCGGCTTCCTGATGGATTGTTGTGTCTGTCGTGCTCTGCTATTTCGCTGTCCTTCAAGGCTGGCGAGTCTGGTGGAACCTGCGCGTCATTGGCTGTGGTAGCTTGATGCTCAAAAATGGAGCGCCCCGCGGAAAGCCGCTCTCAGATTTCCAAAAAGCCTTGCTGGTCCAAAAGAGCACTTCGCATCTCGACACCAAAATGGGCGAGGAAAACTGACGTCTGACAGGGATGTGTATGCAACAGCCGATTTGCGGCACCAGGAAACGACCGCGTTCAGGCTGGAGATCGACGACCAACGGCTCCTCGATTTCCGCATTCAGGCCACGACGATCGACCGCTTTCCAAGCTCTTCCTGTGCGGGCGGATGCCGGCAAACAGCAGCACAGGGTCAGGGAAACCGCGAGCGGGCCTGCTTGATCGCCATGATCACATTGCCGCTGTTGCGCGTGCGGACCGGAATGCATTCGGTCCAGCCGGTGGCAATTTCGGTCAGCACCATCGTCTGCACGAAGCTCCCCGACCAAGACGTGCCCGAATGCGCTCAACAAAGCCGGGCGGCGGATCTTTCCAATCGCCGAGGTGCGGGCTTGCACCGAGCGGCGAACTGCCGAACTCATTCCTGCCCGGCGGCGCTGGCCGCCGCGAGCGACGATGCGGACCTCAGCCGCTCCGAAGCCTCCCACAACACGATGAGCGCCTCGCGGACATCGCTGCCGTAACAGCGGCTGCGGCTCTTGCTCGCAGACGGCCTCTGCTCACGACGGTTCATAAGACGGATCGCGCGCGCTTGCGATAATAGCCGATTACCGCCCCGAACTCATTCAGAATGCGCCGCTTGTCAACGCCGCGATAACGCTCCACGATCGCCGCTTCAGTTCCGACCGTGTCGCCATGCTGAGCCGCGCCATACTTCCCCCGAACCGGAATGGCACGACCTGTCCAATGCGGCTCGTTGCCTTCGTTAATTCGCTGACCGGAAAGGTACCGGAAGTCGTCTAACGCATCTTACCCGCTGAAACGGCGGCAACACCTCGACCTCAATCGCAGATCTTAGGAAATAGACGATCGCGTGGGGGCCTGTGAGCATCCGTTCACCGGATTTCCGTCATCGGCTGAGGCGAATTGCCACCATCGACCGTTATCGGATGGGCCGCGATACGTCGCCGTATCATGATTAGGGGGCGCACCTAGCGGAGCCATAGCTCTCCACCCAGCCATGTTCCCCTCGTTGGAAGATGTCCGGCGGACCAGAGGGGTGCTGTCCCGTCAGCTTTTCCTGAAGAGCGGCCAAGGCAATCCCTACCAATCCATCACCACCTTCCCCGAATTGCCGCTCTTCATCGCCTCGAAACCGTCGAGGTAGTCATCGACCCCGATGCGGTGTGTGATCAGGCCCGACACGTCGAGAGGACCCTGCACCAGCGCGATCATCTTGTACCAGGTCTCGAACATCTCGCGGCCGTAGATGCCCTTGAGATGCAGCATCTTGAAGATGACCTTGTTCCAGTCGATCTCGAAGCCGGTCGGCGCAATGCCCAGAATGGCGATCTTGCCGCCATTGTTCATGGTATCGATCATGTCGCGGAAGGCGGGGGCTGCGCCCGACATTTCGAGGCCGACGTCAAACCCCTCGGTCATGCCGAGCGCCGGCATGACGTCGCGCAGCTTTTCCTTCGAGGCGTCGACGACATGCTGGACGCCGAGCTTTTTCGCCAGTGCCAGCCGCACCGGGTTGATGTCAGTGATGACCACTTTGCGCGCACCGACGCATTGGGCGACGAGCGCGCCCATGATGCCGATCGGCCCGGCGCCAGTCACCAGCACGTCCTCGCCGACCAGATCGAAGGACAATGCGGTGTGGACGGCATTGCCCAAGGGATCGAAGATCGCGGCAATCTCATCGGGCACATCGTCGGGGATCGGCACGACATTGTGCTGCGGGATCGCCAGATACTCGCCGAACGCGCCCGGACGGTTGACGCCGACGCCGAGTGTGTTGCGGCACAGATGCCCTCGCCCGGCGCGACAGTTGCGGCAATGGCCGCAGACGATGTGGCCTTCGCCCGATACACGCTGGCCGACCTTGTATTCGGTGACCGCTGCGCCGAAATCGGCAACGGTGCCGACGAATTCATGGCCCGTCACCATCGGCACCGGCACCGTCTTCTGCGCCCACTGGTCCCAATTGTAGATGTGCACGTCGGTGCCGCAGATCGCCGTCTTCTTGATCTTGATCAGCACGTCGTTGGGGCCGATTTCCGGCACCGGCACCTCTTCCATCCAGATGCCCGGTTCGGCCTTGGCCTTCACAAGCGCCTTCATCATGTTCGACATCAGGATTTCCCTATTCCGTGATTGCGCTTCTGGCGAGATAGCCTGCACAACGGGAAGGTAGGCCACTAACTCGTTTGAACGTCCGGAATGGTCAGCCCCGCCTGC
The DNA here is from genome assembly GCF_003952365.1 of Mesorhizobium sp. M9A.F.Ca.ET.002.03.1.2. Lineage (NCBI taxonomy): Bacteria > Pseudomonadati > Pseudomonadota > Alphaproteobacteria > Hyphomicrobiales > Phyllobacteriaceae > Mesorhizobium > Mesorhizobium sp. M9A.F.Ca.ET.002.03.1.2. The sequence continues at coordinate 2,847,095 of NZ_CP034443.1, read as the reverse complement.
TCGGCCTCGCGGCGCAAATTCTGACGGGGCCTGGGGCCGATCTGCTGGATCACCAATCCGGCTGCCAGTGAGCCAAGGTCGCCGCAGGTCTGCAAGTCACGGCCTTGCGTGTAGCCATGCAGGAAGCCGGCGGCATAGAGATCGCCGGCGCCCGTCGTGTCGATCAGCTCCTTGATGGCGGTCGCCTTGATCACCACGGTCTCGTCGCCGCGCACGATCACCGAGCCTTTTTCCGATCGGGTCACGGCGGCGATGCGGCAATCCTTGCGAATCTGCGCCAGCGCTTCGTCGAACGACGCCGTCTGGTAAAGCGATTTGATCTCGTGGCTGTTGGCAAAGACGATGTCGACGGTACCCGAACGCATCAGCTCGAGGAACTCGTCGCGGTAGCGGTCGACGCAGAACGAATCCGACAGGGTCATCGACACTTCGCGGCCTGCCGCGTGCGCCAGCATCGCCGTCTGGCGGATTGCTTCCTTGGCGCGCGGCGGATCCCACAGATAGCCTTCGAAATAGGTGACCTTGGCGCCAGAGGCCTTGTCCGCCTCGACATCCTCAGGCCCGAGCTCGACGCAGGCGCCGAGATAGGTGTTCATCGAGCGCTCGCCGTCGGGCGTGACGAAGATCATCGAGCGCGCCGTCGGCGGTTCACCCTTGAGCGGCGTGGTGTCGAAGGCGACGCCTTGCGCATGGATGTCGTGGGCGTAGATTTCGCCCAGCGCATCGTTGGAGACCTTGCCGAAGAAGGCGGCGCGGCCGCCAAAGCTGGCGACGCCGGCCGCCGTGTTGCCGGCGCTGCCGCCGGAGGCCTCGATCGCCGGACCCATGCGGCTGTAGAGCAGCTCGGCGCGCCTTGTGTCGATGAGGTTCATCGCTCCCTTGATGATGCCGTTGGTCTCGAGGAATGCCTCGTCGCACTGGGCGATGATGTCGACAATGGCATTACCGATGCAGAGCACGTCATAATCCGCATCAAAATCTCCGCCAAAAACCCGAGCCGGCTTCTTGCCATGCCGGCCGGGCGTGGTCTCGCGAGTTGAAATGGGTTGCCGCATGCGCTTGATCCAGCCGCCCTCACGCAGCTGCCGGTCCTGCTTCACGCAGCAAATCGTCAGCTTTGTCCGTCTTCTCCCAGGTGAACTCAGGCTCTTCACGCCCGAAGTGTCCGTATGTCGCCGTCTTGCGGTATATCGGGCGTAAGAGATCAAGCATCTTGATGATGCCTTTCGGTCGGAGATTGAAAACCTCGAGAACAAGGCGCTCGATCCTTTTTTCCTCGATCCTTGCGGTTCCGAAAGTATTGACCATGACAGAAACCGGACTGGCCACGCCGATCGCGTAGGCAAGCTGAACCTCGCAGACCTCCGCAAGGCCGCTGGCAACGATGTTCTTCGCGACATACCGGGCGGCATAGGCCGCCGAGCGGTCAACCTTGGATGGGTCCTTGCCCGAAAAGGCACCGCCGCCGTGACGCCCGGTCCCACCGTAGGAATCGACGATGATCTTCCGTCCTGTGAGGCCGCAGTCGCCGGCAGGCCCACCGACCACGAACCGCCCTGTTGGGTTGACCAGAAATCTGATCCCCGAAGTATCCAGGTGGGCCGGCAGGACCGGTTTTATGATCTCCTCAATGACGCCTTCGCGGACCGTGGCTTGTGAGACCGCTTCGTCATGCTGCGTCGACAGGACTATGGTATCCAGCGCCACCGGGCGGAGCCCTTCGTAGCGTACGGACACTTGAGATTTCACGTCCGGACGCAGCCAGCCAAGCTGTCCCGCTTTCCGGACCTCGGCCTGTCTTTTCGTCAAATGGTGAGCGAGTTGGATCGGCAGGGGCATCAATGTATCCGTCTCGTTGCATGCGAATCCAAACATGATGCCCTGATCCCCTGCCCCCTGCCCGAGATCCTGCCCTCGTCCTTCATCAACGCCCTGGCTTATGTCGGGCGACTGCTCGGTGAGGGCCAGAACGACGGCGCAACGTCGACCATCAAAGCCAATCGCATCATCGTCGTAGCCAATATCGAGTATCGTATCGCGGGCGACTTGGCTGTAATCGATGTGGGCATGGCTGGTGATCTCGCCAGCCACAACGACCATCCCCGTCTTCACCAACACTTCACAGGCGACGCGCGCCTTCGGATCGGTGCGCAGGACCGCATCGAGAATGGCATCGGAGATGTTGTCTGCCATCTTATCGGGGTGTCCCGCGCCGACGGATTCGGAAGAGAACACGAACTGCCTGGTCATAAAAATGCCCTCGCTTCAAGTGCTGGAGTTAGTGAGGAGTTTCTGGATTGGGGTGGCTTATCGGTCGGGGATGCCGGGAACATCGAACGCAGTGCAGAAGTCGGCAACGTCTCTTCGTACGCTCGCATGAACTTCCTGGTCATCGGGCTGGCGGCAGACCGAGTCGATGAAAGCGGCGATCTGCACCATCTCCGTTTCGCGCATGCCCATGGACGTCACCGCTGGCGTCCCTAAGCGGATGCCGCTTGTCAGCGCCGGATGCCGCCGGTCGCCCGGGACCATATTGAAATTCGCAATGATGCCTGCACGCGATAAGCGCTCCGCATAGGCTTTGCCTGACAGCGGCCGGTCCCGAAGATCAAGGATCAGCATGTGATTGTCAGTGCCCCCGGTGACGAGTTCATAACCTCGCTCCAGAAGCGCCTGGGCCAGAGCCTTGGCGTTGTGGACGATCTGCTGACCGTAGACACGAAAGGACGAGTTCGCTGCTTCCTGCAAAGCGACGGCAAGCGCGGCGATAGTATTCATATGCGGTCCGCCTTGCAGAAGAGGGAACACGGCGCGGTCTATACGTTTGGCCAGATTGTGTTTGCTCTTCGGATGATGGAGGGGCTGATAACGGTCTTCATTCCTTGATAAAATGAAGCCACCCCGGGGACCGCGGATCGACTTGTGAGAGGTGCTGGTGACCACATCGCAATGGGGCACGGGGTTCGGATGCACTCCTGCGACAACCAGGCCGCTGATGTGGGCGATGTCAGCCACCAGATACGAGTTCACCTCCGAAGCAATTTCGGCCATTGCCGCGTAGTCAAAAATACGCGGATAAGCAGTTCCGCCGACCCAAATTAGCTTCGGGCGTTCCCGCTTGGCGGTCTCGCGCAAGTGGTCATAGTCAATTTGCTGTGTCTTTTCGTGCAGCCTGTACGGGACGCGCTGATAATCGCTGCCGGAAAAATTGACGGACCAACCGTGAGTCAGATGGCCGCCTTCGGGTAAAGGCAAGCCCATCACTTTGTCACGGGGGCTCAAAAGCGCGCGATAGACAGCCTGGTTGGCTGGCGAGCCTGAATAAGGCTGGACGTTGGCGTGTTCACTGCCAAATAGCGCTTTCAGGCGCTCGATCGCGAGGGTCTCAAGCTCATCGACGATCTCGTTTCCGGCGTAGTAGCGCGCACCGGGGTATCCCTCGGCATACTTGTTGGTGAAAATCGACCCGGTCGCTTCCAACACCGCCGAGGAGGCAAAGTTCTCGGAGGCGATCAGTTTGAGAGTTGTCCGCTCCTGGCGCTCCTGTCTTAGAAGCAGTTCGCGAACGCGGGAGTCGACGGCGGCTAAGTGAGGCCGCCCGTAAGTGTCGGGCTGCGCGATGGCGCCGCCGGCGGAGTTATCCATGGTAGTCGCGCTCCATTTGGACTGATCTATTTCACGATCAAGCAGGCGGTCCCTTCAACCGCGCGTCTTGTATTGCTTCCAGGCGTTGTAGGTCTCTTTTATGATGACCATCATCGTGGGGCAGGAGATCGACCACCAATTGAGCCAGCCCGCCATCCTTGCCTCCTGCTTGCATATGGTACGAAGACTGCGGACGTTGTTCGTTGCAGCAAAGAAAGTTGGCTCTGACCAGCCGCCGGACGTGGCGTCGAACCTGCTCGCGAGGCAGACTGGTAATATCGGCCAGCTCGCCGACGGTTAGATCCGCATGCGCGCAAAGGCCCAGGATTCGAAGGCGATCAAGATGCGCTGCCGTCCTTACGCGATTTACCAGTGTCAACATTGGTTGGCATCAACCCGGACGGGATGCAGCAAGCCGCTAGCCCTTCTATCCCCATCAATCCGCATGAGATCTCTTCTCGTCATTTGCTGTAAATCCGCTGGTATGGATGCTAATGGAAGATGGATCACAGTCCTTTCTACGACTAAGACGCCAGATATTGGGGCTAATGTACCACCTGACAGGAGACTACGCTCACGAACATTATGTGAATTTTTTTTAACGTTGCTGAGAATCAAGGGTGAGGTTTGGCGAATGTCTCGCCGTCGACTGTCGAATCCTGCCCGACGGGATTATGGGGTGCGTAGCCTGCTTGTCCTTTCCACATGACCAGCGACGATGGGGCGAAGGCGGCAGACATAGCTCTGGAGCATGCTGCGGTGTCTTTGGCCTGAAGCCGAGGAAGGCGGACCGTGGCTTCCGCGCCGCTGCCGGGAGCCCCCGAACAGGCCAAGTGGATCAGCCGGGTGTTGCCGTCATAGAGCGTGAGACCCAAAGCTGGCCAGCCGCGCCCTGAGGCTGACGCACCGCTCAGCGTCCACCTTGCTCTCGAAGCCCATCGGCATAGCGCCGATAACGACTTGACCGCGTGCGTGTCGACGAGCGATCGGTGAGCGCAAGGATCGAGGGTGCAGTGCAGGATAATGCTGTTTTAAATCAGCGCTGTTTTCAGCCGACTGCCTTGAGCGTGGGCACAAGGATATAGGCCGCAGGAGATCATCGTCTGGCTGTTCGGGAGGCCGCCCTGGGCGCGCGACAGCCGTTCCTTCGGCTGCGCCAGCTCCGCCACCATCCGCGCCGTGCCTTCCGGAGACCATTCCCGCTGCCGGCCGGCGCCCGTGAAAACCTCGACCCGGCGCACCGGCTCGAGATGGCTGGGCTCAGCGTAACTCTGAAGTCGTCATATACCGAAGCCTTCACAGACTTCGGACATCTCCCTCACAGTCCGATCAAGATGGCGTCAGGAACACCGCTTGCGTTGATGCGGATGAACCCCTGCTTGTGCCACAATGACCCTTATCTCAGCGCGCGAGCCAAAGCTTCCGCGCAAGGCGACGGCTAGGATAAGGCAATGCCGACGAAGGGCACATTGCTTGCCACACTCTGGAATGATGGCATGCTCGGAAGGCCTAGGTTTTGCTCAGGGCCGCCTGCAAGGCGCGCTTGGAGGTTATTCACATAGCCTTCTGCGTAGTCCTGCGCCGTCGAGACCGAAAGATCAATGCCTGCCGCCAAGGCCTCTTCCATCAGGTGCTTTACGAGCCCATTTCGAATGGCCAGCTTGACCTCGGGGCCTGCGATAAGGCCGATCGCCTGCGCGGCCATATTGAGGCCAGCTTCCTCCAGCGCTCGCTTCATATCGCCTCCGTTAATGGCCGTACGCAGGAGATTGGCTGCTTGCGACTCAGCCTCGAGAACCATCGAGGCAAGATCGGCTACTTGTCCGAGGCCCGGAATGAAGCTGAGCAGTCCCACCGCCGTTGCCGCCAAGTCGAGCACTTTCGTCTCGATTTTGAGCACGGAGTCGACGACGTGCATGACGGCCCCGCCGTTCTTTTTGGCTGACTTAATGTCAGGCTGGTCCATCAGGCCCATCTTCATGTCCGCGACGGCATTCTGCTCTTCTGCGGTTTGGGCGCCGTGGGTGATTGGCTGCTGAACGTTGCGGTTCGCAGACGACATGTTTGTGCAAAAATGGGCAAAGTCTTTTTTGCTGATATTGCCGGAATCAACCGTATGCCCGCCGCCAAAGTCGAAGAATTTATGATGGGTCTTATAGCCCGTGATCGAATTGTTCAGGAGGCCAAACAAAAGAGGATCTGAAAGGAGCTGAGAGGCTGCTTCCCGCACTTTCGGATCAAGGCTCTTGTCGTCTTTCATTTTCGCCAGTTTGTCGCGAGTCAGAACACCGCTTCCAAAGAACGTGTCCTGATGGTCCTTGATCATCTCGACCGTATTCAGCTCAGTTTGCGTGAGGCTCATCGACGATGAGGCGACTTGCAGGAAATCCTCTTTGTGCATCTTCCCTTTCGAGCCACCGCACAACTGGTTCCAAGCATCGGGGTGATCGAGGAAATATTGCGCCGCCGCAATGACCTGGGGCGGAAATTTGCCGTTTTTCGATTCGCCGCCGACCATTTTCTTGAACTCATCCAGACTCAGGTCCTTGGACAGATTTTCGGAGTACCGGTAAAACTCCCGCAAGGCATCGCTCAAGGTCATGACCGAAGGCTGCAAACCTCCGCTGCCGTCGGATGGTATGTAGTTCTGCTCGTAGCTTTGCGCTTGGGCTTCCTGAAATGCAGCAACTTGTGGGTGGTGGTTTGAAAATCCGGCCAAGTCCTTGGCGTTGATCTTGCCTCCACAGCGGCCGTCGCCCTGCGAGCCAATCGCATAAAAAAGTCCCGAATCCTGCTGCAGTCCCTTGATCGCCGCTTTCAGATCCGGTGGCGTAGAGGGATCATTGGCTTTCTCGGTCAACGACTTCCAACTAAGCGGGCATTGGTCCTTGTGACGGTTGAGTACCGCAACAATCTGCAACTCAGCCGTGGTCAGCGACCCACCGTTCCACGTGATTCCGGGGCTCGGCCTGGGAGCCGGCTCGATCTTCGGGGTGACGCGGAGCAGATGTTGGGCTTCAGTCGCCTTGGAGCGTTGCGATTGGTCCTCCTTGAGAGCCGCCCTCATATGTGGCGGCAGCAGATCCAGTGGGTGTTGCTCCAAGCCCTTCAATGTCGATTCGACATCCGGTGCCAGATGGCCCAAAGGGTCCTGCCGCAATTTATCCATTGTCGAATCAAGATTCGACGTTGGCAGATCCCCTTGCGCGAAAGAGCCGGGCTTGTTTGCCAGCACACAAGTGGACAGCATCGCTTCGAAGCACGATGCACTTTGCTGATGCTGGGTCGCAAAATGGGAAACTTTCAGGCCCGGCCAACCCCTTGCGGACTGTAGCGAATTTGAGCGGTAGAAAGTTGAAAGATTGCTGGCCGACATTGTGCATCCTCAGACGTGACGTTGAAATCCCCACAAGAGACCCCGACAGAAGATCCCTTGCGTTTCACAAAATTCGACAATTCCAAGCGTCGGCAGGTCACGAATGCGCCTGCCCTGCCTTCAATTGCTGTGTTCCGGGCCGGCTCCAAGGTTCGGTCCAACACAATGGCCGGAGTCACCGCGAGAGCTGCCGGGACTCATCATGAGCGGATTAGCTTTCGAGAAACTGACGAGTTTGCGAAGAGTTCACAAAGGGGTAGCCGCAGTCATGTTCTTCAGAGCTGCGGCAAATCCTCAATGTTCATTTCTTGCCCAGCTCAGGCTTCCCGCCAACGCTATCCTGTTGTGGGATGTCAGAAGAATAAGAAGCATCCGGTCGTCCGTCGCGAACGACCGTAGTGGAGGAGCCGCGAAACAAGATCAGCACTGATTCCTTTGGCGTGGCCGCTATGTGAGTCTGCGCCTGCGCCTCCGCCACCAAGCCGTTAAAGGTCTGCTCCACGAGTGCGACGAAGCGCGGTGGACCGGAAACGAAGACGAGGCCATTGCCTGGCACGGGTTTGACCACATAGCGCTCGTCGGAGATATCAAGCTTGTCGAGAGCCCCCTTGAACGCATCGAAGCGAATCGACGTCATCAAAAGCATTCGAGTTTGCGATTCTTGTGCAGCAGACACATAGAGCACAAGGCCGTCATAGTACCATTGGAGACCGTAAAGGTTCGTCAAGCGGTCGAGGAACGCGCGCGGTGGCAAATCAGGCATACGTCCGCGAATTCGCCCCTTCACCGCAGGACTGATGTTGACCCTGATATTCAGGTTGTTGCCGAATTCCTGCAACGCTGCAGCGAGTTCCTGATCCAGAACCGTGTATCTATAGGGTGTCGCCGGAAGGGACAGCGGGACTGCGTGCGCCGGGTGAATCCCGGTGGACAGAAAAAACCCGGCACAGAGAAGTCTCAAAACATGCAGGGTGACGGGTTGGATAAGCGTTCTCGGCATGTCGCACTGATAAACCAAACGCTGAAATCATCACAAGTGACTAAATTGCCGAAGAGATTTTAGATGTCGAAATGACGCCGCCGTTAGTCAGCTTGTTGTCAGCTTGCCCCCCTAGGAGTGTTGCGCCGACACCGGGTGATGAATGGGCGGGGCCCGCCCGGTCAGAGAGAGCAACCGAGTCCTTACATGATGATGCCTGTCACGTCGATCTCTGCCACTCTAACGGCTGGCCTCCCCAGGGTCGGATCACCGTCGATTGTCGAGCAGGCCCAGTTTGAGCGCGCCTTAGGGCATGCAGCCGACTCGCTGAAAAACAATGCCGCCGCGGAGCCAGCGAGTGCGGCGCCAGTTGCTGCGGCGATGGATGTTCAGCGCGCGGCTGCGCCGACGAGCGGCATGGGCGATCGCGTGTTGCAGACGATTTCCTCCCTATATCCACACAACACTGTTTCCTTCCCCGCGCTCGACCATGACATAGCCCTTTCGAAGGGCGCTCTACCGGGACCGGCGCAGAAGCTTCCCGTCGCAGGTGAGGCGGGAACCGGAATCTCGGGCATTCCTCAACAAGGGCAAGACTTCGAAACGATGATGGCTGGTCTTCGGGATGTTTACAACGGCGTCACCCAGGTGGCGCTTATCTCCAAAGGCGTCAGCGGCGTCACATCATCCGTGAATAAACTTTTGAAGGAAGGCTGAACCGCGCGCATGATTGGCTTGGCCGAGGGCGAAATCATGCGTGGCCTGTCAGGGTGGCGGTCGGTTAGACTTGTCATGCTGCTAGTTCTCGTCGCCCTCAGTGCTTGCAAAACCGACCTCTACACGCAATTGCAAGAGCGTGAGGCAAATGAAATGCTCGCACTTCTTGAAGACAACGGGGTCGCCGCGATCCGGGTGGTCGCCAAGGATGGGACCAGCACGATCCAGGTTGACGAAAAGCTGCTCGCCTTCTCAATCAACCTTCTGAACGCCAAGGGGTTGCCGCGCCAATCCTTCAAGAACCTCGGTGAGATATTCCAAGGATCAGGCCTGATTGCCTCGCCGACCGAGGAGCGTGCCCGTTACGTGTATGCCCTGAGCGAAGAGTTGTCGCGGACGATCAGCGATATCGATGGCGTTTTTTCTGTACGTGTTCACGTCGTGCTGCCGCATAACGACCTTGTGCGAGCCGGCGCCACGCCATCCTCGGCCGCGGTGTTTATCAGGCACGACGCCAAAACAAATGTCGCGGCTCTGCTGCCAAAGATAAAGATGCTGGTAGCCGACAGCATCGAAGGCTTGTCCTACGATAAGGTGGAAGTGGTTTTGGTGCCGGTAGAACGGTCCGCACACGAGCAACGGCCCGATCCGACTGCTGTTTTGCCACAAGCATCAACACCTCTTCCTGCGCCAATTCTGGCGACCGTGACAGGTTTTGCCGCAGCCGTATTCGCAGTGGCCTGTTATCTCTTGGTCAGCGTTGCTACGCGTCGGCGCAAGCAATCAACCGGCGTTTCCAAGGTCGAGGGGCGCCGGGATGCTTCTGCTGTCGAGGCCATTCGCAAAAGAATGCCTGCAATTGGACGTGGGTGACATCTCATTGCCAATGCCTATACAGACCGCCCGACCTGATGGTCCGCACCAATTGCGTTTTCCGGGCGCGAGCGAGCTTGCGGCTTCGGCCCATCCGACCCGTCTAGCGGCGCGTCTTGATCCAGCGTTATCGGCAGAAACGTTAGTGAAGTTGCAGAAGTGTTCCAGACTGCATCCAAGGCTGGCAGAATTGCTGGGCAACTATGACGTGGATCTGAACCACATCGGCTGCAGGCCGGACCTTCTACGCGGGCACGATCCATATCGAGCTGCCCTTCTTGCTGGTAGTATCTGGCATGCCCGTTCGCTGGTCGCGTTTGTCTCTCAGCCTGAGCTTGCCATCCTTGTTAAACGCATCGGCGTGGATGCACACGCATTCGGAATCCGACACCTGCTGCATGCCGTTGAGAACAGACTGATCGCGGACCCAGAAAAACTCGCTCAGCAAATCGAATACGATGGACATGCATGTCTTGGGGCTTGGCTCCAGGACAGTTCAGCGACCGAGCGTAACCGCGTGCTTCTTCGGTTGCCCGAGGGGACTGCCGCGGAGACTCCAGCACCTGAGCATTGGACCGCCGCCGGCCAATTGCTTTCACTTGTACTAGCTCATTTTGAGACAGAGACCCCGGTGAAATGACAGCCGAACTTTCCGAGGGGCCAATAGCGCCGCAGATGCGTCCAATCGGACCACTGATACCCGCGAGCGAGCTCGAAACCTGGCACAGCGCCGCGCAAGCGCTTGCCGCGGCAGAACGGCATCGGCAGCGCGTTCGAAACTGGGCACGCGCCGTTTACCAGCGGGCGTGGGTGCGCGGCCACATGGAGGGCTCGAATGCAGGCACCGAGGAGATGGCAGGGCTGATTGCGGAGACAATCTCCGAAATCGCGCGACGAAAGGCGGCTCTGGAGCAGGAATTGCCGCAGCTCGTGATGGAAATATTGAGCGATCTTATCGGCGCTTTCGATCCGGGCGAGCTACTGGTGAGGGCTGTTCGTCACGCCATAGAGTGTCAATACAGCGGCGCCGAAGTTTGCCTTCATGTTTCTCCCATGCAAGTCGACATGCTTGCACGAGAGTTTGCTCGATGCGACGGCCAGGATGGTCGACCAAGGGTGCGGATCGAGCCCGACCCGACGTTGTCGCCGCAACGGTGCGTGCTGTGGAGCGAGTACGGCAATGTCGACCTGGGACTTGACGCCCAGATGCGCGCGCTGCGCCTTGGTTTCGGGACGCTATGTGAAAAAGGCGAGCTATGAGAAAGCCCGTCCCAGAACATAACGCTGACGCCGACACTCGAGCTCTCGTTCCAGCAATCTCGTCTTTGAGGGCTGCGGCCAAGCGAATTGACACGCGTGCGGTGCGCGGTCGGATCACGCGGGCTATCGGCACACTGGTTCATGCCGTCTTGCCAGATACTCGTATTGGGGAACTTTGCCTCCTAGAGGACCCGCGAACCGGGCTGTCGCTCGAGGCCGAGGTGATCGGCCTGTCGGGTGATGGTGTATTGCTGACACCGATCGGGGACTTGGTGGGCCTATCCAGCCGCGCAGAGGTCGTGGCCACTGGCCGAATGCGTGAGGTGCCCGTCGGCGGCGATTTGCTCGGTCGCGTGATCGACAGTCGTTGCCGCCCATTGGACGGCAAAGGCGAAATCAAGACCGTCGAAACTCGGCCCCTGCATGGCAGAGCCCCCAATCCGATGACGAGGCGCATGATTGAGCGGCCATTCCCGCTTGGGGTCCGTGTCCTCGATGGTCTGCTGACGTGCGGCGAGGGCCAGCGGATCGGGATTTATGGCGAGCCAGGTGGTGGCAAGTCGACGCTGTTGTCACAGATCGTAAAGGGTGCCGCCGCTGACGTCGTCATAGTGGCGCTCATAGGCGAACGTGGACGGGAAGTTCGTGAATTCATCGAAAGGAATCTTGGTGAAGAGGGCCTTCTCCGTACGGTCGTCGTGGTTGAAACCTCCGACCGCTCGGCGGTGGAGCGTGCGCAATGCGCTCCAATGGCGACTGCGCTCGCGGAATATTTTCGCGATCAGGGCCTACGCGTTGCTCTCATGCTGGATTCGCTGACGCGCTTCTGCCGCGCTATGCGCGAAATAGGCCTTGCTGCGGGTGAGCCGCCGACGCGACGGGGCTTTCCTCCTTCCGTTTTTGGCATGCTGCCAGGCCTGCTCGAGCGCGCCGGCATGGGTGAGCGGGGCTCAATCACGGCCTTCTATACGGTGCTTGTAGAGGGTGATGGCACGGGTGATCCAATCGCCGAGGAATCGCGTGGTATTCTCGATGGCCATGTCATCCTCTCACGCGCTATTGCGGCGCGATCGCATTTCCCCGCTATTGATGTGCTGCAGAGTCGCAGCCGCGTCATGGATGCAGTCGTTTCGGGGACACATCGCAAGGCAGCATCCATTTTCCGCGAGCTCCTATCGCGCTATGCCGAGACCGAGTTCTTGATCAATGTTGGCGAATACAAGCCAGGTGGAGATCCCCTGACTGACCGGGCCGTCGCGTCAATCGACGAACTGAGGGAGTTTCTGCGCCAGAGCGAAGATGACGCGTCAGATTTCGAGGAGACGGTCGCATGGATGTCGCGTCTGACCGCGTGAACTGGGTTCAGTCTTCGAGGTTACGGCTTCTGAAGGAAATGCAAGAGCGTCGTGCCCTTGGCGAGCTGTCCAAGAAGGAAGCCCAGCGCGATGTGGCCGCCTCAGCCGTACAAAATGCCGCTAGGGAGCTTGCAATGATACAGCAACATTGTTCAAGAACAGAAGCAGCGCTCTATCAGCATCTGATGTCACTCGACAACTTGTCTAGCGCAGCGCTCGACCGTCACCGCCTTCACACTGAACAGCTTGCCGCTGAGATCACTTCCAGACGGCAGATGCTTGATGATGCCCAAATCGCTCAAGAGGAGGCTGAGATGGCGGCGTCCAGGACGAGGGAGCTATGGGTCATATGTTCGGCGGCAAGGGACAAATGGCAACAAATCGAGGACGACGTGCGGCGCGCCGTCGAGACTCATTCGGAGGCCGCAGCCGAGATCGAGGCCGACGACGAGATACTGCTGAAATATGCGAGGGGGTCGCTTGCCTAAATGCCGCGCAACCGGATCCGACAGTCGCAAGAGGTCGTCCGAATGACACGACCGTGCAGTCTTTGATAGCCGCTGCGGTCACACCCGCCATGTTCGAACCAGTTCTGAAACTGTCCCGCACGGTTGTCTCGTGGCTCAATGATACAGCAGCGCCCCGCACGCCGTTTCAAAGCCGGATCAACGAGGTGCCGCTATCGGTGCGAACGGCAGGGCTTGTCTGGCAGCAGGAACCTGCTGCCATTCCGATGCTTGACTGCGTCTGGAGAGTGGGAGCCGAAACGGTCATCTTGTCGCTGTCGCGCCCGCTCGTAGAGGAGTTCATCACGACAGTGCAGAACGGCTTGGCCTTCCCTTCCGAGCCAACTGCTTCGCTTATTCTCGAACTCGCTCTTGAGCCGCTTGTCACTCGACTGGAGGAGACGACGCGTCTGAACGTGCAACTCGTGCGCGTATGCGAAGCCACGATGCTGGCTCCTCATCTTGAACTCGACATCATTTTCGGCGCGGTCAAGGGCAAGGGCCGTCTATTCCTGTTCACGCCTCTTGACGGCTTAGTACCGCCTGCGTTTCGCGCGCTAGGCGAACTGCTTGCCCAGTTGCCGCGGCAGCTGGGCGGGCTGCCTCCAGAGCTCCCGCTCATTGTTGCAGGAGAGGTCGGCACGCTTCGCCTTCCTGCGGCGCTTCTTCGAAGCGCATGTGTCGGTGATGCATTGTTGCCCGATATTGCGCCGTTCGGCCGCGGCCAGATCACCCTAGCTGTCGGCCAGTTGTGCGCCGGGGCGGATCTTGACGGCGATGAATTAATCTTGCGGGGGCCTTTCCGCCCGCGACCGTGTCCTTTGGAGAATGCGCATATGACACAACCCGGATCGCAACTGGAGCTTACTAAGGATCTCGACGATGTCGAGATCGTGCTTGTCTTTGAATGCGGCCGCTGGCCTATTTCTCTTGGGGAATTAAGAAGTGCCGGCGAAGGGCATATTTTTGAACTTGGATGGCCGATCGACGGCCCGGTCGACATAGTGGCCAATGGTCAGCGTATCGGGCGTGGCGACATTGTCCGCATCGGAGAAGAGCTGGGCATCAGGCTCCGTGGCGGGTTTGCATGCAATGAGTGAAGCTCAGCCGACAATCCTGGCGCTTCTTGCGGTTACCGCCGGACTCGGTCTGCTGGTTTTAGCAGTTGCCACGACAACGGCCTTTGTAAAGGTATCAATTGTTCTTTTCCTCGTCCGCAATGCGCTCGGGACCCAGACCATACCACCCAATGTGGTGCTGTACGCCGCGGCGATGATCCTCACTATGTTCGTTAGTGCGCCCGTTGCTGAGCAGACCTATGACCGCATGTCGGATCCCAAGCTCCACTATCAGACATTCGACGACTGGGTAAGCGCCGCTAAAGCCGGAAGTGAGCCCTTGCGCGAGCATCTCAAGAAATTCACAAATGAAGAGCAGCGGCGATTTTTCCTATCTTCGACAGAAAAGGTCTGGCCAGAGGAAATGCACGCTGCAGCCACGCCTGATGACTTTGCAATACTTGTACCGTCTTTCTTGCTATCAGAATTGAAGCGCGGATTTGAGATAGGATTTCTACTTTATCTGCCTTTTATTGTTATAGATCTGATAGTGACAACTATCTTGATGGCAATGGGTATGTCGATGGTCTCACCAACTGTTATATCTGTCCCGTTCAAGATCTTTTTGTTTGTTGCCATTGATGGTTGGTCAAAATTGATGCATGGGCTTGTGCTGAGTTATACGTTACCGGGAGGCTGATCATCACTGAATCCAGCATCATTACTCTTATGAGCCAATCACTGGTGGTTTTCATGATCTGGATTCTACCGCCGCTCATTGCATCAGTGGTTGTCGGCCTCGTCATCGGCATCCTCCAGGCGGCGACGCAGATCCAGGATGAAAGCTTGCCGCTCACCGTGAAGCTTCTGGTCGTTGTCGCGGTGATTGGGCTGTTTGCTCCTGTGCTAAGCGCCCCGCTCATAGAGCTAGCCGATCAGATCTTCACCGAGTTTCCCGCAATGACACTTAGCTACTAGTCCGCCCCATGGACGCGCCATCGGCCGATATTCAAATTCTGATCCAGACGGCTCTCGAACTCGTCGTTGCGGCAGGTCTTGGGGCAGCCCGCGCGATGGGCATCATGCTGATCTTTCCCGTATTCACACGCTCGCAGATCAGTGGGCTGATCCGGGGCTGTTTGGCTGTTGGCTTCGCACTACCATGCCTGGCACACGTCAGCGGCGGATTGCCGGCGCTGGATTCTGATACACGCCTGATCCAGCTAACCCTGCTCGGATTCAAGGAAGTTTTTGTCGGTGTACTCCTTGGCACTTTTCTTGGCATTCCGCTTTGGGGCCTTCAGGCTGCCGGGGAGCTTATCGACAACCAACGCGGCATCAGCAGCCCGACCGCTTCGGCCGATCCCGCGACGAACAGTCAGGCTTCCGCGATGGGCGTTTTTCTGGGGATCACTGCGATTGCCATATTCGTCGGATCAGGAGGCCTGGAAACTTTGATCAGTGTCCTGTACCGCAGCTACTTGATCTGGCCGGTGTATCAGTTTCACCCGACACTGAGCGGGCCAGGAGCAATGGAGTTGTTGGGGCTTCTCGACCGCATAATGCGCACGGCATTATTGGTATCGGGGCCTGTCGTGTTCTTCCTGATACTGATTGATATATCGATGATGCTGCTGCGTCGCTTTGCCCCGCAATTTAAGGCGAGCCAACTGTCTCCGGCAATCAAGAACATTGTCTTTCCAGTTCTCATGGTCACCTACGCTGCCTATCTGGTGGAGAGCATGAAACTGGAGGTCACACAAGCCAACGGCGCGCTGGAGTGGTTCGACAAATTGCTGCCATGAGCGACACAAGTGAAGAGAAGACACACGCCGCCAGCCCGAAGAAGTTAAGTGAAGCGCGCAAAAAAGGACAGCTGCCACGTAGCTCCGATTTCGTCCGCGCGGTCGGGACTTGCGCTGGGCTCGGCTACCTTTGGCTAAGAGGCAGCGTGATCGAGGACAAATGCCGGGAAGCGCTCCTATTAGCCACCAAGTTGCAGAGCCTACCTTTCGATACCGCGGTGCCGCAGGCATTGGTTGTGCTCGTCCAACTCACCGTCGCGGCTGTTGGCCCGCTGCTTGGAACCCTCGTCGCCGCGGTGATTTTGGCCAGCCTGCTAGCCAATGGTGGATTTGTCTTCTCTCTGGAGCCGATGAAGCTCAGCTTTAAGAAAATTGACCCCTTTGAAGGGCTGAAGCGCTTGGGGTCTGCTCGTTCCATGGTCGAAGTCTGCAAGACCATGTTCAAGGTATTGGTTCTCAGCGCAACCTTTTCCATTGTCCTTCTCGGGATGTGGAAGACAATGGTCCCTCTGCCGATCTGCGGCATGGGCTGTGTTGGCCTCATCTTTATGGAGACAAAATTGCTGATGGGAATTGGCGCCGGCGCACTGCTGGTCGGCGGACTGATCGATCTCCTGCTCCAGCGCGCGTTGTATCTGCGCGAAATGCGCATGACCAATACCGAAGTGACGCGCGAGTCGAAGGATCAGCAAGGAGCGCCAGAGTTGAAAGGTGAACAGCGTCGCATCCGCGAGGAGGCGGCCGACGAGCCTGCGCTTGGCGTGCATCGCGCCACGCTGGTCTTAACAGGAAGGGCGGTCCTGATCGGTCTGCGTTACGTTCGCGGTGAAACCGGGGTGCCGTTCTTAGTTTGCCGTGCCGAAGGTGAGCGCGTTTCACATGTGTTGAGTGAGGCGCGGGCACTACGCCTGACGATCGTCCATGACCATGTCTTAGCGCGTCAGCTGATAAGCACTACAAAACTCGGCCACGCGGTTCCTATGCAATATTTCCAGCCTGTCGCGAAAGCATTCTTTGCCGCAGGCTTGGCCTAGTCATTGGAAGTCCACGACTGCCCAGTTCAAAACTGACCTGGTTCCATGCTAGTGGCAAATGTCGGCTGGCCATCCGTGCCCCAGTGTCTCTGTCAGGCCAACCGCGCAACCGCGGGCCTGGGGCAATCACTCCCCTCGGATCTGCCACCCAGCAACTACGGCAAGTCCTCCGGGCATGACCTTTCAGCCTCTGCTGGCCGGTGCGTGGCGCAGTCCGAGGTTTTGAGGCCGGCAGTGCGGATTTGATTGGTGCAGCCGTTGGAATGCCCTCGTCAGCTAGTCGTCAACTAAGCGCCCTATGTTGAACAGCCGTGCTAACTTGAGCTCGGTTGCGAAACATAGGAGTACGAATCGTCATGTATGGTCGAATTGGCTCATCCGATAGTTACCGCGCGCATAATGCCGGCGAGCAATCGGATGCAGGAAGCGAAGGGTTCGCGGACACATTTGCCCGAATGCACTTATCCGGATCGGAAGGTAGCGGCGCCTCATCATCGGCGGCTCCCCAAGCATACTCCCTCAATTCCCGACCTCCTGTGGTGGAGATCAACAGGACTTCCTTCAGGAGACAGGTGAGGCAATTTCATGGTGATGAAATCACGCACATCGCCGACAATCCTCAAGAGTATTCGGAGTTCGTATCGTCACGAGCCAGGCGCACCGCGGACGTTGCTCAGCAATATGGCATCCGTCGAGATACGGAGCACGCGCGATATTTCAGTTACCAATTGGGAGACCGGAGTGCCGGACTGCTGAGAATGGAAGGCGGATTCAGCATGAACGAGTTCGAATCGGAAAGTTGGCGGGAACAATTTCCTGGTCGAACTGAGGTCACTTCCATAGTGGATCTTCAAGTCGCCCATCCGCTCGTCGAAAATGCGGGCGATATTCTGCTGGAGCATCAACTTCGGATAGACGGCGACCGACCGTTGCTGAATTGGCGTGCGGCTAATCCGGAAGCACAAGCGCGCGCGCAGACGATGGGGTTTGTTGAAGTGGATCATGGCGACCTGGTGCTTGACCCTACGCAGCATCCCGACAAATGGACGAAGAACAGTGCCGGTGAGTGGCAGCGTGCAGGCAAACCTCCACTCTATCTCCACAAAACCGAGGACAGCGACAGCAGCGATAGCGGGTCTGACGACGATTTCATGTGATTTGTCGACCCGCCGCCGAGCCTTGCAACTGGTGACGGTTGCAAGGCTGTTGGCAGTGAATGCTAATTGTCCGGCGACAGCCCCGCCTTAGCGCCAGCGCCGCCGAGCGATCCAGCCCATCTCCCAGACAATAAACTGCGGATGCGCATCGTGGGTGCTTGCGAGCGGATTGTATTCGGGCCGGAACTCCGCCTCTTGGATACGAGCTCTCCCGAATCCAATTTTCTCCACCACACCGTTGGGTCGTTGCGATGCGCCGATCCCGATCGGATCGGCTATGCCTGCTCCGCGCTCGCAGGAAGACCTTCCGCCTCGATCTTGGCGGCGCGATCTCGGCGATAAGTTGGATGGGAGGCAAGATACGCCGCCACGTCAACAGCAGGTAACGCGACATCGCAAATCGGCCCTGACGGTAGCCGATCGACTCCAATCGCCGGACCGCAACTCGCGCAGCGGCATTCGCGGTTTGGCCAGGAGAAATGCTCGCTGACTCACAGCGTGGCCGGCCGCATTCTGCCCTAGACCCCAAAGTACGTGCCCTGTCATGCAGCCTGCGCCGACGGGAGCTCGGCACGCGAATGGCGTGGTTGGCGGCCAAGCCCCGAGGTCAACAAGGACTTACAGAAAGCGGGGGTGAGTTTGCCGCGATGAATTATGACCTTCTCGCGACCGGACCTAGCATCGGCTTCCTCTCGCTCTCGATTGTAGCCGCGCTGTTCGTTGGATTTAACGTGGCAAGCGGTGAATTCGGAATCAGCCAGCCCTTCCAAGTTTCTGGCCATGACGGGGCGACTCGTGTGGATGTGCACCCACATCGGGCTCGGCATCGCACCATTGACCAGCATCTTGGGCTGCAGCTTCATCTCAAACAGCTTTCCTGGCTCGCCACGCAGCGCGACCGGTGCCTCCGGCGGCATCAATTCGTCGGCATTGCACAAATGTTCCAGGTATTTTTGCGCCGGAAATGCGTAGGTCTTCATGCAATCAGTCGTAATGCCGGCTTTTCCTTCATTCAATGCGTTGGCCTGTCCCAGCACCATGTTCAGCAACCCTTTGAGCTGGTCTGTGCGTTCGTGCACTTTGGGTAGCTGGGTGGAGGTGAGTAGCAGGCGTACATTACGCCCCTGCAACCCGGCGAGACAGGTTTGCATCTCAATGGCCTGGGCTCGCAGGTACTGGGCCACATCGTCCACGACCTTACCGGCCTCCTCAGGCTTCATCTGGCGCACTTGGGAGACGACGCTTTGCTGACCGGCCAGATCGAACTGCAAAAGTTCGTCCAATCGTTTGAGCCGCTCCGTCAATACCTCCATTGACAACGCGGCGCCCCCGATTGTCGAGCCTGCCCCCGACGAACTCGCAGCCACCTCTTGCGCTCTCACCTGTGTACTCGCAACTTGATCCGAGCGCGCGAGAACCTTGGCTGCTGGCACTGTGCCGGCGTTCGCAGCGACTGGTGTTGATGGCTGCCCGGCGGCAGAAGTCCCGGCGCGAGCTGCCGACTTATGCTTTGACTTCCCTTTCCTTCGCGCTGTAGTGCCTTCTGACACTGCAGCCGTACCAGCAGTGTCAGCCGGTATCGCAGCGCCTGCCCTGGCCGGCATCGCAGCGCCCGCCTGGGCCTGTGGCGCCATGATGGCTGACGGCGGAGACTGCAGGTTCAACAAGTGCATGGCATCGTGCGCAGTGATCCATGCATCGTCCACGATCCGTTCGAACAGTTTCAATGGGAGGCCGGCATCTGGGTAGGTATGGCTTAGCTTGGTATGCACCTCGTGCAACGCCAATCCAAAATCCGAAAGCCGCTCCATGATTTTTTCTACAACCGCGCAATCATGAGCGTTGAGTGCTTTGCCATCATCCATTATGCCCTTCGCCAAAGAGAGGGCGCGAAGAGCTTCTTGAACGGCGCTTGCCATCAGCTGCACCACTCCATTTCGACCGACGAGGAGTTCCTTCAAATCTGGCTCGAACCTGCTCGCCCGCAGTTCAATCTTGGCCCGCGCAAGACCGATCCGCTCACGGACCAGCCAGATCCTGACACTCAGTACCGAGCCGGCACGCAGCCGCAGTGCGCACCGCTCGGCTTCCCGCATCACGGGCGTTCCACTGGATAGGCTAGCGGTGGCAGCGCAGGCGGATCGCTGCCGTTCGGAGCGCCATGCCTTTTTTTCCCACCACTTAATTGCCGCCGTATGGTGGTTCTCCACATTTAAAATCAACAGCTCCTGCCGGTCCGCCTGGGAGTAGGAGTAGAGTTTATCGACCATACCTGCCGCTTTCTTGGTCTTTTTGTCCAATTTCGTGATCGTCGACAGGCCAAGTTTGTCTACTTCATTCGCGGCGTCGCACACGATCTGGCAACATCTACGCACCTTGTCGTCTGGCATAATTGTCTGCGCCTCAGCCGCAGGCAGGCTAGCGCGGTACTCCAGAATTGCTGAGGCTGCATCGACGACCCGACTGATCAGCTCCACCGCCTCCTCGGGGACGTCGGTTTTCCTGGCCGCAGCCTCGCAATCAGTCAGTTGTTGAACAAGACTGTTCATTCTGAGCTGTGTCGGACTGATATCTTCATTTGACGATGAGCTGGTGCCTTCCACCTGCGCGGTTGATAGTTGGCTACCGACCGGCGCCATGGCTTCGCCCTCAGACATGGAGGGAGAACCGCGCCGCCTTGCGGCTGCGCCACGTGGCGCTACGGTTCCGCGTGGTGGCGCAGCGGCTCCACGTGGCGGTGCGTTCAGGATTTGATCTTCGCCAATCGAGGCGCCTGGCAGACTTTCGCGGGCATCGCCTGGACCGCGCGCAACTGGAAGGGAGGAGGGCCTCCTATCGGCGTCCCCAGAGCGCATCTGCTCCACAACGGAATCGAATGACTGTCCACCTTCTCCCGCAGCAAGACTTGATTGCGAAAGGGAACTGCTCGCCCGCCCCGCGCGGCTGGCTCCAGTTTCAGCCTGCGATTTCCGTGGTCGGCCAATGCCCTTCATATTGCGTCTCCGTAGTAGGCGAGAATGTGCTGCTATTGTGCTGGCGGCTGACGAGACCAGCGGCATCTTTCGGTTAACGTCACGGTCAGCCAGACCCGCGACGGCGTAATGTTCCCGCCAAAGTGCTTCTCAGTAGCAGGCCAAGATTGGCCCGAGCTCACAGGACTTTCGCAACGTTGCCATCGATGTCCTGAGATTATCAGCGCTTCAGTCCGCCGATTTCCAGGAACAGCGAATGAAATCAGACCAACTCGGCTAGCTCCCCTTCCTAGACACGTGCCTGACGATTTTATTGAGGCGTCACTCCTCTCGTTCGCCACCGACAAAGTCACACATTTGCTTCAGAGAAGCGTGTGCGTTGCGTATCGCGCGGGAAACCTCGATCTATAGTTACAAAAAGTGTCGAGACGGGACCTTTGGATCCGAAGGTCAGGCACGGCCGGCCTAGATAGACCGCTTGGCTGACGATTAGCTGACGATGGGAGTTCTCACGAACAGGGCAAGAAAATCCGACCGCTTCAAGCTTTCGATATGGTGAGAAGAGGATCCGCACCGGCCTCCCAAAGCCGGCAGACCATCCCATGTTCGTACTCGCCGACCTTCTCGAAGCCAATGAGCTCACCGCGCCGGGCCGTGATGTGCAGGCGAGAGAATGGTGATGCAAAGACCGAGTTCCTGCTCGTTGCGTGCGCCCGTGGAGCCAGCAAGAATACGGTCATTGCGGTCATGCAGCACGTGGACCGTGTCTCCTGTTCGACACCACAGCATCGAGGATGCAAACGAGCTGCTGCGGCTGCCATTCGGTCGCGGCATGCGTGGACGGCGGGATTGGCCGAACAGCCGAGATCGTGGTCGACTGTTCGATGCGAGAGCAACATCCTGCAGAGCATACGTTTTTGCGCTGGCCGGTTTTTGTCAAAAGCCGTCAGGTTCTCGAAAGCTCCCGCCCTTAGCTTGATCGAGGTTAACCTTTAACACGTCGCCGCCAATGGCAAATGCCGGAGTACCTGATGATAGCAGCAATTGGGAGTGGAGTTGGCAACCTCGGGACTTCCTTGATCCGAAAGGGCCATGGGGATTCGAAATCCGAGCATTCTGGTGATGGCAAGCCGGCTGGTGGCAATGATGGCAAGCCAGCTGGTGGGAATGATGGCAAGCCAGCTGGCGGGAACGATCGGGCGGATAACCGGACCGTTTCAAATGATCAACTTCAAGACAACTCACAGTCTGCAGCACAAAGTGAAGCCTTCCAAAGTATCCTGCGATCGTTCGCGTTCCAATTCGCGAACGATGCGATGGCTGAGGCCGATGAAGCTTTGGATGACACAGAAGATGCCTGACGCGGGAAAATCCGGCGTGAGGTCATACAGGCCGTTATTGACGGCACAACTCCAACAGAAAAAGGAATGATCATGGCTGCAGTTGATAATAATAAGAAATCAGGCAATACCAATACCAGTAGCGCCGGCAATACCGATAAAACTAACAGTGGCACTCCCGGCAATACAAGCGGAGCTGATGCTACTGCTTTTCAGGCGCAAGTGCAAGAACTAACCAATGTTAGCTTGGAGGCGACGAAAAGGAGTGTCCAGTTGCGCACTCTAACGACCAATCTCCAGACCATCAAGAAGGCCGCCGACGAACGCGTTTCGTAATGTCGGAAGCGGCTTTTAGACTGCCCCTAGCGCGTCTCCTTATTGACGCGACGTAGTCCCGAAATGAGCCGCATGGCAATTGCCGTGCGGCTTCTATCCTGTTTGAGAGATGCTCTGTGGATGACGCCGTTTCCCTCCGTTTCGAAGTGCTTTCGGGGCTCTATTGCGGACTGACCGGCAAGACGGATCTTCAAACGTGTTTAATCGGCAGCGGCTTCGATGCCGATTTGGTCTTTGTCGAGCAAGGACTGGCACCGCATCATCTTCGTGTAACTCTTCTTGGCAAGTCGATCGAACTCGAGGCGCTTGCACCCGGACTCAGTATCGAGGGCAACCGGAATATCGCCGCAGGCCAGTCCGTTGTTGTGCCCCTTCCTGCCGTCCTGCTCGTAGGCGAGATGTCCATTGCTTGGTCCGTGCAGGATGCAGAGCCGCCTGGTTCGACCGGCATACCGCGCCTACCGATCGGTGTGCTCGCCATGGTCATAATCAGCTCACTCGGGATCGGCGCGCTTTCGGGCATGTTCTCCTATCTTGGCAATGCAAGTGGATCGAGCCCCAATTCACTTCGGGCTGAAGTCGCGTCCAGAACGATCAGTCACCGCGCTGACAATGAACTTACGGGGGCAGCGGCCAAAGAGCTGCAGGAGGAAGTCGATCGAGCGGGTCTTCTCGACGTCAAGATTGGCTCCGCAAAGGGTGTTGTGACCGCCGAGGGCACCGTCACGTCTGAATCGGTCATCAGCTGGCAGAAGCTTCAGCAATCGTTCGATCGTCGCACCAAGGGTACTCTAACACTGGTGAACGGAGTGCTCATCAAAGAGGAGAAGGCGCCATCCGCAATCGCGGTCGAAGCTGTGTGGCATGGGGCCCAACCGTATCTTGTCATCGACAGCGAGAAGTATTTTGTCGGGGCCATTTTAGCTGATGGATGGGTAGTCGATCGTATTGAGGACAGCCGTGTGCTGCTGAGCAGGAATGGCCGCATTGCTGCTCTCCCATATTGAAAGCTCGCAGGCCCCATCAAGCAGCACTCTATGGCCAGCCAAACATCCTGTGGCGCTCGGTGCTGACAAGCTGGCTGCGTTGGAAACATTTGCTGCCCAGCCATTTCGCGCCTGTTTGTGGCTCTCATGCAGGGTCACGCGCTGGCCAAGGCCGAGGCGCCTTCGGAGTTCGAAAGCTACGTTTCAGGGCGTAACAGCAGAGTAAGTCTCAACCGATTGCAAAGGTGTCTCGATGGCCAACGTCCTGCGT
The DNA here is from genome assembly GCF_003952365.1 of Mesorhizobium sp. M9A.F.Ca.ET.002.03.1.2. Lineage (NCBI taxonomy): Bacteria > Pseudomonadati > Pseudomonadota > Alphaproteobacteria > Hyphomicrobiales > Phyllobacteriaceae > Mesorhizobium > Mesorhizobium sp. M9A.F.Ca.ET.002.03.1.2. The sequence goes on along the minus strand of NZ_CP034443.1, from coordinate 2,823,425 downwards.
GACTTCATCAAGCGTGCGCCGGCCAGCCCGGATTTAATGGTTGCGTTGATGCTGCTTCTGGCTGTCGCGATGATGGTCATGCCTATCCCGGTCGTGGTGGTCGACGCACTGATAGGATTCAATATGGGGTTGGCCATACTGCTGATGATGGTTGCCCTGTATGTCAGTACTCCACTTGATTTTTCCTCTTTGCCCGGCGTTATTTTGATTTCCACTGTATTCCGTCTCGCGCTGACGGTCGCAACGACGCGACTGATCCTGGCCGAGGGGGAGGCCGGCAGCATTATTCATACCTTTGGCGATTTCGTCATCTCAGGCAATATCGTGGTGGGTTTCGTCATATTTCTGGTCGTCACCATGGTGCAATTCATGGTCCTCGCGAAGGGTGCCGAACGGGTGGCAGAAGTGGCGGCGCGTTTCACGCTGGATGCTCTGCCGGGCAAGCAAATGGCGGTCGACGCAGAGCTACGCAACGGCCACATCGATGCCAACGAATCCCGCCGGCGGCGCGCCGAATTGGAGAAGGAAAGCCAACTATATGGCGCGATGGACGGCGCGATGAAATTTGTGAAGGGCGATTCCATCGCCGGGCTGGTGGTTATCTGCATCAACATGCTGGGTGGAATTTCGATCGGTCTGCTCTCCAAGGGCATGTCCTTCGGCGAGGTGCTGCATCACTATACTCTGCTGACGATAGGCGATGCATTGATATCGCAGATTCCGGCCCTTCTGCTCTCCATTACTGCGGCGACCATCGTCACCCGTGTGACTGGGACGGCGAGGATCAACCTCGGTACCGAAATGGTCAGTCAGCTCACGGCCAGTACTCGAGCCTTGCGGCTGGCGGCCGGCGTCCTGGTCGTGATGGGGTTCGTTCCTGGGTTTCCCCTCCCCGTCTTTCTGATGCTGGCCGCAGTGTTCGCTGCGGTAAGCATTGTCAAGGCTGATGTGCTGGGCGCCGGCACTGCCGATGCGAAAGATGGAACTGCAGCGGAGCCTAAGCAAGCCGCGCCTGCGAAGGAATTCCCGATCGCATTTTTTTTAGCGCCAAATCTTATGCAGGCGATCGATCAAGCCGAATTGCAAAAACATATTGGGCGCGTTTCGCTCCTGGTCACAGCCGATCTGGGCATTATCGTTCCCCGCATCCCTGTCTTGGTTGACGAGCAGCTGCCTACATCGCAATTCCGGATAGATGTCGAGGGCGTGCCAGTCGAACAGGACGCGATAGATCCAAGCCAGATGACGCTCCGAGCCGATGTAGCGCACGTCGACTCGAGCGGTATCCCCCTTAGGCGTGAGCCGAAAACGGACAGACTCCCGGTCGAACATACCCCTGCACAGGCCCTTACGGGCGCCGGCACGGAGCATTGGGCTCCCGGCGAACTCCTCGCCTTGCGCGTCCATGCAACGTTGACCCGCTACGCACCGCGATTGGTGGGCATCCAAGAGACCCGACATTTCCTGGGCCGAATGGAGCAGGAATATTCTGATCTTGTGAAAGAGGTGCTGCGCACGACGCCGATTCCTCGGATTGCCGATGTTCTGCGCCGCCTCCTGGAGGAAGGTATCCCAATCCGCCACACCCGTCTCGTGTTGGAGGCATTGGCCGAATGGAGCGAGCGTGAGCAAAACGTTGCCCTGCTGACGGAATATGTCCGTTCTGGTTTGAAGCGACAGATCTGCCACCGCTATGCCAACACCGAGGGCATCGTGTCCGCCCTGGTCGTCGAACGCGAGAGCGAGGATGTGATGCGTGGCGCGGTTCGAGATTCGGATGCAGGCCCCTATCTCGCACTGGAGGATCGGCAAAGCGAAGCGATGCTATCACAGATACGTCAGGTCCTTTCGAACACAGAACCGGGTCAAACCCGCCCTATTCTGTTGACGTCAATGGATGTCCGACGTTTCGTCCGCGGCTTTCTGACGCGAAACGGGATCGATCTCGCCGTGCTGTCTTATCAAGACCTCGCCTCCGACTTTACAATTCGCCCGGCAGGATCCGTCAAACTCCCGCACGGATCGAACAGCGGATTGTTAGAGTAGTTCCACCTTTCCTAACTGAACGCGACCCGCCTCCCTGATAACCGAGAGATAATATGAAATTTGTTAGAAATACAGTTTCTCCATCGCCTATGTTTCTGCGCCGGAGCTCACTTCTTTTTGCCGTACTCGCCATTCTGCCTTTGGGCGGTTGCGCCAGCTGGCAAAAGCCCGCTCTTTCCGTGCAGGAGACATCTTCCCCAGAGTTGCTCAGCGCCGATCAAATCGATCCGGCTATGCGCGAACGCATTTTGCGCGAAGTTGGTCAGGATGTTCAAGAGCGGGCTTTGCGGGATGAGGTGAAGCAGCACCCGGACAATGTTGATGCGGCGATACGGCTTACAAAAGCCTTGGTGGCCCAGAAGCGCCCGCACGAAGCGGTTGAGGTGCTCGACAGCGTCTTGGTTGCAGCCCCAGCAAACGTACGTGCATTGAATGCGAAGGGCGTGATCTTGGACATTGAGGGGCGGCATGACGCGGCACAGGCCCTGTATCGGCGAGCTCTCGAAACCGAGCCAGGGAATCAGATGGTGCAGCATAACTTCAATCTGTCGCTTGCCTTAACGGCAAGTCCGAACAGCCAAGGTTAGCACGATCGCAATAGGTGGGCACAGCGCATGTGCAGCCTATTCCCCGGCTCGAGACGCGCTCGGCTCCCATCATAGATGGCCTCTGAAGAGAGCCATATCTGCGCAAAGCTGTTGCTCCAGATCTGGCCGGCAGAGGTCGGCAGGAGAGCCGGATGACATCTCTCGGCCACCCGCAAGGCCATCCGCCTCGCTTCGTTGCCAGAGCGCCTTCGTGGTTGCCACGCGAGATACGCTCAGGATGGATTTGATTAATTCACGCGCGAATGCCTGCCTCTAACTTGGGGCAGGCGCGACCGCTCCCATAATGCAATACGCTGCCTCTAGGCCGATGGACGATGACGGGATACGTCCCCGAGACTTCAATGGTGGGGAGCAGCGCACCCGTCGATCCATTTGCTTTCAGCGGCAACCGCCACTATGTAGCGACACTTCGCCCGACTGTGTTTCAAGCTGCCCGGAGAAGTTTATGACAGAAGAAGCCCACAACACCGACATCCTCATCGAGCTCACTGCCGATGTTGTATCAGCCTACGTCTCCAACAACCCCGTCCCGGCGGGGGAGCTTCCTGCCCTGATCGCCCAAGTGCACGGGGCTCTAAAAGGCACGGCCGGACTAATACCGGCAGAAGAGCCTGTGCCTGTGAAAAAACCTGCTGTCCCGATCAAAAAGTCGATCGAACCGGACTACATCATTAGCCTTGAAGACGGCAAGAAATTCAAATCGCTAAAGCGCCATCTGTCGACGCACTATGGTCTGACCCCGGACGAATATCGCGCCAAATGGGGTCTGCCGTCGGATTATCCGATGGTGGCGCCGAACTACGCCGCTACGCGCTCCGCCTTGGCCAAGACCATAGGACTCGGCCGCAAACCGAAAGAGCCGGAAGCCCCGGTGCCGGCGCCGGCGAAACGGACCCGCAAAAAGGTCGCAGCCTAAATCCGTATCAACAGTCGTTCGGGACGCGCGGCAGCCGTAGGCCCAATCTGCGCGGAATCAAAAGGCGGGGACGAGCCCCGCCTTTCCCGTCCAAGAGCCTCATTCCAGAGGAATTCGCGACGGCTCCAGCAATCGCTGCCGCGGCATTACCTGGTTGCATGCTCCGGCCGTGTTTCGAGCCGGTCAATGCGTCCGGAGTATGCCGCATCCTTGCCGCACGCGTTAGCCAGCCTTGCTGAGGCTGCCTGCAGAGGACTTGCCGGTGCGGCGATCCTGTTCGACCTCGTAGTTTATCTTCTGGCCCTCATTAAGGGTCGACAGGCCCGCTCGTTCAACAGCGGAAATGTGGACAAAGACATCCTGACCGCCGTTGTCGGGCTGAATAAAACCAAAACCCTTGGTGCTGTTGAACCACTTCACCGTTCCAGTCGCCATATATCCATTCCTTTGTAACAAGTCGCAACTTAGGCAGGCCATTCACGCCAGCCTGATTTGTACACGAGACTTTAGGCGCAGCAAAATCGGAAAATTGCAAGGCCCACTCGACCGCCTGATCTCCAGCAGCACCTGCCACACACGCGAGGCGCGTGCCAGACGAGGCGTATGCCAGACGTTTCGTCGTGCGCTGTCGCTCAAACGTCGACAGAAACAATGACCCAACCCTGCAAACTCGGCACATCTTGTGGACGTGCTTGGGTCGCTGCTCGACCGCAATACCCGCTCCCGACCGATATCGTCGGCCAAAATGACGACGTTTTTGTCATCAGACCGAAAGATCAGGCGCGCAGCGACACTGCACACTCAAACCGAGACCCGCGAACCTCGATTAGCTTCGGCCTGCTACGAAGCGCGGTTGCCTGCTTCTGAGGCGGGCCATTGTCGGTTTGAATCAACTGTCGGGTTCGGAACCCCAGACTGTCGGCAAGTTGACAATGCGCGTTCAGACGGCACAAACCACCCGATCGATTGTGAGCGAGATGGTTTGGCAGATTGAGCAAGGGCGGGACTCAGCTATGCCGCCCAGGCTGCTGACAAGGCCAAAGCAGCGTAGGTGCGGAGTGAAATCCAAGGTCCACATGGGTCGTCGCGCGTCCCGTGCGCCTGGGAAGGCGCCGGCCCGGCCAAGCTTTTCCCAGATCGTCCGGATGACGCAAGCTTCGCTGAGCGTCAATGAACGTTCGGGCGATGACCAAAGGCGTCGTGCGTTGCAATCTGGACTGTCCAGGATATCAGGAGTTCCATGGCCTCAGCCCGCTTGGCTGGCCACACTTGAAGCTCCAACATACCGGCTGGCACAGGCCAATTGGACTCTGCGCTGCCCTCAATGCGCTGGTGGCACGGTCAATGCTTGTCTATCGATCCGGCCGCCCATGCGTGATGCTGTCGGTCGACGTTCGCAAACCAGACCCTCGGCGAACCCAGCGAAGGGGCTCGCCGGTACGACGAGGGACCTTACCTCTTTATGCGCGGCATCATTGTCGAGGATGACATGTTGCCTTACACGTCGTCCCCTCGCGCTCGGGGCTTTGAGGGGCGGATGAAGTCCTGATGGCGGTGGCACTGCTGCATGTTTGCGTAAGACCCATCAGTCACGATCGCGTTGTCCTTCGATGTCGCGGTGCTGATAGGCGGGCAGATCGGTGTGCGCGGCGCCCGCCAAAGGATCGTCGTCACGCCGGAGGAGGCGAGCGCCGTAGCCGGCGCGCCGGCGAAAGGCGCTTTCTGTCGGATGCCCGACAATGTCGGATATCGCAAGTATCAAGGTTGGATCAAACCTTGCAAATCGGGGCTTTCTTACTTGGCACGGCGCATGCTCAGGTATCCGCAAACACCCAATGGATAACGAGCAGACTTCCCATGGCCTCACCAAAATACTGCCGAACGTTCCCCGGACGCATCCAAAGATGAGGCCCGCGTCAGGCCCGGCAACACGCTGACGGCTCATCTGGCTCGGCGTCGCGTGCCGATCCACTTTCTCCCAATAGGCGTCGGGAGACATAGAGCCTTCAAAATGAGGAACAAATCACTTTGCCAGGAACCCAGCCCATAATCCCACTCTCCCTATCAGAACTACCAAGCAAGCCCCGCACTCACGGGCTTCGCAGGACGTCCGTTGCGACCGAGTTGGGCGGCGCGAGGACGGCTCCGATCCCCGTCGCATGGGAGGACGGCAAGGCGACGGATTTCGTGCTCGACAACGGCATGGAGGTGGTCGTCATTCCCAACCACCGGGCGCCGATCGTCACCCACATGGTGTGGTACAAGATCGGCAGCGCCGACGAGCCGCCGGGCAAATCCGGCATTGCCCATTTTTTCGAGCATCTGATGTTCAAGGCGACGACCAACCATGCGGCCGGCGAATTCGACCGCGCAGTGTTCGAGATCGGCGGCTCGCAAAATGCCTTCACCTCCTCCGACTACACCGCCTTCTATCAGACAGTGGCGCCGTCGGCGCTCGAGCTGATGATGAGCTTCGAGGCCGACCGAATGCGAAACCTCATCCTCACCGACGATGTCGTCAAGACCGAGCGCGACGTGGTCATCGAGGAGCGCCGCTCAAGCACCGACACCAACCCGCAGGACGTGCTCCATGAGGAGATCGACGCGACGCTGTGGCAGAACCAGCCCTATCGCATCCCGATCATCGGCTGGATGCAGGAGATCGAGCAGCTGAACCGCGTCGACGCCACCGCCTTCTATGAAAAATACTACTGGCCCAACAACTCCGTGCTGATCGTGGCCGGCGATGTCGAGCCGGAGACGGTGAAGGTGCTGGCCGAGAAGACCTATGGCAAGGTGGCGCGCGGGCCCGACCTGCCGCCGCGCATCCGGCCGGTTGAGCCCGAGCAGAACACCAGGCGCACCGTCACGCTCTCCGACGCCCGCGTCAGCGTGCCCAGTTTTTCGACGCAGTGGGTGGTGCCGTCTTACCATACCGCCAAGCCGGGCGAGGCCGAAGCGCTCGACCTGCTGTCCGAAATTCTCGGCGGCGGTAACCGCAGCCGGCTCTACCAGGCGCTCGCTGTCCAGCAAGGTATCGCTTCCAGCGCCTGCGCCTATTTCCAGGGCACCATGCTCGACGACACCAGGTTCGCCATCTATGGCGCGCCGCGCGGCGATGCCAAGCTGGCCGATCTCGAAGCGGCGGCCGCTGCCGAAGTCGCTCGCATTGCCAAGGATGGTGTCAGCAGCGAGGAACTGGGCAAGGCCAAGGAGCGCTTTGTGCGCGATATGATCTTTGCCGAAGACGACCAGGACGACCTCGCCTGCATATACGGCTCGACGCTGGCCACCGGCGGCACCGTGAAAGATGTCGAGGAACGGCCGTCTCGCATCCGCAGGGTTACCGCCGCGCAAATCAAAGCAGTTGCCGCCCGCTATCTCGCGTTCGACCGTTCGACCACGGGCTATCTCTTGCCCAAGACGGAGAATGAAGAGATGACGCTCGGCGCTCAGCCCCATGCTGCGATGAACATCCAGGAGGTGAAGTCCGAAAAGGGCATGATCGCCTGGCTGGTGGAGGACCACACAGTGGAAATCGTCAACATCGGCTTTGCCTTCAACGGCGGCATCACGCAGGACCCGGTCGGGAAGGAGGGGATGGCCAATCTGATGGCCGGCCTGTTCATCGAAGGCGCCGGTAATTACGACAGCGATGCCTTCCAGATGAAGCTCGACGATGCCGGCGCCGAGATGGGTTTGGAGGCGCAAAGACACTACATCTGCGGATCGGTGTGCATGCTTCCCAAACAGCAGGACGCCGCGTTCGGCCTGCTTCGGCTCGCACTCAACGCGCCGCGCTTCGACCAGGGGCCGATCGATCGCGTCCGCGCCGAGATTGTCTCCGACATCGTCGGCAGCGAGCGCGACCCTGACGCAATCGCTCAGCGCAGATGGCTGCGCGCGATCTATGGCACGCATCCTTTTTCGAGGCCGGGAGAAGGCACAAAAGAGAGCCTCGCCGGCATCACGCCGTCCGACCTCCTCGCCTTCCACAAGGCGATTTTCGCTCGCGACGGGCTCCATATTGCCGTGGTCGGTGACATTGATGCAAACACGCTGAGGGAAAGGCTCGACCAGCTGTTTGGTGACTTGCCTGAGCAACAAACCCTCGCCCCCGTCGCCGATGTCGTACCGAAGCTCGGCCAACTGGTGGAGGAGAACTGCGACCTGCCGCAGACTTCGCTGCGATTGGCCTGGCCTGGCGTGAAGCGTAGCGCGCCGGATCACTTCGCCACCGTGCTGATGAATGACATCCTCGGCGGCTCGGGCATGACTTCCCGCCTTTTCGAGGAGGTGCGCGAAAAACGCGGCCTTGCCTATCACGTCAGCTCTGAACTGACCCTTGACAAGCTTCTGGTTACGACAGAGACACGCTCGGACTGCGCCGCCCAAACGCTGAGCATCGTGCGAGATGTGGTAAAGCAGATGGCGCAGCAAGGACCGACCGGGGCCGAGCTCAAGGCGGCGAAGAAGCACCTGATCGGCACCTATGCCATTGACCGTCTGGGCTCGACCAGCTCGATTGCAGACCGGCTCCTGGATTTGCAGATTCACAAGGCCGACGTCGACTACAACCAGCGTCGCGCCCGCAGCATCGGTCGGGTGACGCTCAAACAGGTCAAGGCGGCGGCCAAGAAGCTGCTTTCGGCCGAGCCCGCCATTTTGGTGGTCGGCCCGCCGCTGGGCGGCAAGGATGAGTAAAGAAACTCATCTCGCCTTCCTTCTTCCTTGGGGCTTCTCGTGGGAAGAGCGAATATGGAGGCCGGTGGGCCAAGCAGATCATGCAGACCCGCGGAGTCGTTTCGCGGGCCTTGCGCGGCATTGGCGGTCCAGGGGCCTCTCGCCGAAACGGCGCTCCTCAGCATGTATGCCGCCTTTTGCAGAATACACTCGCACGCCACCAGCAGGCAGCGGGTGGACGAAGCAAACATCCGGCTGCTCAATCCATCAACTGATGAACCGCGGGCACTCAAACTAACGGAACTGTTGTCGTATGTTTGGTCTACCAGCTGCTTTGCCGAGGCCCTAGGACGAACCCGCTGGTGCAGAATACACACCGACGGCCTGTCGACCTGGATGTTCGCTGCGTTGAGGAGGAATCCGGTATTGCCCCTGTGCCTGCCGATGATCCGCCGTCTGAAATCCCCGCACCTGTTTGGAGCCATCGACCGCCTGCCGGCACTTGGCAGACCGGTTGGCAATAAGACGTTCGAGGTCGTCAATCCGTCGACCGGCGAAGTTTTGGCAGAGCTTCCTGATATGGGCGTGGAGGAGACACGTGCTGCGGTAGACAAGGCCTATGTTGCGCAGTCGGGGTGGGCCGCGTTGACTGCCCGAGAGCGTAGCGACGTTCTTTGGCGATGGCATCAGCTGATCATCGACCAGGCAGGCGATCTCGCCGCGATTCTGACTGCGGAAATGGGCAAGCCGCTTGCCGAAGCCATGTCAGAGGTATCGCATGCGGCGGCGTATCTGCAATGGTATGCCGAGGAGGCCAATCGCGTCTATGGCGAGACGATCTCGGCACCCTCGACAGACCGCCGAATGCTAGTGATCAAGCAGCCCATCGGCGTTGTTGGCACGATCACGCCATGGAATTTCCCGGCCTCCATGGTGGCGCGCAAAATCTCGCCGGCCTTGGCTGCGGGCTGCACGATCGTGCTCAAGCCCGCTGAACAGACGCCGCTCGTGGCTGGCGCAATGTTCGCCCTTGCCCATCAGGCCGGCTTTCCCGATGGCGTGGTCAACCTGATCTATGCGTCCGAAGGTGATCGCGTCGGCCGTGAACTCTGCACCAATTCCAAGATCCGCAAGATCAGCTTCACCGGTTCGACCGAGGTCGGGCGGCTGCTGATGCGTCAGTGCTCTGACCAGATCAAGAAGGTTAGCCTTGAGCTCGGCGGCAACGCACCTTTCATCATCTTCGATGATGCCGACATCGACGCTGCTGTTGACGGTGCGATCCAGGCGAAGTTTCGCAATGCCGGCCAGACCTGCGTTTCGGCGAACCGTATTTACGTCCAATCGAGCGTTCACGATGAGTTCGTCAAGAAATTCGTGGAGAAAGTCCGGCACTTGTCGGTTGGCGACGGATTCGGTGCCGGAGTAGACATCGGACCGCTCATCGACAGGCATGCTCTGGCCAAGATCGAGTCTCACATCGCAGATGCCATTGCGAAAGGCGGCACAATACGATGTGGGGGCCAACGTATCGGCAAGAATGGCACGTTTTTCGAACCCACGGTCCTCACCGAGATTTCCAGCGTCATGGCAGTCGCGCAAGAGGAGACATTCGGGCCGCTGGCGCCGATCATTCGCTTCAACGATGCGGACCAGGTCGTGCGCGAGGCCAATGACACGATCTACGGCCTCGCCGCATACTTCTATGCCTCAAACCTGAAGCGGGTCTGGCGTGTGGCAGAGGCTCTGGAATATGGCATGGTTGGCATCAACACGGGACGCATGTCCTCGGAGGCGGCACCGTTTGGCGGTATCAAACAATCCGGCATCGGGCGGGAGGGTTCCCGCCATGGCCTCGAGGACTATCTGGAAATGAAATATCTTTGCATGGGCGGGATTTGAAACCTGCTGCACTGTCTCTCCGCCCACCGGGGGGCGGCCTGCGGTCAATGCCGCCACCTAATTTGAAGTTCAAACGCCGTTGACCTGAAACACGGATGCCCGGCAGGAGACTGAGCTCGCTGCCGGGCCGGACATGCCTTGGGAGGGCATAAAGTCAGCGCTCCTAGGGCCGATGGGCCACTCAGTTCGTGCGCCTTTTGCCGATTGCGTTGCATGTGCCGTGCCAAGCCAAAAAGCATTGATAAACAACCGATGGATCAGCTTTTGCCCTGTTGCGCACTCTACATTGTGGGATAGGCGACAATGCCCAAGCGGTTGAATCCTCGTGTTGCGGACCCCCCAGACGGGTCAGGATTGCTATTCTTAGGACAGTGCGCAGCAAGCGCTACTCGCTGCACTCCAGGCACACGATTTCCATAATCAAGCGGTGGGTGCTATGTCTGACCGAGCTGTCGATCCAGGGAACGGTGTGTAGCCTCAAATCCCTCCATATTGTTGCACCCGCCGGTCCAACAGGACTGCAGGTCCGGACTCGAAGGGTCTTGGCTGCTAAGGCGACATTGCGGTGCACGCCGCTTTCCGACCAATGATGTGGGTCCAGGTCGAGGCCGGCCCTAATGAACCATCGCCTTGGCACCCTCGCCGATCTCATTTCGGCATCGACAAGCTAGACCAGAGCGCACCTTGCAAGGCGCCATGCAGTCCAGTCGGCGGGCGAACTGTTGGTGACGGGTAGAGCTGCGAGCGAACGCTCATCCACCGACGCAGCGCGGACTGTCGCTTTTCAAATTAGGAAATCTCTGTAGCCACCATTCATGAGCGCGCGGCCACGCGAGACGGCCCGACGGATGCGGTCGCGCAGATGATCGCGAGGATCCGCCCAGTCAGCATGGACGCGCCGTTGACCGATGAGAACTTCGGCGAGCTCGCGATGAGGTGCTCCGGCGAGCGAACCGTCGAGCGCACGAAGAACGAAGGACAAACGGACGCCGCGCTTTTCCGGCGCAAACAAGCGGGGGGGCAACTGTTGCCCTAGACTGAGAGCATTGAGGCACTCCAGTCCCCTCAGTCGATGCTTTAAAAGCACCGCGGGCCAGATGGCTTGCGTATGCAGGCAAACAGGGTGGAGGATATTCGCGCCCGAGACGGCGAGCTGCAGCGCGTGGTCCGCATTGCGAAGAAGAACATGCTGGCTCTTGTCGGGCGCCAGCAGGACGGTTGCACGACAGGGCAATGCCGAGAGTTCGAACGGCGGTGTCGGCGACGAGGCAGGCAACCGTTCCGCAATGACCGGCAGCACATGGACGCACCAGAGCGGACACCAGAATACGACCGAAGCGCGGCCACAAGACTCCGCGAAACAGAACACCCCAGCGTGACAGGTCGCCGGCCGACGCGACCATATCGAGAAAGGGTTGGAGAGACCAAGTCTTGCAATGCTGGCGCGCAGCGGTCAGATCGCGCTGGAACGCTGGATTGCGGCGTAAGAACTCCCAAGCCCACTCCCGCAGCGTCAGGCCAGCGGTGTAGTCGTATGATCTTTCATCCCGCCAATCGGCCTGATCCGCGCCAGTCAGGAGATTCATGACTGGCACCCCCTGCCCGCGCCCGCGCGCGTTGAAACATTATGCGGCCTGGCAAAGCACCGGCGCCGAAGGCAGCAGACGTCGAAGACCCCGTTTCGTTGAAGCGTCAGCCATCGCCACTGTCGGCGACAGAAGATGTGCGCAAATTGCCACCAGACCGTTGAACCCGCACAGTGACGGCCAGCGCGACCTGAGCACGCCGAGGGAATTGATTCCGTCACCGTCGTCGGCTCCTGCGTCCCATCCAGACGTCCCTTGAAGGCGCAGAAGCGCGGCAGTGGATCGAGCTGCTTGTCGGCAAGTTGTCGTAGCGGCGGCGCCATAGGCACGGTCATCGGAGGGTCTCCTGCGGCAAGTTTTCGCCATTGGAGGCCAATCTCCCCGCTATGACAGCCTGTGCAGTTGCACAGGTGAAGCGGACCAATCAGGGGGAGCTATGGCGGAAACTGGGTATGACGGTTTGAGGAGAGCGGCGTATCGAGGCGGGTGATGAAGCCTGCCAGAACCTCTCAAGGAGAGCGATACGCCAAACGAGACTATCAACATTGTTCGCCTTCGTCAGCCCGACGAAATCGGTGATACCCTGACGGATGTACTTGGCAGCGGCGCGCGCAAATTGCTTGCGCAGGCGATCGAGATGGAAGCCGAGGCGTATGCTAAGGCGGTCGACTGCCTGACGAAAGATCAGAATGCGTCGCTGGCGTTCTACGATTTCCCCGCCGAACACTGGGATCATCTGCGAACGTCCAATCCCATCGAAAGCGTCTTTGCGACCGTTCGCCACCGCACGGTGCGTACCAAGGGCTCGCTATCCTGGAAAATCGCCCAGCTGATGGTCTTCAAGCTGGTCATGGCCGCGGCCAGGAGGTGGCGACGATTGAAAGGACAAAATCAGTTGCCGAAACTCATCGCAGGTGCCAGGTTCCTGGACGGAATCGAGGTCATCGAAAACGAAGCCGCAGAGCGCCGCTTGATCAGCCTCGTCACCCAAATTCCAGCATAGCTCCTCGGAACTGCCAGCCTTCCTTGCCGAATCAGGCGCAGATCAGCGCTGACGATACCGAGGACGGCGACGGCGATCACCTCCAGGCCGCCAAGTAGCGACCCTCAAAACACCGCCCTGGACCCGGCTGCCCCATCGGGCCTTTTCTGTTTCTGGACAAGGAGCAAACATATGTCCGCAAGCGACATTTACGAGAATGCACCACTCGGGAGCCTGATCAACTATGGTGATCGTGCCCCCAAACCGCTCGCCCGACAGGACCGTCTCATGAACGCCCTTCCCGCACGAGCCGCCGGCATTACGGCTGGCTTCCTCGATCAGACCGCGTCCGACCGGACCAGCCGCGCCACCCCGATTCTGCATGCCGCCGACCAGATCACGCCCTTCCTCGAACGGGGTCGGCCGATCGGCGCAAATGCAAGGGAGCGGGCTTGCAAAGACCGGCAAGGCAGAATGGGATTTCTGGGAACTGGTCGAGGCCAGCCTGAACCGGTATCTTGTGCCTGCCCTCGGGAGTCGCTCTATCCACCATGTGACCGACACCGACATTGCTAACATCACCAAGAAGATCGTCGCCGGGGGTCACCCGCAAGCGGCTAACACAGCCTTCTGTTATATGCGGCATTTTTCAACTGGTGTCGCAAACCGCCGCAACGGCTCATCGCGGTTTCCCCGCGAGGGATTGGAAAATCCGGTATCCGGCCCCGATCGTCAAGCGCAAGCGAGTGGTGAACGATGCCGAACTGGCGGCTAATGGACGGGCTGTGAGCCCGAACCGGGCGATAGCGGCTATTCGTTCGGCTCCATCGTCAAGCTGCCCATGCTGACCGGACAGAGGCGTACGGAAGTTGCCGCGATGCGTTGGTCTGACTCAACCTTGAAGCCGGAACATGGGAACTATCGGGTGACCGCACGAAGAACGAAGAGCCTACGCTTATTCCGCAGTCCACACTGGCGGTGTCGGTCCTCCAGTCGGTACCGAAGACCAATGACACGTTTGTTTTCCCTGCGAGGGGCAACGAAAAAAGCCACTTCTCAGGCTACGCGAAGGGCAAGAAGGCTCTAGACGGCAAGGTCAATATCGACGGGGTGGCTTTGGAGAACTGGACCCTTCACGATCTGCGCAGGACACTCGCGACAAATCTCGGCAGGCGGCAGGTATTGCCACACGTCATCGAGCACATACTGAATCACAAGGCGGGCGTCCCTGATAGACATGGGCGAAATCTACAATCTCTATACCTACGTCAAGGAAAAGCGCGAGGTGTTGCAGATGTGGTCAAATCACATCGAATGGCTGATCAAGCAGGCGGCGGAAATGGACGCTCTGGCGGCGTAGCTGCTGGCATGGGCGGAAGATGCGGCGCAACAATCGTCAGCGCCTCATCGAATTGGAGATCATGCTTGACCAGCAAATGCGCGGCCAATGCTTCGATGGCCGACCAGTGATCGAGTACTAGCCGGGCCGTGCGATCTTCGATCCGCCCCCAATCGGGGCGGCGCGGCATCAGGAACCGCAACTCACGATAGATTCGCTCGGCATTCGCGTAGTCGCTGCTCCCCTCATTCTCGTCGGACGCATTCATCGCCATATCGAACGGGTCCAGATAGCCTTTGAATGCGGATTCTGCAAAAGGACCTGCCAGATACGCAACTATCTGCCGGATCGCATCATCGCGTTCGAAATATCGATCCATATCGTCCTCGAAAATCGGCTTTCGCTTCGAGGTGAATCCTTGCGCTAAATAAAAAGCCTGGCCCATGACAACACCACAGTAATCTCCGTCACCGGGGTCGGGGTAAATAGTAACACTTGAGAAAGCAGGGAATTCACGGTCGTCGTCGAACACCTGACGCATCAAAACGATGGCGGCCACCGCGTGCCCGGCTTCATGGTGCGCCACAGGCGCGAGAGGTTGGGAGGCTACATTCATGCGGTGCGGCTCTCAGGTCTAGTTTGCTTTTGCGCATAGGACCGCAACCGTCGTGCCAACTGGGAAAATCGTTTCGGACAATGCGATCGCTCCGATAGCGTTGTGTCTCCTGTCTGACATGGTTGGGAAGTCGACACGCGCCCGTCGCAATGCGGTCGACCTTCCGCGCGAGTTGGGTGCCCCGTGGCGGCCGACCAGAACGATGTTGCGCTGATCGGCGACGAAGGCGCCGCCGGGCGAGATCGCGCATCAGGGGTTCGGTGACCGGCGTGTCGGCGAAGTCGAAGTCGTCGATGCCCTTGGCCAGCGGCAACTTGGCGACGGCGAACTGGTATTTGATGGAGCGGGCCTGCTTCTCCAATATCTCGGCCTGCAAGAGATCACCGACGATCCTGGGCGGCTCGTGCCGTCGCTTGATGGCGACGCCCATGATCTCGTCATAGGCGCTGCGCATTCCGTAGAGCTTCAGCGCTCCCATCAGTTCCAGTACCTCGGTGCGTTCCATGGCTGTTTGTCCTCCTGAGACTGTCATAGCGGGCGCAGTCGGCGACCGGCTCGTGAGGGCCTGGGGAATAGAAAGGATCGTGCCCGGCGCCGGATCGCGGCTGCGGGCCAGGATGTTGAGGATCACCGCCGCCGACGATGCGCCGTGCTCGAGCGCTTCCTGGCAGGCGCTCTCGACCGCGCTCAATCCGTCGGTCAGCCCGGACCAGCCGCGCCACCCGGATTCTGCATGTCGCCGACCAGATCACGCCCTTCCTCGAACGGGGTCGGCCGATCGGTGCGAGCGCTCTTCGTCCGATCATGACCCACGCCTTCGACGGCAGCGATGCGGAGGGATGCTGGGTCTGGAAAGTTGCCGCGATGCGTTGGTCTGAACTCAACCTTGAAGCCGGAACATGGGAACTATCGGGTGACCGCACGAAGAACGAAGAGCCTACGCTTATTCCGCAGTCCACACTGGCGGTGTCGGTCCTCCAGTCGGTACCGAAGACCAATGACACGTTTGTTTTCCCTGCGAGGGGCAACGAAAAAAGCCACTTCTCAGGCTACGCGAAGGGCAAGAAGGCTCTAGACGGCAAGGTCAATATCGACGGGGTGGCTTTGGAGAACTGGACCCTTCACGATCTGCGCAGGACACTCGCGACAAATCTCGGCAGGCGGCAGGTATTGCCACACGTCATCGAGCACATACTGAATCACAAGGCGGGCGTCCCTGATAGACATGGGCGAAATCTACAATCTCTATACCTACGTCAAGGAAAAGCGCGAGGTGTTGCAGATGTGGTCAAATCACATCGAATGGCTGATCAAGCAGGCGGCGGAAATGGACGCTCTGGCGGCGTAGCTGCTGGCATGGGCGGAAGATGCGGCGCAACAATCGTCAGCGCCTCATCGAATTGGAGATCATGCTTGACCAGCAAATGCGCGGCCAATGCTTCGATGGCCGACCAGTGATCGAGTACTAGCCGGGCCGTGCGATCTTCGATCCGCCCCCAATCGGGGCGGCGCGGCATCAGGAACCGCAACTCACGATAGATTCGCTCGGCATTCGCGTAGTCGCTGCTCCCCTCATTCTCGTCGGACGCATTCATCGCCATATCGAACGGGTCCAGATAGCCTTCGAATGCGGATTCTGCAAAAGGACCTGCCAGACACGTAACTATCTCCCGGATCGCATCATCGCGTTCCAAATATCGATCCATATCGTCCTCGAAAATCGGCTTTCGCTTCGAGGTGAATCCTTGCGCTAAATAAAAAGCCAGGCCCATGACAACACCACAGTAATCTCCGTCACCGGGGTCGGGGTAAATACTAACACTTGAGAAAGCAGGGAATTCACGGTCGTCGTCGAACATCTGACGCTTCAAAACGATGCCGGCCACCGCGTGCCCGGCTTCGTGGTGCGCCACAGGCGCGAGAGGTTGGGAGGCTACATTCATGCGGTGCGGCTCTCAGGTCTAGTTTGCTTTTGCGCATAGGACCGCAACCGTCGTGCCAACTGGGAAAATCGTTTCGGACAATGCGATCGCTCCGATAGCGTTGT
This sequence comes from Mesorhizobium sp. M9A.F.Ca.ET.002.03.1.2, assembly GCF_003952365.1. NCBI lineage: Bacteria > Pseudomonadati > Pseudomonadota > Alphaproteobacteria > Hyphomicrobiales > Phyllobacteriaceae > Mesorhizobium > Mesorhizobium sp. M9A.F.Ca.ET.002.03.1.2. The sequence goes on along the minus strand of NZ_CP034443.1, from coordinate 2,806,700 downwards.
GTCTCCTGTCTGACATGGTTGGGAAGTCGACACGCGCCCGTCGCAATGCGGTCGACCTTCCGCGCGAGTTGGGTGACCCGTGAAGGCGGCCGACCAGAACGATGTTGCGCTGATCGGCGACGAAGGCGCCGCCGGGCGAGATCGCGCATCAGGGGTTCGGTGACCGGCGTGTCGGCGAAGTCGAAGTCGTCGATGTCCTTGGCCAGCGGCAACTTGGCGACGGCGAACTGGTATTTGATGGAGCGGGCCTGCTTCTCCAATATCTCGGCTTGCAAGAGATCACCGACGATCCTGGGCGGCTCGTGCCGTCGCTTGATGGCGACGCCCATGATCTCGTCATAGGCGCTGCGCATCCCGTAGAGCTTCAGCGCCCCCATCAGTTCCAGAACCTCGGTGCGTTTCCGTTTGTCCTCCTGAGACTGTCATAGCGGGCGCAGTCGGCGACCGGCTCGTGAGCCAGCGTCAGGGCCTGGGGAATGGAAAGGATCGTGCCCGGCGCCGGATCGCGGCTGCGGGCCAGGATGTTGAGGATCACCGCCGCCGAACAGACGCCATGCTCGAGCGCTTCCTGGCAGGCGCTCTCGACCGCGCTCAATCCGTCGGTCAGGACGCAGGTGAGGATCGACACCATCTGCCGGTCGCCGTCATCGGCCGCCCCTAGCTTGCGGCGCACCTTCTCCATGGCTGATGGCAGAACCCATTCCCGGAAAGGCGCGCCGTTGCGCAGGCCGTCCGGTTTGCGGGCCAGCACCGGCACGTAGTGCCAGGGATCGTAGACGACCTCGTTGCGGCCGAAAGAGCGTGCGTGCTCGCCGACGACCGCGCGATCCTGGCGGATGACGATGCGGTCGGCATAAGCATGGATCTCGACCGGCCGACCGACGGCGCTCGACAGCACCGAGTATTTGTTGTTGTCGAAGCGCACCGTGCAGGTCTTCGACACCGACGCGGGAATGCAATGGTAGCCGTCGAAGCGACCGGCATAGGGAATGAAGCTGGCGCGTTCTTCTTCGAATACGTCCCAGATCGTGCGCTCACCCTGTTCGGGATGCCGACACGCCTTGGCATTAGGCAACGCATTTGTCGTCCAGCCAGCCGTTGAGATCCTCCAACGTCTTGAAGCGCAGCCTCGGTGTGAAGAAGCGCTCGCGCACCAGCCCGACCTGGTTCTCGACTTGCCCCTTCTCCCAGCCGGCCGCCGGTGTGCAGGCCTCCGGCTCGACAAGGTAATGCCCGCACATCTGCGCAAAGCGGCGGCTGTAGCGGCGGTCCCTGCCGATGAAGATCGCGTCCACCGCCGTCTTCATGTTGTCGTAGATGCCGCGCGTGCAGGCGCCACGGAAGAAGGCGAATGCCCGGTCATGCGCGTCGAACACCATCTCCTGCGTCTCGCGCGGATAGGCCCTCACGAAGAACATGCGGCTGTGAGAGCCGCATGTGCGCGACCTTCACTGTCACCGTCACGCCGTCGAGCAGGACGATCTCGTGACTCCAGTCGAACTGGTAGGCCTCGCCAGGTGCAAAACTCAACGGAATGTAGGCCTCGGCCACGGCGCTGCCGCGATCCGCCGCCGAGCTCTGCGCATGCCGCCACCCCGAACTGTAGCTGCCGTCATAGCCGAGGCCGCGAAGCTCCTCGAAGATCCGGATCAGCGTCAGCCGCTCCCGCTGCGGCTTGGCCGCATTCGCCGACAGCAGCCGGTCCAGCGTCTCACGCCAAGCTCCCATGCGGGAATAGGGCTGGTGCTTGCGCTCGTAGCGGAACTCCGTCTCCTCAGAACGCAGGACCTTGCGCACCACCTTGCGCGAGATCTTCAGCTCACGGCAGATCGCTTTGATCGACTTCCCCTGGACCAGCGACAGCCGACGTATCTTTGCAATCGTCTCCAAAACCAACATCCAAAACACAAATGCCTCCGATCAAACCGGAGGCATCTTGATGACCCCATCGTTAAGGGGTCCCGTTTGGACGAAAATCACCCCTTAAACAGCGTCCTCATTCCACGAAAAATCGATGCACTACCTTCCAAAGCTGAAAGAGATCGCCACCGACCGCTTTGAAGGGGCTTTCGGCGGTCTCGTCAGCGAGGTTGTGGCATGAAGAAACATCAATCCATCGCATTGGGCCGAAGCATGCCACGGGCTCATGCCGCGGAGAGCGGGAAGATATTCTTGAAAGAAGCGGTCTCCGACATCAATACCGACAGGATCGGCAGCTTTCTCACGTCACTTGAGGTCGAGCGTGGCAGTTGCGACCCGCAATGCAAGGCTGGCGGCGATGCATACCTTAGCGCGGTTCCTGATCTCGGAGCACCCGAATAATATGGATACGCTGCAACTGGTGGTAACACTTCCCTTCAAGAGGGCGCGCGGGTGGCACCTGTCGAATATCTCGAAGAGCCCGGAACTCAGGAGCGTCCTGGCGCGCATCGACCGCCGCACGCCTTCTGGACAGCGGGATTGCGCGCTGTTCTCGCTGATGTTCGATACGGATGCACGAGTTCAGGAAATCCTGAATCCTCGAATTTGTGACCTTCGTCTGGTATCGCCCTGTCCCGCCGAGCAAAAGGGGCTTTCTCAACGACCGCGGCACACCACTGACCCGGATCGGTGTCGATACTTGCTGCGCAAACATGTTGATACGGCTGCGGGGGAAGCAACCACCCTGGCGGAAAAAAGCATCCATCACCGCTCTTTGCGGCACACGACGGCCATCCACCTTGTCAAGGCGGGTGTTGACATCGCCACCATCAGTCAATGGCTAGGCCACTCGGGGCTGAACGTAACGATGCGCTACGCCCGGGCCGGTATCGATATGAAGCGGCAAGCGCTCGAACAAGTCTTTCCCGACGTGATGTCATCGGCAAAAGACCAGACGATCATCGCTCGATGGCGGGATGTTAGGCTGGCTGCACCGCTTTAGACGCTCAGTTATGTGGAGTTGTATCGTGGGAAGTCGCGCGTCTGTGGGCTCTTGCGGTGTCAGCTCCACATCTCTTCGCAGTGCACGTTGTCGCTGTCGAAGAGCAGTCTGTTCATGTCTTCGTGCTGGCACGGCAGGATTGTCCATATTGTGGGCGTCTTGCACTTGCCGAGCTTGTCCGAAATCCAGCGCCGGATCAGGCGTGAACACTGTTGCGTAGTTCGTCAGCCAGAGCGCGGAGAACGTCGGCGCTCCCTTCCAGCGCCGTAAAAGCGTAGGGATTGAGGAACTGTCGGCCCCAGAACAGATTGCGATCTGTGCCGGATAGCGTAGCTTCCTCGCTGACACGCGGCCAATTCTCCGCAATGCATCGGAGCTGGCCTTCAACAATCGCAAGAGCTTCCGGCGCGCTGAGCAGGAAGTGATGCGCGGCTTCAAGGCAGGAGGCGATCCGGCTCATGCGGTTATTGCCGCTGATGAGCATGGCCTGGCTGGCCTCCTGGCCACTGCGGGCCTGCGGACAGATATCGTAAGCAGGCGTGAGGGTGAGCTTAGCTCCGTCCCAGAATGCCGCATGGTTGCGGGCATGATCGTCGGTGTTGCCGCAAAGTATGTTGAAGACAATGCGGCTGAACAACTCGCGCAGAGTTTCCGACGGCGCGGTGAATCGGTGGCGAATGATCTCCGCCAAATCCTGGTAGCTGGCGTAACGCGCCATCATCTCATCGAGCGCGAGCATCGTCAGCGCTGAGACCATGGATTTGCGTTGCCAGCCGCCCGTGACCTTGATCCGGTCGAATCGCTCGACGAGCAACACGTCCTTGCCTGCGGCGCGAACGAGCGAGACGGATGCCGCTCTGATGCCGCACAAGGCGGCAAGCCGCATGGCTATGAATTCTCCTTTGACGACGCTGTAAAGGTCGGCAGACGAGGAAAATTTCGCGACATGCTTGATGGCGTCGTCCTCGATCAGCGCCTTTGGCCTTGCGCCGCCGATCGAGCTGCCGTGATGCAGCGCCTGATCTAATTCGGGGGTGAGCGGAATACCTTTCTCTACCCGCTCCGCCGATTGGACAAGCTCTTCGAGAGTGGCATTGGCCAGTGCGCGCGGCTCGTAATTCGTGGGCGAAAACTGAAAATCGAGCGCGCCGATGCGGTCCGAGCCTGATTCCAGCAGGAACGTCAGTTCTGAAATATCGAGCCGCGCGATTTCATCGCCCTTCACACCGAATTTGCGGTTTAGGATAACCCGTCGTCCCCAGGCATCGGGGGCAGCATCGCGGATGCATCCCGGCATGGTTAGGCCAGGAAGCAAAGGCAATTCGCCTGCCTTCAGGGGCAGTTCCGGGAGATAAAGCGGGATCGCGCTGCCCAGTTCACGAAAGCTCCTGCCATAGTTGAAGCTGACGAGTCCGTCATGGGCATATAGCCGCCCGGCGACAACCGGCGCGGTCTCGCCCGGCAGCCAGACCCAGACATAGGCTTCGTCGTACTTGGGGACCTTAGAACTCATCGACGATCTGCTTGCCGGCCTTGTAGACGTGCTTCGGCAGCAGCGCGATGCGATCTTCCATGCGGCCTGTGAGGGCTGTGATGCCCTTGCCGTCCGCATCGAACAGCTTCACACCGACAATGGCAGCAGCTTCGAACATCAGTCCGATTTCAACTTTGGGATCGCCCTTCTCGATGCGCTGCAGGGTGCTGCGTGAAACACCGATTCTCTCGGCTAACTCCTGTGCGGTTAACCGGTGCTGCATCCGGCCCAGCCGGATGGTCTTACCGAAAAGGCCAAGCGCTTCCATTGCGTAGCGCGAATAGGTGCGTTTATGCGTTGCCGTCATTCGGGTCTCCGTGACCTATCCAGGAGCCATATCACCTCATTTCGACCTTTATATAGGTAATGTCGCAGAGCGACTGCCAAAGTCAAGCCTCCGTATCGTATGATCCAAATCCCCCTGATTCGACTTTATATGCAGCAAGAGTTCGCATCACGGCTACGTTCGGAAAGCGAGGTAGAATGCGACGGGAGACGCAAGCGTTACCCATCCGAACAAGGACGGCGAATATTGCCTACGGCTCCTGCACAACCGGCCAGCTCTGCGCGCCTCGGGCGAGGCGGAGATCTGGCGCTGGACCGCGGACAGCCTTGAGATGCCTCGCATGAGTCATTCGATGGGCGGTCCCTGGTGCCACTACGCCAAGCGCGATGAAGCGTTGCGGTCTTCGTCGCGCGCAACGGCGAAAGCGTGCAGGAGGATGGCTCGGGTCAGGGTGGACAAGCATCTGCGTAACAATTTGCTTTTCGAGGACGGGACGAGTCCAGGTTGGCCGCTGCTCAAGGCGCTGGCTCCGCAGCAGAGCCGAGTGAACTGGAGGGTCTGGTCCGGCGTCGAGGCACGGCGCAAGGCCTGCCGCGACGGGCGCGGATAGTGCTGCTGGCCAGCGAGAGGATGTAGAACAAGGAAATTGCCTTACGCCTTGACACGACGTGATGCGGCGGTGTCGCACGGGTTCTCACGGTTTGTGGCTTCGGGATCGCGCGGAAGGCCACGCTTTTCTGGCGGCTCGCGCACCGGTGCCAGACGGCCGTCGGGACCTTAAAATCGACGGGATGACCGGCGGACAACACCTCCACGCCGGCCATACCAGGCCTGGCGGACCGCCCGGACAATCCTGAGATCCTGGCCGACGTCGGCGCCGCTTGGATAGCCGCGATTGAATGGATTGCGCGCAGAGGCATTGTGCGTCCTTAATGCACGCATGGTCTTACGTGCTCAGCGTCAGAAATGACTGCGCTTAAAACGTCAGCTTGAAGCCGGCCGACAGGGTCAAGGCATAGAAGTCCATGCCAGCGCTATCCTTGTGGGCTCCTTGTTCGCCGGTCGCGATGCTGTAGGCCGTTTTCAGCCTTTGTTGCGAAAATATTTGTCGACATTGCCGGCCAGGAAGACGCTGGCGCGGTCGGTCATCTGATAATCGATCTTGGCGCCGGCCGAGATGAACGGCACCGTGAAGAAGTCGTCCTCAAATCGCAGGCCGCGCCCCTCCTCGCGCAGCCAGTGATGGTCAACAGCGCTTGCATCAACGGTGAAGCCGCTGCGGAGCAGACCCGAGAGCGTCAAGTTCCCGAGCGTCGTGGTCGCTTTCGCGCCAAGGAACAGGCCGAAATAGCGCTGTTCGTAATCGATGACCGGTTCGCCGTCCGGGAACTTGCCGCGATCCTCGCGAAAGCCGAAGCCGTCCCCACTCTATATGTACGAACCGCCATAGGCCTTCCACTTCATGTTGGTGTATTTGAAGCCACCATGAAGGTTGATAACCGTGGCATCGTTGATCACGAAGTCTGGGCCTGCTGCCATGTCAAGGTTGATGTAGCGGTCAAGGCGGGTGTCGGGGTGGATTGACTGATCCGACCAATCCTGTCCGGCAATACGCCGTTGGCTGAGATGGTCCAGTTCTTCCAGACCTCGGCCTTTAGCCCGGTGGTCAGAACCGGCGCGCCGGTTTCCCAGATCAATTTGCTGATACGATTGCCCACTTCGTCGTAGAAAAGCTCGTTGCCCTTTAGCCAGGTGTAGCCAACGCCACCAAGAACACGACGCTCTTGTCGGGCGCTGAATAGGTGGTCGAATGCGCCGCCATGGCGATGGTCGACGATGTGCAGAACGTGCCGAAAGCAAGAATTGCAAATGCTGATGTGCAGCGATTCATGGGGCCTCCTCGGGACATCCGTTGGTGATCTTTCGTTGAACGACGGCGGCTCACAGCGCCCGTTTGCGGGCGTTGTTTGTCGCGGCGACCATTGCTGGGCATTGGTGCAAAGACGTTGAACTCCGATGCGATGTCCGGGACGGCTTTGGTCATTGCCCTTTGTCTGGTGCGCTGCATAGAACGGCTTGGTCCGCCCACTACCGCGTTGCCGGACCATATAAGAGATTTGGCCCGACGCGAGAGGCGGCACTCGTGGCCAGAGAACGGGATCGCACCGGCCGCCACGCTGTCAAAATGCCGAAGTTGGTGATCCGGCACGACGCTTAGCTTCTTCCCGCTCTTTGGCGATGAAGCGTTCCAGCGTGTGAATCTTGAGCACACCTGAAATCACTTCGTCGCCGAGAACCAACGCCGGCGTGACGTTGATGTACAGCTCCTTGGCGAGCGCGCAATTGCGCTCGAGGACGTTTTCGATGGCGCGGTCTTCCATGTCCCGCTTGAGCTGCTCAACCTCGAGGCCAACGTGTCGTGCGATAGTCAAGATGTCGAATTCGCTGAGCTGCGCGACCGCTCCGGGACGTGGGACTTTCAGTAAGCGCCCCGAACCAGCCTATTTCCTTTCACAGCCAACCGCGCCGCTTGAAAAAGAGATACGGAACCACGGCGGAGAGCACCATCAGACCCAGCGCAAAAGGATAGCCCAGAAGCCATTTTAGCTCGGGCATGGCATCGAAGTTCATGCCGTAGATCGAGGCAACCAGCGTCGGCGGCAAAAACACGACGGCAGCGACCGAGAAAATCTTGATGATCTGGTTCTGCTCCAGATTGATGAGACCCAGCGTCGCGTCCAGCAGGAAGTTGATCTTGTTGGACAGGAAGGTCGCATGGTCGCTGAGGAACGTGGCATCGCGCTGGACGAGCTTGATACGTTGCCGGATTTCCTTCTGCAACTTGCGACCGGACGACGCGACTGCCCAGCTGGTCGAGTCACTCGCGCTATGGTAGGAGACGAGCCGCGCGATGCTCACGAGACTCTCCTGAATTTTCGTCAGCAGCTCACCCTTCCGGCCGATTCGCTCGACAAGGGATTGAAGGTTGCGTGTTTTCTTCGAGGCGCTCGGAGACGTGTTGCGAAAAATTTCGCGTGAGAGTGCATCAATCTCGTCGCCGATGCGCTCAAGCGTGTCGGCCGCGCGGTCGATGATCGCTTCGATCAGACCCAGCATCACCAATTCGCCGGACGTGCAGGGAGGGCCGCTAGTACGCTGTGCTTTCGCCGCATAGATCAAGAACGGCTTCGGTTCGGCGTGGCGGACAGTGACGAGCGTCTGGCCCTTGATAACGAAGGTAACCGGCGCTTTGACAGGGTCCTCGCCCTCGATATTCGCGACCGCGGTGATCGTCATGAACTCGGCGCCGTCTTCATGATAAAGACGGTCCGACAACTCGATTTCCGCCATCTCGTCGCGCGTCGGGATATCAATGGCCAGATGCGCCTTAACAAGCTTCACTTCCTCAACAGTCGGGTTGAGGAGGTCGAGCCAGAGAGCACCGAGAGCTTCGGCCTCCGGCAAGCCGTCAATTGCTGTCAGATGGCCGTTCTGGCCGGTGTAGATGCGCAGCATTTATGGCCCCTTCGGCAAGGCAGTATGCCGCCCGCGGAGCCTTTCCGTAACCGGGGCTGAAGCGCTCTACACTGATCTCGGTCATTTTGGCCGCCGGCCGATTGTGCTGGCTTGGCTGGCGATCGCATTTCCGTGCCTGCTGCTTAACTATTTCGGGCAGGGCGCGTTCGTTCTTTCCCGAGGCGGGACGATCTGACATCCATTCTTCGAGATGACCACGGCTGGACGTTGGTGCCGATGGTGGTGATGGCTACGGCGGCAACTGTGATCGCCAGCCGGGTCGTGATTCCGGCGCTTATTCACTTGTGCGACAGGCCGTCCAGCTCAACATGCTTCCGCGCTTCGAAATCCGGCATACATCCGAAATGCAATTCGGGCAGATATACCTGCCGCGCGTCAACCTGCTGCTCGCATGGTCGGTCATGTTGCGGTCATCGGCTTTGGTGAGTCCAGCGCCCTCCCGTCAGCCTATGGCATATCGGTCACGGGCGAAATGGTTGTGACGACAATCCTGCTCCACATCGTGATGAGGCGTATCTGGAGGTGGACGCTCCTCCCGGCGCTCGGCCTTGCGCTCGTCTTCGGGGTGGTCGATGTCGGCTTCTTCTCGGCGAATATCATGAAAGTGCTCGACGGCGGCTGGGTCTCAATCCTTGTCGCCGGCGTGTGGTCGCGATGACTTGGGTTCGCAGAACCCGCCTCCTCTTCGAGAAGTCCCGCAAGAGCGAAGTCCCGCTCGATTTGATTGCCGAGCAGATGACTGCCAAGGTGCCGTCGCGGGAGTGGTTGGAATTGTGAGTTGGCGTAGTCTCCGGGGTGTCAACCTCGAATCATCCGGCCTTGCGGTGCCGGACAGGATACTACGCCATGACAAGGACTACCATGAAAGCCGAAGCCGTTCATCCCGGGGGATGAGGCGACGAGCTATCTTTTCGACAACTGGTTTGATCCGATCGAAGCTGGCCTGCGCGAGCGGGTGCGCGGCTTCATCGAGACGATGCTCGAGACCGAGTTGGAAGCGGTGCTTGCCCGTCCCCGTTATGGCCGGCAGCCGGCGGCGCGCCAGTGATGAGACCACCGGTGTCGCCGGCCACCGCCACGGCAGCCGGACGCGCACGCTGACGGGGACCTTCGGCACCACTGAGATCACGGTTACGCGGGCGCGCCTCGATGTCGACGAGGACAAGACGGTGGAATGGAGGAGCAAGGCTCTGCGCGCCTATCAGCGGCGCACGAAGGCCGCCGACGCACTGATCGCGTCGAGCTACCTGGCGGGCACGAACACGCGACGCGTCCGTCGTGCGCTTGCCGCCTTGTTCGGCGGCGCGATCGGCAAGGACGTCGTCAGCCGCACCTGGCGCAAGGTGAAGACGGACTGGGACGCCTGGAAGGGTCGCTCGCTGGCCGACGAGCCCGATCGTGCGCCTGATCCTCGACGGGACGGTGGTTCGTGTCAGGCTCGACCGCAAGGCGACCTCGATCCCGCTGCTCGTTGTCATCGGCGTGCGCGCGGACGGCCAGAAGATCCTGCTCGCGGTCAAGAACATGGGCGGCGAGACGACCGAGGCCTGGCGGGCGATCCTCGACGATCTCGTCGCACGCGGCCTCCGCCGCCCTGAGTTCCTCATCGTCGACGGCGCACCCGGCTTGGACGGGGCGATCGCTGGGCTGTGGGACGGGGTGCCGGTTCAAAGATGCACGGTTCACAAGCACCGCAACCTGCTCGCCCACGCTCCCGAGCGCCTGCACGAGGAGATCAGCGCCGATTACACCGACATGATCTACGCGGCCACGCCGGAGGAGATCGAGAGCCGCCGCAAGGCGTTCCTGCGCAAATGGCGGCTCAAGTGCCGGGCGGTGGCCGACAGCCTGGAGGAGGCCGGTGAGCGCCTCTTCGCCTTCACGCGCCTGCCGCCGAGCCAGTGGAAAAGCGCACCAGAACTACAAACGCGATCGAGCGTCTGCATGAAGAGTTCAAGCGGCGCATCAAGACCCAGACCGTGCTGCCTTCGGCCGAAACCGCGGCAATGTTGTTCTGGGCGTTGATTGCGTCCGGCGAAATCTCGATGCGAAAAATCGACGGATGGCACACGCTCCCCGCCAAGCCACTCGATCAGCAGATTGACCTCGCCGCATGAACCGATAACCTCAATTTACCGGAGGCTGCTCCGCCAAATTCCAACACGATCCGCTACGGCACCGACTCCAGAGCCTTCTATGACAAATATTACACGCCCAGCAACGCCGTCCTGGTGGTGGCCGGCGATGTCGAGCCGGAAACGGTCAAGGCGCTGGCCGATAAGACGTAGGGAACCGTGCCGACGGCTCCTGGTCTAACCCGCATCCGCCCAGTCGAGCCGGAGCAAAACGCCAAGCGCACGGTGACGCTGACCGGCGTGCGCATTTCGGTGCCGCGCTTTTCCACGCAATGGATGGTGCCGTCCTATCATACGGCCGCACCCGGCGAGGCCGAGGCGCTCGACTGCTGGCCGACATCCTCGGCGGCGGGACCCGCAGCCGGCTATACCAGCAGTTTTCGACCGCATACGCGCCCAGCTTCTCTCCGAAATCATTGCCGATGAGCGCGAACCTCACGCGATCCCCGAGCTGGCCTGGCGGCGCGGACTCTACGGCACGCATCCGTATTCGAGACCGCCCAAGGGAGCCTGACCAGCGTAACGCCCGCCGATCTAAGCGCCTTCCACAAAGCCGCTTTCGCCCGCGACGGGCTGCATGTGGCGGTCGTAGGCGACATAGATGCCAAAGCCCTGAGAGCAAGGCTCGACCAGCTGTTCGGCGATTTGCCTCAGAAACAGGCGCTCGCCCCCGTACCTGATGTCACCCCGAAGCGGCGAGCGGACGCAGGTCGCAACGCCCTCCCCCAGACTTCGCTCCAGCGGCTTTTCCCGCCATGGGACGCAACGACCCGGAATTCTACGCGGGACAGCTGATGAACGATATAGTCGGAGGCTCACGATTTACCTCACGTCTGTTCCAGGAAGTGCGCGAAAAGCGCGGCCTTGCCTACGGTGTCTCGTCCAGCTTGGAAGACTACCAGCCCAACATGCTTGTCGTGACGACGTCGACGCGCGCCGACAGGGCGGCCGAGACGCTCGACCTGATAAGACAACTAATCAAGGAGCTGGTGGACACAGGCCCAACAGCGGCCGAACTCGAAGCGAGCAAGAAGTATCTGATCGGTGCCTATGCTATCGACAATCTGGGTTCCTCCAGGCCGATTTCCGCCACGCTTGTCGGGTTGCAGCTCGACAAACTCGGCATAGACTACATCCAGCGCCGCCCGGCCCTCATCGAGCAGGTGATCCTCGAGCAGGCAGGGCGGCGGCGAAGAAGCTGCTTTCGGCCGAGCCCGCGATTATGGGCGTTGGCCCGTGACAGCGAATAATCCCACGCTCTACAATAGCTGAAGGACTCGCCGACCTACGTGTGGCTGATCCGACTATGGTGTGGCAGAATGAACGCCTTGAGTTCTGCCTGCTCGCCTTCGCAGACCAGGTTCTCTCCCGTGGTTCGATTCCCGACCCGAAGAACGCCGTCGTTCCGAGAAAGTATTCTAACTTTTGCGTATACCAAATACGGGAAAGTTAGAAACTCTTGAATATGAAGCCGATTATGCTAGCTTTCCCGTATATCAGATACGGGAAAGTTAGAAAATGGCCCTTCACCTCGTTGGGGAAAACATCGATAAAACCCGCAGCCACTATCAGGCTGAAACGGGCAAGCTCGTCCAGCTAATGCGCGGCATCTATGTCGATGCCGGGGAGGATATCGAGGCCACGATACTCAAGCACGCCGTCCGCATCGCCAAATACCTGTATCCCAACGCTTACCTCTCGGCGGCGAGCGCTGTGCTTCTCGGCCCGACCCGGGATGGCCGCCTGTTCCTGAGCGGGCGACGAATACAGCGCAGGCGCTTGCGCTTGCTGGAAATCATTCAGAACGCAGCTCCCGACCACCCATCAGTCGCTCAAGCGATTGTCGATGATGGAATGGGAGAAATCCGGATCGACGTCTCCTCGATGCGCCAGCGCTTCCTCGAAGCTTTCCGCCTGCGCAGCGAACACGCGGCATCCATCGACGAGACGATGCGCGAGGCAATCGCGAACCGCCTCATAGAACAATACGGCAGCGCCCAGGGCGCTGCCGACGCGACATGGGCGCTTGCCCGCGCGAACCAGTGGTATCGCGAGGGCGAGCACGCCGAGCGCTTTTTCCTCCGCCCTCCACTGACCACAGAACCGGCACGCAACGGAGCCGCGCTCGATCTGATCGTGGCGTGGCACGGCGCTCCGCTCGGAAATCTCACACATGATGGTTTTGAGTGGCGCTGGAATGCAGACGATCAGGGCCCGCCACTTGTTCGCCAGACCACGCCGGGCAAGCTCCCTCCTTTCATTCTGTCGCTGCTGCCTGAAGGCTGGCTTGAGTCAGTGTTGAACGACCGCGACGAGCGCGCGACGCTACGCTCGGGCAAACGCTACATGTCCAACATCACCATCGTCGAGCGTGCGAGCGATCTCTCCGCCCTGCCGCCCGACATCCTGTTAACCCGGCTCAATGGCTTCACTAGAAACACTGTCTTCACTGGCCAGTATGCAGGGCCGGGTCGCGGCGACCTGGAGCAGAGTTTCGAACGCAATCTCGCACAGATATTCGAGCGTACTGATACGCCTCGCCTTTCGGGTGTTCAGATCAAAGCGCCTATGTTCCTCAGTGCGGATGGCACCCTCTCTCCCAGTATCGGCCGGCCTTTTACCCACATTCTCAACCTGCGGGTACGGGCGGATTTGAGGCCCTGCCAGTTATCGAATGGCAGTCGCTCGCTTTGGGCAGCGCGGCCGGTTTCAAGACGCCCGCGACAGCGCTCGTCCCGATGCCTGACGGGATGCCTCCGGCGCTACTCGTGGAGCGGTTCGATATCAGAACGAGCCTCGAGGACAAACACCTGCTCGCGCTTGAGGACTTCTGCTCGGTACTTGGCGTGCCCACCGAAGCAAAATACGACGGCACGATGGAGCGCATCGCGCGGGCACTAAGGCCGCTATCGACCTCTCCCGAAGAAGACGTCCTGCTTGTCCTGAAGCGATCCTTATTCGCCTGGCTGATCGCCGATGGCGACATGCACCTGAAGAACATGGCACTGCTGGAAATCGCAGAGCCCGGCAGCACGCAATTCAGCTCAGTTCGCATGGCTCCGCTCTACGACGCGGTCACGACTCGCGTGTTTCCACGCCTCGAAAAAGACCGGATGGCCCTCAAGCTGAACGGCAAGGACGATCGTCTGCGGCGCGCCGACTTCAAGGCTTTCGCGAGCACGGCTGGCCTCAAGGCAGCCGATGCGGATACCAGCATCGACGATCTTGTTGCAGCCCTCTCACGCGCGCTCAACCACCTCGAATTGCCGCCGCCTCTATCAGACGGCTCTCAAGGCGCGAAGATGGCGGAGCAAATGCGCGCGATTGTCCACGAACGCATCGAAGGGTTTGCATAGATGATCGATCTAACTGATACGCCGGTTTCCATGGACCGCACTTCCCAGCCGTGATGGGCGAGACCGCCCCGACAAAGCTTGGCAAGGGCTCGAAAGTTCAGGCTAATGATAGATGCTCAGTGGAGGGCCTATTTTCTAGCGCCGGCGACGTAACCGCTCGATCGTCTGCACAATCCCTTCGGGCGTCGGCTGGCGCAGTCGATGCGGTCGAGATCTCTGCTCGTCGTGGCAATGTTCACGGTGGTCTTTTTGGAGATCCATCCATTCCAGGACGGCAATGGAAGGCTATCGCGTTCTGACGACGCTTCTGCTGATGCGCAGTGGCTATGCTTATGTGCCTTACTCTTCGCTCGAAAGCGTGATCGAGAACAGCAAGGAGGGCTACTATCTGGCGCTTCGGCAAACTCAAAAAACGATCCGCAGTCCGAGGCCTAATTGGCAGCGCTGGGCTGTTTATTTCCTGCGCGCTCTTCAGCAGCAAAAGCAGCGGCTTGAGAAGAAAATCGAGCGCGAGCGTCTCGTGCTCGGTACGCTTCCGGAACTCTCCCTTCAAATAGTTGAAGCCCTCAAGGAGCGCGGGCGAATGACCATTGGCGAGATCGTCAACCTGACCGGTGCAAACCGGAACACCGTCAAAAAACATGTGGCAACCCTGGTCGAAATAAACCATCTAGCCCCAACATGGAACCGGCAAGGGAACGTGGTTTGGCAGACGTTAACACAGACTACTTTATGTGATTCAACCCACGAAACGCACCACGTCCATTTACTTTGAACACAATATGATAAGGAACACTCTTTCCGAGCTTAAGCCCCCGGGCAAAAAGTTTTCGAGGGGTGGTTGCCGCCGCCCTCAGTGCAATTAACCGGTATTGAGTTCCAGCTTGCCAGCAGCGGTTATCAGCGTGGCGTCGATGGCAAGTCCTCCTTTGAAGGCGGTCGCATTCGAGGGGAATGCTCTACAGGGACGACCCGCCGTAAACGACGCTCTTTCGAAAATCCCCGACCTCTTCCACCACAACGACCCCCCTTCTCGTTTTTTGGGGCGCGACCTGCACGGTCCCGAGCCCAGCTGGCAGATGATCTGCGTGCCTACGGTCGCAAAGAAGGCATCACCGTGCTGATTCTCGATTGTGGTCCCTTTTGATTTTCCACGCCCGTTTGTGGCGCTCGCGATGGGGGGCGGCAAGATCGAGGACTTTTGAAAGCAATTTCAATCCGATGATGCTCAAAAAAGGCATTTGGCTGCACTGCTGCTATTCGGACCGATGGCCGGTACGCGCGGTCGGGAAGCCGATGTCCATTGTTCAGTTTGCACCTGATGAGAACCGCAAGCCATCGACCAGAAGCGTTCAAGAATTCTCCCTTTCAAGTTGAGTGGATGGTCTACCAGCCGTATGGCCGAGGCCCTATAAGGACCCGCAGGTGCGGAGTACACGCCGAGGCTCTGCCGATTATACATATCAGCTGCCTTTGAGAGGAACCCGGTTTGCCCCTGTGCCTGCCGATGATCCGCCACTGAAATCCCCGGACCTGTTTGGCGCCGTCCATCGCCTGCCGGCACTTGGCACGTCAGTTCGCGAGCGGTCATTTGTGGTCCTCAACCCGTCGAGCGGCGAAGTGCTGGCAGGACGTCCGACATGGGCGTGGAGGAGACACGGGCTGCGGTAGACGAGGCCTATGTCGCGCAGCCTGGATGGGCGGCGCTGACCGCCCGAGAGCGCAGCGACCTTCTTTGGCGATGGCATCAGCTGATCATCGCCATGCAGGCGATCTCGCCGCGATTCTGACTGCGGAAATGGGCAAGCCGTTTGCCGAAGCCAAGTCGGAGGTTTCGCATGCGGCCGCGTATCTGCAATGGTACGCCGAAGAAGCCAATCGCATCTATGGCGAGACGATCTCCGCACCGTCTACAGACCGTCGGATGATGGTGATCAATCAGCAGATCGGTGTCGTCGGCACGATTACGCCATGGAATTTCCCAGCGTCGATGGTGGCGCGCAAGATCTCGCCGGCCCTGGCGGCGGGCTGCGCGATCGTGCTCAAACCTGCTGAACCGACGCCGCTCGTGGCAGGTGCAATGTTTGCCCTCGCGCAGCAAGCCGGCTTTCCTGACGGCGTTGTCAACCTGGTCTATGCGTCCGAAGGTGATCGCGTGGGGCCGCGAACTCTGCTCCAATGCCAAGGTCCGAAACATCAGCTTTACAGGCTCCACCGAGGTTGGCCGACTGCTCATGCGCCAGTGCTCGGACTAGATCAAGAAGGTCAGCCTCGAGCTCGGCGGCAATGCGCCCTTCATCGTCTTCGACGACGCGGATATTGACGCTGCCGTTGACGGGGCGATCCAGGCGAAGTTCCGCAATGCCGGCCAGACTTGCGTTTCATCGAACCGGCTTTACGTCCAATCGAGCGTTCACGATGAGTTCGTCGAGAAGTTCGTGGAGAAAGTCCGGCACTTATCGGTTGGCGACGGCTTCGCTCCGGGAGTGGACGTCTGACCACTCATCGACATGCATGCTTTGGCCAAGATCGAGTCCCACATCGCAGATGCCGTTGCTAAGGGTGGGATAATTCGATGCGGGGCCGAACGTTTTCAACCCACAGCCTTCACCGAGATCTCCAGCATCATGGCGGTTGCGCAAGAGGAGACTTTCGGGCCGTTGGCGCCGATCATCCGCTTCCACGATGCGGATCAGGTTGTCTGTGAGGCAAACGACACGATTTACGGGCTCGCCGCCTATTTCCATGCCTCGAACCTGAGGCGTGTCTGGCGCGTGGCCGAGGCATTGGAATATGGCATGATTGGCATCAATACGGGGCGTATGTCTTCGGAAGCGGCGCCCTTTGGCGGCATGAAGCAGTCCGGCATCGGGCGGGAGGGTTCCCGCCACGGGCTCGAAGACTACCTCGAAATGAAGTACCTCTGCATGGGTGGAATCTAAATGACGTCGCCCCGAGTTTCTCCAGTTTTGGGTTCGTTTCCGGCGTGGGTTGTGCGCTGCTGGGCGGGTGAAGCGACGGGGGCTGGCGCGGAGCCTTTCGCATAGCGCAGCGCGAGCGACCGTCGCGGATTGAAGGTGGTGGCGAACTTGGCCGGTGTCTGCCAGGCGATTTGGGAGTGCGGCCGCGCGG